>CASFAA010000041.1 GCA_949292505.1 uncultured Oscillospiraceae bacterium
CTCGGACAGTTCTCGATCAACGCGCCGATCCCGCTCCTGCCCGGCATCCCCGACCCGACGGGCCACATCACGGGAGCGCCGGATTATCTGAGCGTCAGCCTCGCGGCGGGGACGTATCTGGTGCATTTCAGCGTCTCGGTGGTCTTCTCGTCGCCGAACTATATGCAGGTAACGCCGTCGTACAACGGCAGCCCGAATACCGGCGTCGGCGTCTACTTTGCGACGACGGACAACGGCTCGAGCGCCTGCGGTTCCTCCAGCTTTTTTGTGGTCGCCCCGTCCGGCACAACCTTTTCCCTGCAATACTCCGGTTCCGCCGCCGCGCGCGACGGTCAGCTCACGCTGACCTTTCTCCGTGTCGCGGAGTGAGTGCAGCGCCCTGCGGCGGCGCCGCGTCTGAACCATCAATTCGCGGTTTGAGAAACAAGAAATTGACGTTTCAGCGGCTGCGCGGAAGTCCAGGGGCCCGAAGCTGTTCATCGGCGTACCGCCCTCCGCCGCCCGCGGCGTATAACGCGCTCGCCCCCGGCGTTTCCCGCATGGGAACGCGCCGGGGGCGAGTTTATGTCTTTCCTCCTGAGAGGGGCGTTCAGTACAGGGCCACCGTGCCTCCGCGGACGGCGCAGCGGCATTCGTAGCTCTGCTGGCTGCCGGTCTTCGCGTCGAGGACGGTGTGGAATTCAAACGAATCGGTCTCGTCGGAGAGGATGTACCGCGCGACGAGGTAGCGATCCTCAACGACGGAGACGAGCTCGCCGAGCTCCTTCGAGTATTTCGCGGTCAAATTGGCGCGCAGCACGCCGGTGCAGACGCACTCGCTCTCCCCTTCCTCGACGGCGTACGCGCGGAATGGGCCGACGCCGTCCGAGAGAAAGAGCAGCCGCACGTTCTCCCCCTGCGGGAGCGGACAGACGGCCTCCTTCGCGCCGTCGGCGCTGCGCATCACGACGAGCCGCTCGTCGTTGTCAGGATAATACTTCGCGCGGAAATAGATCCCCTGCGCGTCCATCCCGGCGTACCGCAGAAGCCCCTGCGTGCCGACGCTCAGCACAAGCTCCATCGGCGCCCGCGGCTCCCCGGCCTTGCACGAGACGACGAAGTCGAGCGCCGGGCAGAGCCAGACGTTGTCGTTCACGTCGTCGCCGAGCCAGCGCCGGTCGCGGAAGCATTTCGCCTTCTCCGCCTCGTCGCCGTACGGCTCGAGCACGAGGAGCTGATCCGCGCCGCGCATCCGGCACGGGATGACCCCTCCGGGCTGCGCGGAGGCAATGCGCGGGTCGCGCACAAAACGGCAGCTTTCCTCCTCAAGGTCGCACAGGCAGCAGACGCGGTCAAGCCCCGTCTCGCGGCGGTACTCCGAAAAGAGCGATGCCGACGCTTCGTCCTCCCGCGTCCACACGAGGAGGCGCGCGTCGTCGAGCGCCATGCAGCCGCAGAAGCTCCCCACGAGGCCGAGGCGCGTCAGGCTGCGCTCGCGCCCGCTCTCCCTGTCGATCGCCGCCGCCCAGATCTCATTCCCGCCGTCCTCGAGCACGAGCAGGATAGTCGTGGGAAACGGGAAATAGTGGTGGACGAACGACGGGTCGTTCAGAAGATAGTTCGTAATCACGCGCTCGCGCTTCGTGTGCCGGTTGTACTCGAGCAGGAACAGGCTGTTGTGCCCCTCCTCCTCCTTCTCCTCGGCATAGCACAGCGCTTCGCCCGTCAGCTCGACGAGCTCGACGCGGCTGCTGGTGTAAATGTTGCGAAGATCCTCGATTTTCAAGCGTTCCGCACTCCTCAGCCGTCCCGGGCGGGACGGTACTCTCTCAATCCACAGACTTGAGGCTCTCGACCATATCGATTTTCTTGAGCCTCGGGAACATCACGAAGTCAACCACCACCGCGAAGAGCAGCGTCAGCAGCGCGCTGTACACAAAGCTCAGAGGCTCAATCGTCCGGCCGAACATCACCATGTCGACCTCCACCGTCTGGATGACGAACGACTGCATGAAGATACCCAGCACAAGCCCAATGGCGCAGCCGAGGATCGTCAGCAGCGACGTCTCGCGGTAAATGTACCCCGCAACCTCCCCGTCGTAGAAGCCGAGCACCTTGATCGTCGCCAGCTCCCGCTGGCGTTCCGTCACGTTGATGTTCGTCAGATTATATAATACCACAAACGCGAGCGCTCCGGCACAGAAAATGATCACCGCAATGATGGAATTCAGGCTTTCGATGAGATCGTCAAACGACGCCCTCGTGTCCTCCGTAAAGCCCGCCGTCGAGACGCCCTCCTGCTCCTGCAGGGAGGCCGCAGCCGCCTCGCGCGCCGCCTCGTCCGTCTCCGTGCAGACGGCGTCAAGCTCCGTCGCCTCGAACGGCTCGCCCATCTTCTCTTCGTATAATTCAGGAGAAATATACAGATAGTGATAGACATAGTTTTCGACAATACCCGTCACCGTGAAGCCAACGAGCTCGCCGTCCTCGTTTTCGACCGAGATCGTTCCGCCGACGCCGA
>CASFAA010000042.1 GCA_949292505.1 uncultured Oscillospiraceae bacterium
ACCCGCCCGCGCGAGATCACGCGCCACTTTGTGGAGAATATGGGGTGATGAGATGGAGAAACGCTGCGCGGCCACGGCGGACTCCCTTCGGGAGGATCTGCGCCGCGCCGGCATCGATCCGCACGGCGTTCTGCTGTGTCATCTGTCGATGAAACAGATTGGCCCGGTGGACGGCGGGCCGGACGCGGTGCTTGACGCGCTCATGTCCTATATGGAGGACGGCCTGCTCGTCATCCCGTGCCACACCTGGGCGAACGTCGGCGCGGAGAACCCGCTGTTCGACGTGCTTGCGACGAAGCCGTGCGTCGGCCTTCTGCCCGATCTGTTCCGCCGACGCCCCGGCGTGATCCGCACGCTTCACCCGACCCACTCGCTGTGCGTGTACGGAAAAGGGGCGGAGGAATTCGCCGCCGGGCAGGAGCGCTTTGACACGCCGTGCGCGCCCGGCTCGTGTTACGGCGAGTTGGAGCGGCGCGACGCCCAGGTCATGATGATCGGTGTTACCTTCGCGTGCAACACGTCGGTACACTGCATCGAGGAGGTCGCCCGCGTGCCGAACCGGCTTTCCCGGGAGAAGCAGGCGCTGCGGGTGCGCCGGGCCGACGGGACGGAGATTGCCGTCCCCTCCTTCCGGCACGAAAACGCAAATTCCGACTATTATGTCAAGCTTGAGCCGGTTATGCGGTGGCGCGGCCTGCTGCGTGAGACGTCCTTCGGCGCGGCGCGGACGCTGCTGTTCCGCGAAAAGGATCTGTTCCGCGTGACGCTCGAGCTTCTCGCCAAAAATCCGGACCTGTTCGGCGACGGCGCGCCCGTGCCGCCCACGTGGTACGGAGAGAGGGGGGCTCCCTCATGCGGGTGATGGCGCTCGACATCGGCGGCACGTCCATCAAGGCGGGCGTCGTCACGGACGGGCGGCTTGCGCGCCTGCGTGAGACGCCCACGCCCGCGTCCCGGGGCGGGGAGGCTGTTCTGCGGCTCGCGGAGGAGATTGCTGCCTCGGAAGCGGGCTTTGACCGGATCGGTGTGAGCACCGCCGGGCAGGTCGACCCGGAGACGGGGGCCATCCTCTTTGCGAACGAAAATTTGCCCGGCTACACCGGGATGCGCATCCGGGAGCGGCTTGAAGCGCGCTTCGGCGTGCCAGCCGCCGTCGAGAATGACGTCAACGCGGCAGCAATCGGCGAAATGCAGTACGGGGCGGCGCGCGGGGAGCGCGATTTCCTCTGCCTGACGTACGGCACGGGGATCGGCGGCGCAGTGGTGATCGGCGGGGAACTCTATCACGGGAGCGGCTGCTCGGCCGGAGAATTCGGCCACCTACTGACGCACCCGGGCGGCCTGCCATGCGGCTGCGGCGGGCGAGGCTGCTATGAAAGCTATGCATCCGTCTCCGCGCTTGTGCGCAGCGCCTCGCAGCTCGATTCGTCGCTCTCCAGCGGCCGCGCTGTGTTCGCTCGTCGCGCGGAGCCCGCAGTGCAGGCCGTGATCGACGCGTGGACGCGGGAAATCGCCTATGGCCTCGTGTCTCTGATTCACTGCTTCAACCCGGCATGCGTTGTCCTCGGCGGCGGAATCCTGCAGGAGCCGTGGCTTGCCGCCCGGCTACCGGAGCTTGTCCGCCCGCAGCTGATGCTGGCGTACCGCGCCGTGCGGCTGCGCCCGGCGGCGCTGGGAAATGCGGCGGGGCTTCTCGGCGCGGCGTGGCTCGCCGCGCGCAGGACAAGCGGCTGACGGCCCCGCTCCTCCTATATAAAGAAAGTGAACGTGTCCCTTCGGGTGTGAACAGTCCCAAGATTAGTAGACATGAATAAAAAACGCCTCATGTAGGAATGACGGTCAGTAGAACTG
>CASFAA010000043.1 GCA_949292505.1 uncultured Oscillospiraceae bacterium
CAACTTTTCTGAATGCACAGACGGCACGTCCGCCGGCGTCAATATTCTGCTCGATCCCGCGCAGCTTACCGCCCCGCTGGACGCCGTGCAGCAGGGGAAGACCTTCTTCGTCAGCGAAACAGCTGTTTTCGGTGCGCCCGCCGGCGAAGCCCGCGCCTTCCGGGAAGAGTACGCCGATCAGATCGCGGACAGCAGCGGCTATTTTATTGCCGATATTGAGAACGAGCGCTGTCTCGTCGCCTATCAGCGTTCCGCACACCTCGACGGCGTATACTTTTCGAGAATTGCAGAGAGCGAGATTGTGGAGAGTCTGCGCGGCATCCGTATCCTGTTTATCGTGATCGTCACGCTCACCATTGCCGCAGGCCTTGGGCTCGCCGTTCTGTTCGCAGTCAAGACTTCCGCGCCCTGGCTTGGCCTCGCGCGTCTGCTCGAGGACACGGGAAACGCCGGGGAGGAGCCCACCACGGATTACATCAACGGACGGATTCAGGAAATCATGAAACACAACAAAACGCTTGCCGTGCAGGCGGAGGAGTGGCGGCCCGCGGTGCGATCCGCGCTGTTCCACCGGCTGCTGTTCGGCGGCTTCCACGACGCGGAGGAGGCGATGGAGGCGTTCGGGCGGATTGGCATCCGCCTCGACGGAAGGTTCTTCGCCGTCATTCTCCTGACCATCAATGAAATTGAAGGCAGCAGCGCGCTGCAGGAGCTCAACGCCTATCAGGTGGTCATCAACGAGCACCTTTCCCGCCCGCTGCCCGATCTGAAGGGCATCTACGCGGTCGACGTGGCGAACGAGGCGCTTGTGCTGGTCTCTCAGGAGGAAAACTATGTGACCTTTGTCGACCAGCTTGAAAAGCAGTTCCGCGCCATTTCGCGGTATGCGCAGGACGAGTGGGAGCTGAGCATTTCCTTCTCCGGCAGTCTTGTCGACGCCATCGACCGGATTCCCGCGTGCTACTTTGAAGCAAAGACGGCGCAGGGCTATGAGGTTAAGCTCAACAATATGAGTATTGCCTGGTTCAAAAAGGGAAAGACGACCGAGAAGCTCAGCTTCTACTACCCCGTTACCTCCGAAATGCAGCTTACCGCCGCGGTGACGAAGGGCAGCACTGAGGAGACCCAGCGGGTGCTGCTGCGCATCGCAAAGGAAAACGAGGAGCTTCTCGCCGACCATCAGGACGTCTATCTTCGCCTGCTGTATACGATGAGCGCTACCGTTTACCGCGTTGTCGGCGACAATATTGAGCTTCAGGAGCAGCTGGAGGAAAAGCTCGATTCCCTCTCGCGCGGCCTCAAGAACGGCAGAAATCTCGAGCGCGTATTCCAGCAGATTTATGAGATTTTCCTCGATCTCTGCCGCCATTTCACCACAGGCCTCACGGAGACCCAGCCGCTTTATGAGCAGATACTCGCGTTCATCGAGCAGAATTACACCGACCATCAGCTTTCCCTCTCGATGATTGCGGAGAATTTCCACATCACAGAAATCTATTTCTCGCGCCTGTTCAAGGAGAAGAATGGAAAGAACTACTCGAAATACGTCGAGGACCTGCGTATGGCGGAGGCGTCCCGGCTGCTCGAGGAGACCGATCTCTCCGTCCAGGCGATCGCGGAGCGCGTCGGCTACAATTCCCCGCAGTCCTTCCGCCGCGTCTATAAGAAGAATTTTGGCCGCACGCCGCGTGAAAAGTGAGGAGAGCCATATGACTGACAGAAATATCTGGGAGCTTCGCCGCCCGAGCGGATGGTTCGGCGCGCTCTGGAAGGAAGCCCTTCCCCTCGGGGACGGCAGGACTGGCGCGCTCGTGTACGGCGGCGTACAGACGGAGACCGTTACGCTCACGCGCCATGACCTGTGGCACTGGGGAGGCGACGGGGAGCTGCCTGACGTCTCCTGGACGCTTGCCGAGAGCCGCCGCGCAATCGACGCGGGCGACTGGGCGCGGGCAAACGGCCTGCTCTCCGGCGCGCTGCGCGACAACGGATACAGCGCCGATCCCGCCGCGCCGTTCCCGCTCGCCGACCTGGTGATCACGTCGGAGCACGAGGGAATGTTTTCCCGCTACCGCCGCTCGCTCGATATGAGCGAGGCGGAGGCGCGCGTCTCCTTCCTGCATGGGCAGCTCGCGGTAAAACGCCGCTGCTTCGTCTCGCGGGAGACGGGAATGCTGCTCCTCGACGCGGAGACAGACGCTCCCTGCGAGGGTTACCGCGTGGCGCTGCGCCTGCACCGCGACGGGACGCCGAACACGGAGCGGATGCTCGGCGAGCAGCGCGGGTTCCTGATTGAGCGCGCCGAATCGGACGGACAGGACGGCTGGCTGTTCTGGAGAGGGCGAAACGGGGAGGACGGCGACTACGGCGCTGTTGCCCGCGTCGTCTCCGACGGCAGGATGGCGGAGCACGGCGGGGAGCTTTCCGTGAAGAACGCCTCCCGCATCCTTGTCCTGCTGCTGACCTTCGCCGGGGAGCCGTACGAGGCGGCCTTTGCGCGCTGCCGGGCGGCTCTCGCAGCGGCGGAGCCCGATTATGAGGCGCACAAGCGGCGTCATCTGCCGCTGCACCGCGCGCTGTTCGATTCCTGCTCCCTGCGCCTTGAGGACGGCGGGGAGGACGAAAGCGGCGAGACGCTCCTGCTCCGCGCCTACGACGGGCAGTGCCCGGCCGGGCTGATGGAGACGCTCTGGCGCTTCGGAAGATATCTTTTCCTCTGCGGCACGGCGGAGGGGGGAAGCCCGTTCCCGCTCTATGGCTTGTGGAACGGTGAGTATTTCCCCGTCTGGTCGCAGAACGTGGCAAATGAGAACGTCGCCATCCTTTACTGGCACGTCCATACCGGCGGTCTCGACGCCCTTGTGCGCCCGCTCATCGATTACTACTGCGCGATGACGCCGAAAATGCGGGAGAACGCCCAAAGGCTTTTCGGATGCCGCGGTATTTTTCTGAGCACATACACCACCCCGAAAAACGCGTATGTGACCCCGGTCGTGCCGGTGATCACCAACTGGATTGGCGGAGCCGGCTGGATGTGCCAGCACTTTTTCCGCTATTACCGCCAGACGGGCGACCGGCGGCTGTTCCGGGAGAAGATTCTCCCCTTCATGACGGAGGCGGCGCGCTTTTACTGCGATTACGCCGTCCGGCAGGAGGACGGGACGCTCCGCATCTACCCGTCCGTCTCGCCGGAAAACAGTCCGGCGAACTTCATCCCGGAGCGGGGCGTCGTGCACCTCGGCCACGCGATGCCCGCCGTCGTCAACGCGACGATGGACTTCGCCATCCTCAAGGAGCTGCTCACAAACCTGCTCTCCGTCGCGGACGAATACCCGGAGCTGTGCGCCGACGCGCCCGAGTGGCGCAGGACACTCGCGGCGATTCCGCCCTATCAGGTCAATGGGGACGGGGCCGTCAAGGAGTGGATGGATCCCGAGCTGCGCGATTTCTACTGCCACCGCCATCTCTCGCATCTGTATCCCGTTTTTCCCGGCAGCGAGGTGACGCCTGCGGACGGCCCGCTCTGGAAGGCGTTTGAGCGCGCCGTCGATCTGCGCGAGCTCGGCGGACAGGTCGGCTGGTCGCTGATGCATATGGCCAGCCTGTACGCCCGCTTCGGGCGCGGGGAGGACGCCGCCGCCTGCTTCGATTTGCTCATCAAGGGCGCCGCGCTGCCGAACCTTATGATGCTCAGCAACGACTATCGCTCGATGGGCGTCACAATGGACGTCGGTCAGTTCGCCCCCATCCAGCTCGACGCGAATCTCGGCGCGGTGAACGCCGTGCAGGAGATGCTGTTCCATGACGGCGGGGAGACGCTCTCCCTGCTTCCGGCCTGTCCGGCCCGCCTTGCGCGCGGCAGCGCGCGGGAGTTTCGCTTTGCGGGCGGAAGGATTTCCTTCTCGTGGGATCTGGAGAAGGGCAGGTGCGAGGCAAGCGTGCTTTTTGAGAGGGCAGGCAGCTGGAGGCTTGAGCCGCCGCACGGCTTCGGCGGGGCCGTCCTGCTCGAGGCGCGCGCAGGAGAGACGCGCAGCCTGACGTTCCTGTCCTATCCTGCATCCCCGGAAGGAGAATCCAAGTGAAAGAAAAATACGGTCTGTTTGTCCACTATATCGGGAGCTGCGCCAGCCGCCGCTCCGGTGAGGTCTGCACCGATCTCAATGAAATTGCCGGGTCTCTCGACGCCGCGGCGTTCGCCGCCGAGGTCGCGGAGATGGGCGCGGAATATGTGATTTTTACGGCCTGGCACAGCCAGACAAAGCCGCTGTTCCCGAGCCGCGTCAGCGAGCGGTACCGCCCGGGCAGCGCCGCGAAGCGAGATCTCATCCGCGACCTGCTCGAAGAGCTTTCCGCGCGCAATATCCGCCTGATTCTCTATACCCACCCGCGCGACGGCTTTGAATTCAGCGAGGAGGATAAGCGCGCCACCGGCTGGGGAAAGAGCAAAGATTACAATCCCGACCCCGCCGACTTCAACCGTGAGCTCTGGAACCGTTACATCTACGAGCTATACATGGAGACGGCGCGCCGCTATCAGGATAAGCTTTACGGCTTCTGGATTGACGAGGGCAGCCCCGAAGGCGACAGCTACCGCCTCATCGATTATCCGCGTCTGCTGGCCGGAATCAAATCGATTCGTCCCGATTATGTGACGATCCACAATTTTTACGGGACGACGTACGGCTGCGATCAGGGCATGAAGGAATATGGCCCCGACTGGGGCGAATTCCGGGATCGGACGGGGGAGAGCTGGCCCGTCTACGAGAAATGCGTCGGCGCCGTCGTCTCCGCCAACTGGAGCGCCGTCCTGCCCGAGACACAGGACGCAATCCGCTATGCGCCGGAGGCCATGTACCGCTACGCCGTGCTGCAGATCGCCGCAAACCGTGAGGGCGGCGGCATCGCCTGGGCGGCCGGGCCGTATATGGACGGCGGCTGGGAAAAGGGCGTGCTCGAAACGCTGCGGGAGGTCTGGCGCCTTCTGTCTCCCGTGAGGCGGACGCTGCTCGGCACGGAGCCGAGCGCGTCGTATCCAATGGTGTCCGGCAGCAGCTTTGCCTCGGCGCCGTGGGGCGCTGCGGTTTCGTCTGCAGACGGAACGGCGGAATACCTGCACATTTTGAAACCGCCGAAATCGGCTCTTTTCCGCCTTCCGCCTCCGGCGGACGGCAAGCGTTTTGTGCGCGCGGTCAACTACAGGACGGGCGCGCAGCTGCCGTTTTCTCAGACGGAGGACGGTGTGACTGTGAAAATCGACGCGTTCGATCCCCTCGACACAGTACTCGTCCTCACGGCGGACGGGGCGGCGCGTCCACACAAAACCACCGTCTATTTCAACGACACCGCCCCGGAGATTGCCTATCACGGCGACTGGACGTACAGCCGCTGGGAGAGAAATTGCGGCGATTTCGAGGGCGATATGCACATCGCGTCACTTGATGAGTCCTGGGCGCAGCTCTGCTTCGAGGGCGTCCAGGCCGCCGTAATCGGAAACCGTTCCCCGTCGCAGGGCAGGTTCGACGTCTATCTCGACGGCGTGTTCTATGGACGAATCGACGCCGCGGAGGAGGAATATCTCCCGCAGCGCGTTCTCTTTGAAACGCCTGTCCTCGCAGCAGGGAAACACACCATCCGGGTCGTCAAGGCAGGCGGCCCCCATCTTGAACTCGACGCGTTCCGCGTAGTGTGCGGCGCGCCGGAGCCGAAGGAGTAATGTGCCATGGAGCTGTTGGAAAAAATCAGCGCGTATGACGTCGTCTGGCATTCCCCCTCGAAGTCCGACCGCGGCTATATGCCGATCGGCAACGGAAACCTGAGCATGAGCCTCTGGGTGGAGGAGGACGGCGACCTGCAGTTTTATTTTTCCGTCATGGACGCCCTGACGGAGACGGATCGCAACGTCAAGCTCGGCAAGGTGCGCCTGCGCCTTACGCCCAACCCCTTCCCGCGCGGCGGCGCGTTCTGTCAGGCGCTCCGCCTGGCGGACGGCTGCATCGAGATTCGCGCGCTGGACGCGTCCCTGCGTGTGTTTGTCGCGGAGAACGACGTCATTTGCATCGAGTACCGCGGCGAAACGGTCCGCAGCGCTTGCGCGAAGCTCATCAACTGGCGCACGCGGGAGCCGAAGGAGCGTGAGTCCGCCGACGTCGTGTCCGCCTGTGACGGCGGCGTCCAGTTCTATCATCAGAATAAAGAGCCCTTCATCGACTGGTGCCTCGGCGCTGTCGATCTTCCCGGCAACAGGGACAGGGTCAACGACCTGCTCACCGACCGCATTTTCGGCGGCTTTCTGACACTCGGCGGCGGTACGGCGGACGGCAATGCCGTTACCATGCCGGCGGGGACGTCGTTTGTCCTCAAAATATCCGCCGGAAGCGAGCAGACGAAGGACAGGGAGGGCTTTCTGCGGGAGCTCCGGGAGCGCTGCGCCCGTACCTCCCCGGAGGCGGCCTTTGAGGAGAGCCGCCGCGTCTGGCACGCGTACTGGGAAAAAAGCTGGGTGTTCGTCGAAGGCGACGAGCGCGCCTTCGCCCGGTACACGCCGGAGTTCGACGCGCTCGAGCTCGACGGGTACGACGACGGCTACAACCCGCCCTCCCGTGTGACGGCGGCCTATCTGCTGACCAAGTATATGTTCCGCACCAACTCCCGGGGCCGTCTCCCAATGCGGTACAACGGCCTTGAGTTCAACGCCGCGCCGGGCGGCGGCAAGCCGTTTGACTTTTTCCACTTCGCGAAATCCCTCTGCGAGAAAACAGTGCCGGATCCGACGCCGTCGTGCAATCCGGACGAACGCCCCTGGGGCGACGGGACGCTCTGGCAGAACATCCGCCACCCGTATTTCTCGATGCTCGCACGCGGGGAATATGAGGAGCTGCGTACGCTCTTTGACCTTTATCTCTCCTTCGGCCCGATCAACCGCGCCGCCGCGCAGGCGTATTACGGCGCGCAGGGTCAGTACAACACGGAGATCACTACGACGCTCGGAACCATCTTCCCCGGAGTCTATGGGCTCGAGCGCGAGGGGCTGCCGAAGGGGTATTCGCAGAACCGCTGGGGCGGCGCGGTCGATATTTCGCCCGGACTTGAGCTGTCCTGCCTGATGCTTGACTACTGCGCCCATAGCGGGGACGAGGGCTTCCTGCGGGAGAAGGTTGTCCCGTATGTGAAGGAGCTGTTCCTCTACATCGCCACACGCTTCTCCGGCAGGAAGGACGGGAAAATCGACCTGTACCCGCTGCACGCTGTCGAGACGTATTGGGATACGAGGAATCCTGTCACCGTTGTGAGCGGGATGCGCGCCGTGCTGGAACGCTGCCGCGCGGCTGCGCTCTCCCCGGAAGACCGCGCCTGGTTCGCGGAAATGGAGGAGCTCACGCCTGATCTGCCCATGAACGAGTGGAACGGCAGGCGCGTGCTCGACAATGCCGACGAGTATGACCCGGAGCGTCACAACGTCGAACCCGTTGAGCTCTATGCTTTGTTCCCGTTCGGCTGCTTCGGGATTGGGAAGCCGGAGCTTGCGATGATGGCCGATACCTACGAGCACACGAAGGAATACGGGAATTTCCGCCCGTACGTCCTCGGCGAGCAGCCCGGCGCGCCGTCGTATTCCGGCTGGCAGTATGTCGGGCAGGCCGCCGCCATGCTCCAAAAGCGCGAGGATGTGCGCGAGATCCTGCAGGAGAACGCCGCCCTCACCAACAAGGCGTTCCGCTTCCCGGCGGCATGGGGGCCGATCTATGACAGTGTGCCCGACGTCGACCACGGCGGCAGCTTCCTTGCCACTCTCCAGCTTGCCGTGCTGCAGTGGAATGGGGACGCCGTCTATGTGCTGCCCGCCCTGCCCGCCGGCTGGGACGTCTCCTTCCACCTCTGCGCGCCGCGCGATACCTGGGTGACGTGCGAATACCGCGCCGGAAAACTCAGTTCCCTCTCCGTTGAGCCGCCGGAGCGCGCGAAGGACGTCGTTGTCCTCACGGAGGACGGGGAGGAAAAAGAGTGAAGCGCGTGCAGCAGATTGTCCGCGTCAAACCGGAGGCGTGGGAGACGTACCGCGGCCTCCACGCCGACCCTTGGCCCGGCGTCAACCGGATGATCAAGGAATGCCATATTCAGAATTATTCCATCAGCTATTACGACGGCTTCCTGTTCACCTATTTTGAGTATACCGGCGGCGATTACGAGGCCGACATGGCGAAGATGGCCGCGGATCCACAGACGCAGCGGTGGTGGGACGTGTGCAAGCCCTGCCTGCTGCGCATGGACACGGAAACTGTCTCCGACTGCTGGTCGGATATGCAGGAAATCTATTATCTGCCGTAAACAGCGCCGCGCGACCCTCCAGCCCATGGGAGAGCGCGCGGCGGCTGCTTTGAAAGGACTGTGACACAGCATGAGCTGCTTTACCTTTGAAGGAGACGGCTTTTCCGTCTCTCTCCCGCTTCTGTGTCTGGCCGCCTCCGCCAGCGCCGTTGTCGAGCAAAACGGCGAGGCGCTGCCGATCGCCCTCTCCGGCGCGGAGGAGGAACCTGCCTGCCGCGTCCTCACCCCTTGGGGCGAGGCGCGCCGCCTGGCCTTCTGCCGGGAGGAAAACGGTTTTCTCCTGCGCTTATTTGCGGACTGCGGGATTCGCGAACCGTTTTTGTCCCTGCACGCCGCCGTCAGCAACCGCTCCGGCGCGCCTGTGCGGCTGACGCGCTTTGTCCTGTTGAACGGCGTCCTTTCCGCCGCGCCGGACGGCGTCATCGCGACGCCGCTCCTCACGCCGGAGAGGCCGTTCCTCCTCTCCGATACGATCGCGCCCTTCGCCGTACGGGACGCGGTGCTGCTCGGCACGGCGGAGGGCGGCGGACTCCTTGTCGGCTCCGCCGGTACGGGGACGTCTTATCTCGATTTGACGGTTTCCCGGGACGCGTTCACCGTCTCGTGCGCGATGCGCGTTTTGCTCGAGGACGGCGAGACGAGGGCGAGCGAGGCCGTGCTGTTCCAGCCGGGAGAGACCGCGTCGCTTCCTGCGCGCTGGGCCGGCGTTCTCGGCAGCCTCGCGGGCGCGCGGCTGCACCGCCGCCCCGTCTCCGGCTGGTGCAGCTGGTATGATCAGACGACGGAAATCACAGAGCGCCATGTCCGGGAGATTCTCGCCGTTTGCCGCGCGCATCGGGACACGCTGCCCTTCGACGTGCTGCAGATCGACGACGGCTACCAGAAATACGACGGCGACTGGACGGCGAACGCGAAGTTCCCCTCCGGCATGGACGCCCTTGCTGCCGATATCCGCGCCGCGGGCCTGATGGCGGGCAAGTGGGCGGCCCCGTTGATTGTGAATGAACATGCGCCCGGCTGGGAAAATGTCAAAAGCGCCGTGCGCCGCCTCGACAGTTCACAGGGGACGGCGATGATGGACGACAACCCGTTCCACCCGCTCGGCGCGTTCTGGATCGACCCCACGCATCCCGACGGGAAGCGCTTCCTGCGCGGCGTCGCCGGCGAGACGGCGCGGCAGGGGTACAACTATTTCAAGATAGACTTCAACAACGTCGGAACCGTCTTCCAGGACGAAAAGAAGACGGATTTTGAGGCGATGCGCGAGCTGTACGAAACGTACCGCGAGGGAGCGGGGGAGGAAATGTATCTGCTCTCATGCATGGCGGCCCCGACGCGCGCCGTCATCGGCCGGTGCGACGCGCTGCGCGTCGGCCCGGACTCCCATCCCGGCGGCCTGCGCGATTCGCTCGACTGCGTGCTGCGCTTTGCGTACTGCCACCGCCTCTGGTGGAACAACGATCCGGACGTCACCTATCTCAAGCCGATGGTGCAGGGCAGAAGGCTTTGGGAGATAGAGGGCGGTCTGCCGCAGCTTCGCACCTGGCACAGCGCCGTCGCCCTGAGCGGCGGCCTTGCGCTGACGAGCGAGCCGCTCGAGCAGCCCGACGCGCGCGACGCCTGGCGGATGATGGAGCTGCTTTTGCCTCCTGTGGAGGAGCGTGCGCAGGTGTACGGGCTCGGCAGCTCGCTTTCCCAGAGCAAATTCGGCTTCACCGCGCGCCGTCCGTACGGAAGCTTTGCCGTCGTCCTCCTCTGGAACGACGCGGATGAGCCCGCGCGCCTCACGCTCACGCCCGAGGAGCTTGGGCTTCCGGGCGGCGCGTATGCCGTGTATTCCTTCTGGGACAACACGGTCACGTTTTTCGGCGGCGAGCCATTTGAGACGCCCGAGCTCCCGCCTGAGCACAGTCTTCACCTCCGGATCACGCCTCTTGACGGCTCGCCCGCGCTTGTCGGCTCCAGCCTGCATCTTGGCTGCGGGGCGAGGGAGGTGGAATCGTGGCTCGCGTGCGCAGACGGACTCGAGATCCGCCTGACAGACGCCGGGGCACGTTCCGGAAGCCTGTTCCTCGTCCTTCCCTGGACGCCCGGAGCCGTCGTTTCCCGGGGAATGCGCGCGTCCCTGCGGCAGATCTCCGGCAGTCTGTACGAGCTGTGCCTCTCCGAGCGCGTTCGCGGCGCAAAGGAGGGAAACCGCGTCCATATCGCGCGCCGGGCATAGTGCGGCGCCCCGCGCCCAGCCGTATCGGCTGGGCGCGGGGCGTCCCTGCGTTATCGCTTGCTTTCCGCAAATTCGTACGCCTCGACGAGCCAGCCGAGCAGCTCTTCGTCGATTTGCTCCGGGCGTTCAATCAGAATATGGTGCGTCCAGCGGTTCGGGTATGGCTCCACCCGGACGGCGACGCGCGGCGAATCCAGCGGGTGCGAAAGTCCGACGGTCACGACGAGGCAGCGCTCCGGCCAGTCCTTCCGGCGGCGGATAGGCAGCGAGGCCGCGCCGAACAGGTGCCGCCCGTAAAAGCTGATCTGACTTTTCTGCACGCGAACCGTCATGCCGGGAATCGCGTCTGCCATCCGGCCGCGCAGCGTCTCAAAGAGGGAAAGCTCGAGCGTCTTCTCCCCGAAGAACTGCAGGACGTCCTGCCTGTCATGCTGTGATTCTGGTTTCATATCGATTCCTCCTCGGTTTCGCGCGGCCTGCTCTGCTTCTGCAGGAAACATGGAATCGGGCGTATGCTTACGAAAATGTCACAGGATCGTAAGTGAATTCGATGGAACAGCCGGCGCTTTTCTGCTACAATAGGGGTACCGGACACAGGGAAGGAGGCGCGAAAATGCGCGCGAGAGTGAAAAAAATGGCGGTGGGGCTTCCCGCCGTTTCGAGAGAAAAGGTGTGGAGCAGGCCGGGCTTCTGGCTGGCGGCGGGCGCGGCTGCGCTTGCCCTCGGCCTTCTGGCCGGGCTGCGAAGGGGGAGAGAGGAATGAGAGTCCTGCGCAAGGCGGCGAAAATCTTCCTCTCCGTGCTGGCCTGCCTTATCTGCCTCGGCGTGATTGTGGTCACGATTTTCGGCGTCCAGGGCTATCTGATGAGCCGGGAAGCGCTCGAAAAGCTTCCGGCGGAGGATATGGCCGCCGAAATTCGCTCGATGGAGCACTTTACGACGATCGACGAGCTTCCCGAATTCTATGTGAAGGCCGTCGTCGCGGCGGAGGACCAGCGCTTCTGGACGCATGGCGGCTACGACCTGCTCTCCATCGGCCGGGCGCTGTGGAACGACCTGCGTACCTTCTCCCTCGCGGAGGGCGGAAGCACCATCACGCAGCAGCTCGCGAAGAACGAATACTTCACGCAGGAAAAGCGCTTCGAGCGCAAATTTGCCGAGATCTTCACCGCCCTCGCCATCGAGGACGCCTGCACGAAGGAGGAGATCTTCGAGCTGTACGTCAACACCATCTATTTCGGCAGCGGCTACACCGGGATATATGAGGCGTCGATGGGATACTTCGGAAAGGAGCCGTCGGAGCTCACCGACAAAGAGGCCGTCATGCTTGCCGGCCTGCCGAACGCTCCGTCCGCGTATTCGCCCGACGTCAACCCCGACCTCGCCTGGCAGCGGATGCGCCAGGTGCTCCGCTGTATGACGGAGCAGGGCCTCGTCACGCAGGACGACGCCGACCGCCTTCTCGCCTGACGGCAGAACCGCCCGGCTCTCGCAGGAGAGACGGGCGGTTTTTTGTCGTCAGAGCAGCTCGGCGCCCCAGACCTCGATCTGCGTCAGTGCGGGGAAGGGGGAGGGGTCGTCTGCCTTGATCAGGTTTTTCAGCGTCACAGAGTCAATTTCGCGCGGCTCGATGGCAATGCGCTGTGGGAGAGGCGTCTTTTCCAGCGGGAAGGTTTCCTCCGTCCCGTCGGAGAACGCCGCGGTCGCCCGCACCCAGTGGCTGTCGTGCGGGAAGTCGGCGCGCAGCGTCAGGCGCAGCTCGTCGGCGCGCACGCGACGCCCGAACTGGATCGTCAGGCAGGCGTTCGGATCGCGGTTGATGCCCCAGCTCTGATACGGCCACTCGCCGTGGGAGGCGTTCTCGTAAATCCCGTCGATTGCGTTGCGCGCCGCGAACACGGACTCTCCGCGCGTCTCGACGTTGGCCAGAGCGTGCGGGAAGCTTCCGCTGTTCTCATGGCAGTCGTACGGGTTGAACGAGAGGCAGCGCCGCCGTTCAATCTCCTCCGGCTCCGCGAAGCGCGCGCGGATCAGGTGCTTTTCTCCCGAAAAGCTTTTCGGGGAGTAGGAAATCTTCCCCTCGCCGAACGGGACGCGGAAGTCGACGCCGTTTGTCACATAAATCAGCGCCTCGGGCATCGCGTCGTCAAGCTGGACGACGCAGAACGCCGGCTTCCCGCCGGTTTCGACGAGAATCCGGTCGCCCGGCTGATAGCGTTCGCTCCAGACGAGGCTGGCACGGCTGCCGTACGGGCTAGCCGCCTTGGTGAACCCATTTTGATCCAGAATTTTCAGTTTCAGCTCCATGAGGGCAGTATCCTCCTCGTGATACACAGTCACGGCGGCGCGCCGTGTTTTCTTTCAGTATACCGCGTTTTGCGTCTCTTGTCACGCCATACGAGGGAAAAAACAGCGATTTTGCGGAAAAGGGACGTTCTCCTTACAGAACCGTAAGCTGCGGGGCGAAAATGTAAGAAGGATCGATGGCACGAGCCTTCCCGCTCTGGTATGATACCCTCAGACAGCCGCAGAACGCCCTCCGGGCGGCGCGGCGGAACAGGAGGATTTGCATATATGAGTATTCTGGACGTCAGCGGGCTGAACAAGGTGTATGCCACCCGCTTCGGAGGAAATCAGGTGGAAGCGCTGCGCAGCGTTTCCTTTTCGGTGGAGGAGGGCGAGTACGTCGCCATCATGGGCGAATCGGGCTCCGGCAAGACGACGCTCCTCAATCTCCTTGCCGCGCTTGACCAGCCCACGGGCGGCAGCGTCCGCCTCAACGGGCAGGAGCTCGCCAAAATCAAAGAGTCGCAGCTTGCCGCCTTCCGCCGCGACAATCTCGGCTTCGTATTCCAGGAGTTTAACCTCCTCGACACGTTTTCTATCGAAGACAACATCAGCCTGCCGCTCGTCCTCGCGGGACGCGGGCCAGACGAGATTCGCTCCGCGGTTTCCGGCCTCGCGGACAGCCTCGGCATTGGGAAGCTGCTCAAGAAGTACCCGTATGAGGTGTCCGGCGGCCAGAAGCAGCGTGCCGCCGTCGCCCGGGCGCTTGTCACAAGGCCGAGCCTCATTCTCGCCGACGAGCCGACCGGCGCGCTCGATTCCCGCTCGACCGACGAGCTCCTCGATCTCTTCTCCGCGGTCAACCGCTCCGGCCAGACCATCCTGATGGTTACCCATTCCGTCAAGGCGGCCAGCCGCGCGGGACGCGTCCTCTTTATCCGCGACGGCGAGGTTTTCCATCAGCTCTACCGGGGCGAGAGTACGGACGCGCAGATGTATCAGAAAATTTCCGAGACGCTTACGGCGCTCACGACGGGCGGTGACAGAGCATGACGCTTTCTCTCTGCCGCCGCCTCGCCCGGACGGGGATGCGCACGAACCGCCGCCTTTATATTCCCTATCTGCTGACGTGCGCCGGCATGATCGCGATGACATACCTCATCTCCGCCCTTTCCGAGAGCGCCGTGCTGGGCGCGATGTCCGGCGGCGACATCATGCAGGCGTGTCTCCGACTCGGCTTCGGCGTCGTGACCTTCTTCTCGGCCATCTTTCTGTTTTATACACATTCGTTTTTGATTCGCCGCAGGAAAAAGGAGTTCGGCCTTTACAACGTCCTCGGCATGGGGAAGCGGCACATCGCCCTCGTCCTTCTGTGGGAATCGCTGCTTTCCGCCCTGATTTCGTTTGCCGGCGGCTTCCTCGGCGGCATCCTGCTCTCGGGGCTCGGGGAACGGTGCATGGCCGCCCTCCTCGGCGGGACGGCGGATGATGCAATGACCGTCTCCACCGGAAGCCTCGCCCAGACGTTTCTCGTCTTCCTCGTGATTTTCGCGCTTATCCTGCTCGACAGCCTGCGCCAGATCCGCCTGACCAACCCAATCGGCCTGATGCGCAGCGAGGCGGCGGGCGAGAAGCCTCCGCGCGCGAACTGGTTCCTCGCCGCCGCGGGGCTCCTGCTCCTCGGCGCGGCCTACTGGCTCGCCGTGACCATCACGAATCCCCTCGCCGCGCTGCAGACCTTCTTCCTCGCGGTGCTGCTTGTCATCGCGGGGACCTATCTCGTCTTTGTGTCGGTCTCTGTCGCAGTCTGCCGCGCGCTGCAGAAGAACAGGCGGTACTACTACCGCACGAACCATTTCGTCTCCGTCTCCTCGATGCTGTTCCGCATGAAGCGCAACGGTGCGGGACTCGCGTCCATCTGCATCCTCTGCACGATGGTGCTCGTCATGATTTCCACGACGCTCTGCTTCTATATCGGCGCGGAGGACAGCCTCCACGCCCGCTATCCGCGCAGCATCAATCTGACGGCGCAGGCCGGGAGCCTTTCAGCTCTTGACGGGGATTGGAAGGAGGAGGTTCGCGAGCTCGCGGAGCGCGTGACGCGCGAGGCGGGGGACGAGCAGAAAAAACCGATCGATTACCGTGCCATGCTGTTCATCGGCTTTGTGCGCGACGGCCGGCTCCTCGCCGATCCCGCCGCCGTCGACGGCCTCGGGGAGAGCGCCGAGGACGTCTGGCAGGTGTACGTCATCCCCATTGAGGATTACAACCGACTCATGGGAACTAAGATTGAGCTTGCCGGGAATGAGGTCCTCCTTTATTCCACGAGGGAGAGCTACGCCGGCGGAGATACGATCGCCTTCGGGGACGGGCCGGCCTATGCCGTTGCCGGCTGCGCGGACGGCTTCGTGGACAACGGCGCCGACGCCACGCAGCTGCTCCCCTCGCTGTACGTTTTCGTCCCCGACCTCGCGCCGGTGAACGAGACGTTCCTCGAAGCGGAGGCTGGGCAGTGGCTGGATTACGTCTGGACGTACGCGTTTGACCTCGCCGCCGGCGACGGGGAGCAGCGCGCCCTGCAGGCTTCCCTCGAGGACGGCCTCGCCGGGCTCGACACAGAGGAGAGCGGCGTCCTTTGGATCCGCTGCGACGGCCTCGCTGAGCAGCGCATGGGCTTTTACGCGATGTACGGCAGCCTGCTGTTCCTCGGTGTCCTGCTTGGCGTCGTCTTCGTGGTTGCGGCCATCCTCATTATTTACTATAAACAGCTCTCGGAGGGCTGCGAGGATCAGTCGCGCTTCGACGTCATGCAGAAGGTCGGCATGACGAAGCGGGAAATCCGCAGAAGCATCAACTCCCAGGTGCTGACGGTCTTCTTCCTGCCGCTGCTGCTTGCGGGCGTGCATCTGGCCTTCGCGTTCCCGATGCTGCAGAAGCTGCTGCTGCTGTTCGGCCTGATGAACGTTCCTCTGCTTATCGTCGTAACGCTTGTCTGCTATGCAATGTTCGCAGTTTTCTATCTCGCCATTTACCGCCTTACGTCGCGCGCTTACTGCCGGATTGTCAGCGGCGCAGGGGAGGAGGTATGACGGCAAAAGAGAGAAAAAAGATTATTTTCCAAAAAAATCCAATCTATGTATTGCAATTCGCTCCAATATGTGGTAATATTGGTAACGTAATAAATCACATAGGGGGATGTCACGATGGAAAAACGGATAAAGGTTCTGATTTCGGAAAACGGTGCTGACTTTATGCAGGAATATGTGCCTGCGCTCGAGGAAGCGGGAATGACGGTTGTCTGTACGGAGCGGGACGGTCGAACGCTGCTCGGCAAGATCGAATCCGAGCATCCTGACGTTGTGCTCGCCGACCTCTTCATGCCGCGCCTCGACGGGATTGGCGTGATGAAGTCGTTCGAGGGCAGAAAGGATGCGCCGCTGTTCGTTATTCTCTCGAATTTCACGAGCCCGGCGCTCGAGCGTGAGGTGATGAGCTCCGGAGCGGCGTATTTCATGGTCGCGCCGTTTGAGGCCAGGGAGCTTGCGGGCCGGATCCGCCGTCTGGCGGGAGCCGGCGCGTCCGCCGCCGCGCGCGGAGTCGAGGAGCCGCTCGAGATCCAGGTCACGGAGATTCTGCATCAGATCGGCGTTCCGGCGCACATCAAGGGCTACCACTATCTGCGGGACTCGATTCTGATGGCCGTGCGCACGCCGGAGATCATCAACGCCGTCACGAAGCAGCTCTATCCGAGCGTCGCGAAGGAGTACGACACGACGCCGTCCCGCGTTGAGCGCGCCATCCGCCACGCGATCGAGGTCGCGTGGGATCGCGGCGACGTCGACGTCCTCACCGGCTATTTCGGCTACACGATCCACAACACGCGAGGCAAGCCGACCAACAGCGAGTTTATCGCCATGATCTCCGATCGTCTGCGCCTGCACATGAAGTCCGCCGGCTGAACCGGCGCGTTCCGCAGCCGCCCACGCCCTCATTTCGGCGCGGGCGGCTTTTTTGTGCTTGCGGCGCGCGCGGCTCCGGGGTACAATAGAGGCATACGACGAAAAAAGGAGCTGCTGATATGCTGTCATTTGAGAGCGATTACACAACGGGCGCGCACCCGAAGGTGCTTGAACGCCTTCTGGAGACCAATCTCGACCCGCAGTCCGGCTACGGGACGGACGCGTACTGTGAAAACGCGCGGGGGAAAATCCGCGCGGCGTGCGGATGCCCGCAGGCCGACGTCTGGTTTCTCACGGGCGGGACGCAGACGAACGCCGTCGCGGCAGCCGCGCTCCTCGAGAGCTGGCAGGGCGTCGTCGCCGCAGAGACGGGGCACGTCAGCGCGCACGAGGCGGGGGCGATCGAGCATACCGGCCACAAGGTGCTGACGCTGCCGCAGCGCGGGGGGAAGCTCTGCGCCGCGGAGCTTGAGGCGTATCTCGCCGCCTTCTTTGCCGACGGCAACCATGACCACATGGTTTTCCCCGGCATGGTCTACATTTCCCATCCGACGGAGTACGGGACGCTCTACACAAAGGACGAGCTTATCCGTCTCGCCGACGTCTGCCGCCGGTACGAGCTGCCCCTCTACTGCGACGGCGCGCGTCTGGCCTGCGCTCTCGCGAGCTGCGATACGGACGTGACGCTGCCCGAGCTCGCCTTACTCTGCGACGTCTTCACCATCGGCGGGACGAAATGCGGCGCGCTGTGCGGCGAGGCGCTCGTCTTCCCGCGCCGGAAAGCGCCGCGCCAGTTTTTGACCATCGTCAAGCAGAACGGCGCGCTGCTCGCGAAGGGCAGGCTGCTCGGCGTCCAGTTCGACGCGCTGTTTACCGATGGGCTCTACGAAAAACTCGGCGCGCACGCGGTTGGGATGGCCGGGCGCCTCAAGGAGCTCCTTCGGGAAAAGGGGCTTCCGTTTTTCCTCGAGTCTCCCACAAACCAGCAGTTTGTGATTCTCGAGAACGGCTTTCTGGAGCGCTTTCAGCGCGGCGCTGCGGTCAGCTTCTGGGAGCGCTTCGACGAGGCGCGCACCGTCGTACGCTTCGCGACGAGCTGGTCGACCGCGCCGGAGGACCTCGAGCGGCTCTCCGAGTGGATTGATGAATGTATGGTATAAAAAGGAGGCGTTCCGCACGGAACGCCTCCTTTTTATACCATACATAGCTATCCTGCGTTCATCTGCGCGACGAAGGCGCGGCTGCGCGCGGTCATCTCGGCCCACGCGGGGGCAAAGCCGGAGCGCAGCGCGTTTTTGACGGAGGGGAGATTCGACCACGCGGCGCAGTAGAAGGGAACCCTGCCGCAGTCGAGGATGGCGAGCGCGAGCGCGCTCGTCAGAGCGGCGGCGATTCCCTGCCGCCGGTACGCGGGGAGGACGTCGATGCCGATCTGGTACATCGTTTCGCAGTCGGCGGAAGCGCCCGCAAGTCCGATGAGCGCGCCGCCGTCATACGCGCCCACCGCGAGGACGTCTCGCTCGCGCCGCTTTTCGCACAGCGCGTTGCTCCACTGCGGCAGATACAGCGGCGCAAACTCCTCCTGCGTGAGCAGCCGCGTCGGATACGGGCAGGGGAGCCTCTGCAGGCGGTCGAGATCCGGCAGAAAGTACTCCGCCATGAAGCAGACGCGGTGGTCGTACGGGGTGAGAATCCGGTTGAGCTCGTAGAGGTTCGGCGTTTCGAAGCAGTGCTCTGCGGGATAGCGCAGCAAAAACTCCCGCACCGGCGCGAGCAGAGGCTCGCTCGTCTGCGCGACAACGCAGCCCCCGTATGAGACGAGGCTGCACGTCAGGGGAAGCGGCAGATAGCAGCGCGCCCCCTCGCGCTTCTGCGACAGGACGACGGTCGGCTCCGATCGGAGGAAGTCCCCGGGGCTGCAGCCGTAATCGACGGCGGACTGCGCGAGCGCCGTGTTCAGAATGTCTCTGTTGTCCATGACGTTCTCCCTTCCTCGTGCTCCGCCTCGCTGCCCGCGTGCTCCCTGCGGTACGCGGCGGCGGAGATTCCCTTGTGGCGGCGGAACAGGCGCGCGAAATAGCCGGGATCGTTGAAGCCGCACGAAAGCGCGACGTCGGTCACGCTCTCCCCGGTCACGCACAGAAGCTCCGCCGCGCATTCGATGCGGTAATAGTTGAGATAGTCGATCGGCGTGCGCCCCGTTGTCTGGCGGAAGACGCGGCAGAAGTAGCGCGGATTCATCCCGGCCTCGGACGCGAGCTCGTCGAGCGTGAGGGGGGAGGCGTAGTCTCGCCGGATACGCCGCAGCACGTTCTTGAGCTGCTCGGCGCGCTGCCTGCCGAGACGCGCCTCGTCGGAGACGGGGGCGTACAGCTTTTCCTCGAGCACCGTGCCGATGAACTGCCACAAAAGCCCGGTTGTCACAAACTCATAGCCCGGCTTTTCGCCCTCCATGCTGGAAAACAGACTGTCTATCAGACGCGCGGTTGAGCTTCCCGCGGGGTGAAAGGTGAAGATGTGCGCTTCGCTGCCGAGCGTCGCGGCAAACTTGCGCCGGCAGACGGCTCTGTCCTGCAGAAAGCGGTCCATGTCAAATACAAGGCACTGATAAACGCAGCTTTCCGGTTTTCCGCCATGGATGGCGCCGCTCGGGAGAAAAAAGCAGTCCCCCGGCCTGCCGAGAAATTCCTCGCCGTCGACGGAGAGGGCAAGGGATCCCTCGCGTACGAGCAGCAGCTCGCACTCCATGTGCCAGTGAAACGGCATCTCATACCGCGGATGCGAAACGTCGACGCGGTAGAGTTCAATCGGAAAGTCGAACGTGCCGCGCACGGCGCGCTCATGAACGGCAAGGTAGCGCATGGTTCCTCCTTGTGGAAATAAAAAAAGTGAATATTGTCCTATCTTTCTTCAGTATAACCCAAGCAAACCCCATTTCGCAAGTGTATAATGAAAATACCGAAAAGGGGGTCGATTTTCATGGAAATTTCCGCAATCAAGGACCAAATCTGTGACGTCTGCCACAAGATGTGGCAGCTTGGCTGGGTGGCCGCAAACGACGGAAACGTCACCGCGCTGCTTGACGACGGCACGCTCCTTGCGACGCCGACCGGCATGAGCAAGAGCTTTATCACCCCGGAGAAGCTGATTCGCATCAACGCGAAGGGCGAGGTGCTCGAGGCCGCAGAGGGCCTGCGCCCGTCAAGCGAAATCAAGATGCATCTGCGCTGCTACGAGAAGCGCCCCGACGTGAAGAGCGTCATTCACGCGCATCCGCCGGCAGCGACGGGCTTCGCCGTCGCGCATCGAAGCATGGATATGTACAATATGATCGAGGACGTCGCCGCGATCGGCAGCGTCCCGCTGACGCCGTACGGCACGCCGAGCACCAGCGAGGTGCCGGACGCCATTGAACCGTATCTCGACGAGCACGACGTGATGCTCCTCGAGAACCACGGCGCGCTGGCCGTCGGCAGCGACGTAGTCACGGCCTTCTACCGCATGGAGAGCCTCGAGCTCTGGGCGAAGATCACCCTCAACGCCAGCATCCTCGGCGGCAGCTACGACATCAGCCGCCAGAACATCGACAAGCTCATCGATCTGCGCAGCTACTACCGGATCACAGGCCGTCACCCGGGCTACAAGAAGTATCCCCGCGACGGCGGAGAGCCGACCGACAAATAAAGACGGGGGGACAGACGATGCTCAAAAATGTACCGAAGCTTCTCAGCCCGCAGCTTCTCAAGGTGCTCTGCGAGATGGGCCACGGCGACGAGATCGTCATCGCCGACGGCAACTTCCCCTCGGAGAGCATGGGAGCGAACGGCGTGGTCGTCCGCGCGGACGGCCTGCCCGCCACGGCCCTGCTCGACGCCATTCTGACCGTCCTGCCGCTCGATGCCTACGTCGAAAAGCCGGTCGCTCTGATGGCTGTCGTGCCGGGCGACCCGTGCAGGCCCGACGTCTGGGACGAGTACAAGGCCGCCATCGCGAAGCACGGCGAGGATCCGGAGCGCATCGAGATGATGGAGCGCTTCGCGTTTTACGAGAGGGCGAAGAAGGCGTACGCCGTCGTCGCGACGGGGGAGGAGCGCATCTACGCGAACATTCTTCTGAAAAAGGGCGTGGTCAAATGAAGCGCAAAGCAACCGTGCTCGCGTTCGACCTTGGCGGCTCGAGCGGCCGCGCCATCCGCGGTGTTTACGACAACGGCTCGTTCTCCTGGGAGGAGCTGCACCGCTTTGAGAACAACCCCTCCGAGCGGGACGGCCATTTCCGTTGGGATTTCGGCGAGCTGATGCGCGAGATTCGGATAGGGATCGAGAAGGCAGGCGATTTCGACAGCGTCGCCTTCGACACCTGGGGCGTCGATTTCGGCCTGCTCGACGAAGACGGCAGGCTGCTCGCCGACCCGGTGCACTACCGCGACGGCCGCACCGACGGCGTCCTCGCCGAGGCGCTTCAAACGATGGACGGGGAAACGCTTTACGGCGAGACGGGCACGCAGCTTCTGCAGATCAACACGCTGTTCCAGCTCCTTGCCCTCCAAAAGCAGGAGCCGGAAACGCTGAAAAAGGTGAAAACGCTCCTGATGATGCCGGATCTGTTCCGGTACTGCCTGTGCGGCGGCGTGTCGTCGGAGCGCAGCGCCGCCTCGACGGCGCAGCTGCTGCGCCTGCCGGACGGCGAGTGGAGCGCCTCCATTCTGCGGGCGTTCGGTCTGCCGGAGGGGATTCTTCCCCCGCTCGCGGAGAGCGGCGCGCCCGTCGGAAAGCTTCCCGGAAACGGCGCGCTCGTCCTCGCGACGGCGGGGCACGACACGCAGTGTGCCGTCGCGGCTCTGCCCGACCCGGCTCCCGATGCGGCCTTCCTCTCCTGCGGGACGTGGAGCCTTCTCGGCTGCGAGCTCGACGGGCCGATCCTCACGCCGGAGAGTATGCGCCTCGGCCTCTCGAACGAGTGGGGCGCAAACGGCAAAATCAATTATCTCAAAAACATCATCGGCCTCTGGCTGATTCAGGAGAGCCGCCGCGCGTGGAAGCGCGCGGGCGAGTCGTACTCGTACGCAGACCTCGAGCGCCTTGCCCTCGCGGCTGAGCCGCTGCGCTGCTTCATCGACCCGGACGATCCGGTCTTCACCCCGCCCGGCGACCTGCCGGGCCGCGTGCAGGACTACTGCCGCAGAACAGGTCAGTACGTCCCGCAGACGGTCGGCGAAATTATGCGCTGCATCTATGAGAGTCTTGCGCTCAAGTACCGCTTCGCGATTGAGCAGCTTCAGCAGGCAACCGGCAGACGCTTCGGCACGCTGCACGTCCTCGGCGGAGGCGCGAAGGACGGCCTGCTCTGCCGCATGACGGCGGACGCTGCCGGCCTGCGCGTAGTCGCGGGACCGGTGGAGGCCACCGCCCTCGGCAACCTGATGCTGCAGCTCGTCTCCCTCGGCGTCCTGCCCTCCCTCGAGGAAGGAAGGCGTCTCATCGCCCGTCAGGAAGCGCTCAGGGAGTTTGAACCCGAGAAAACCGAAGCGTGGGAAACCGCGTATCAAACATATCGAAAGCTTTTGGCTGAATAAGGAGGAGTTTTGTCATGCTGTATCCGAAGATTGGCATTCGCCCCGTCATCGACGGCCGCTGGGGCGGCGTCCGCGAGAGTCTGGAAAACCAGACCATGACCATGGCGAAGAACGCCAAAAACCTGATTGAATCCACCCTGCGTTATCCCGACGGCACGCCTGTGCAGTGCGTGATTGCGGGCAGCACCATCGGCGGCGGCGCAGAGGCCGCCGCGTGCGCGGACGAATTTGCCGTACAGAACGTTACGGCGACGCTGTCCGTCACCCCGTGCTGGTGCTACGGCACGGAGACCTTCGACATGGATCCCAGGACGATCAAGGCCGTTTGGGGCTTCAACGGCACGGAGCGCCCCGGCGCCGTGTATCTCGCCGCCGTTATGGCCGCCCACGCCCAGCGCGGGATTCCGGCGTTTTCCATCTACGGGCATGACGTGCAGGACGCGGATGATACCACGATTCCGGCGGACGTCGCCGAGAAGATCCTGCGCTTTGCCCGCTGCGCCGTCGCGGTCGGCTGGATGAAGAACAAGGCGTACGTCAACCTTGGCGGCGTGGCGATGGGCATCGCCGGCAGCTTCTGCGACGCGTCCGTTTTCCAGAAGTATTTCGGGATGCGCGCCGAGTGGGTCGACATGACCGAGATTCTGCGCCGCATCAAGCTCGAGATTTACGATCCCGAGGAGTATGAGCGCGCCCTTGCCTGGGTGCGCGACAACTGCCGCGAGGGCTTCGACTGCAACGCCGGCAAGAATCTGCCGGAGGTTATCACGAAGTCGAAGGTTGTCCCCGCCGACAAGGATTGGGAGTTCATCACGAAGATGACGCTTGTTATGCGCGACATTCTTTACGGCAACAAGAAGCTCGACGAGCTCGGCTGGCACGAGGAGGCGCTCGGCCGCAACGCGGTTGCCGGCGGCTTCCAGGGCCAGCGCCAGTGGACCGACTGGCTCCCGAACGCCGACTTCTCCGAGGCTATCCTCGCAAGCACCTTCAACTGGAACGGCCCGAAGATGCCGACCCCGTTCGCGACGGAGAACGACACCTGCAACGGCGTCTCCATGATGCTCGGCACCCTCGTCTCCAACACTGCGCCGTGTTTCCACGACGTGCGCACCTACTGGAGTCCGGAAGCCTGCGAGCGCGTGACGGGCAAGCGCCCCGAGGGCGTCGCGAAGGACGGCTTCATCCATCTCATCAACTCCGGCGCGACGGCGCTTGACGGCTCCGGCGCGTGCCGTGACGAGAACGGCAACGCTGTCATGAAGCCGTTCTGGGAGATGGGCGAGGCTGACATGAAGGCTTGCCTCGAGGCTACCGACTGGTGCCGCGCGAACTTTGAGTATTTCCGCGGCGGCGGGTTCTCGAGCCACTTCCGCTGCCGTGCCGAGATGCCTGTCACGATGCTGCGCTACAACATCGTCGAGGGCGTCGGCCCGGTGCTCCAGATTGCCGAGGGCTGGACGGCGAATCTTCCGGACGAGATTCATCAGACGATCGACGTCCGTACCGACCGCACCTGGCCGACGACCTGGTTTGCTCCGCGCCTCACCGGCGAAGGCGCGTTTAAGGACGTCTACAGCGTGATGGCGAACTGGGGCGCGAACCATGGCGTAACCGTTTACGGCCATGTCGGCGCCGACCTCATCACCCTCGCCTCGATGCTCCGCATCCCGGTGACGATGCACAACGTCCCCGCGGAGAAGGTGTACCGTCCGCACGCCTGGGCGAGCTTCGGCACGCAGGACGCGCAGGCCGCCGATTACGCCGCCTGCAAGCACTACGGCCCCCTGTACGGCTGATCCTCTTGCCGCACAGTAAGCCCCCCTTTTTGCTGTGCGGCGCTTGTGATAAAAAGAGAGCCCCGAAAGGATCCTTCCGCAAGGAGGTCCCTTCGGGGCTTCTTTTATGCCCGGCTGGTTTTGCCGCAGCTGACGAGAAAGCCGACGCTGGCCGAGACAAAGTCGCGCAGCTGCGAGGCTGCCGCCGTCATGGAGGCGTTCCCTGTGATTTCCTCCCGCATGAACAGCAGAAGAACGAGCGAGAGCAGCCCGATGCAGGAGACGGCGCACACCTGAAACCGGCTGCAGGCGCCGCCTCCCGCTGAGGAGAAGGCGGCGCCGCCGGCAAGCGGCTCCTGCGGCGAGTCGGAAAGCGAAAAGCCGATTCGTCCCGTCAGTCCCGCCACACCGCCCCCGCCCAGGGAGGGAGGGGGCGGCGCGGCCGCGGCGGGCGAAGCCTGAAGAGAATTCCGGCTCAGAAAATAGCCGAAGATGGCGGCGGCGGACGTCCTGACAATCACGTCGACAGCGGACGTTTCCTCCGGCGGCGCGCCGAAAAAGACGGTGAAGACGGTGTGCCCGAGCAGCACGGCCATGAACAGCAGAAGGAACCAGTCAACCAGGGCGATCCGCCCAAGCGCGGAGGCCAGCCTTTGAAAGAATCGCTTCATAATTGAAAACCTCCCGGATTATCCATAGGACTTCGTTCTCAGAATATGCTCCCGGACGCGCGTGGTGTGAAACGGCGTCCGGGAGCATATTCACGCCTTGCGGCGGGCGCGCCATATACTGTCCGTGGGGTGATGAGATTGAAAAAACTGTTGTTCCTGACCTGGAGCGTCTCGTACGGCTACGGGACGGAAAAATCCCTCGCGGACGTTCTCAACCGCTTCGACCCGAAGCAGTATGAGATCAGCGTGCTGCCGATGTTCAAATACGCGGAAAGCACGATTTTTCGCGATCACATCCGCATTCTGGACGCTCTGGTCGATTACACCGCCGAGGATTTCTGCGAGGAAAAGGCGCTCGCACAGTATTATGCGCTGCTCGGCGATCCGCTGCGCTTCAACCGGCTGATTCGGGAGAAGTACGACTGCGTGATTGCGTGCAACCACAACGCGCCGTCCTATTTCGCTTCGTATCTCAAGGGCGGGGCGAAGGCGCTGTGGATTCGGGGCGATATGCGGGAGCTCGATTACCGATCGCTCCCGGAGGATTCGCAGGAATACCGCCGCGTCAAACAGGAGCACGAGATGCAGGCGAACGTGCTTAAATCGTTCGACCGCATCGCGGTTATTTCGGATGTGGTGCAGGAGTCTCTCCGCGATCTGTTCGGCGTTACCAAGGGCGTCGTGAAGATCTCAAATTCCGTTGACGTCGAAAAGATCAGACGCCTCAGCGAGAAGCGCGTCAAGCTTCCCGACAAAAAGCTGTTTGTCACGCTCGGGAGACTCGACTACAACAAGAACCAGCTCCTTCTGCTCAAGGCTGCAAAGGAGCTCAGGCGCAGGCGCAGTGATTTTATGGTCTGCCTGCTCGGAGACGGCGACGATCGGGCGAAGCTCGAGTCCTATATCAGGGAGAACGGTCTCGAGGACGCCGTGAAGATTCTCGGTTTTCTCGAAAACCCGTACCCGTACGTCAAAAACAGCGTGGGAACGGTGCTCACGTCGCTCAGCGAAGGCTTCAGCCTTGTGCTGGTGGAGAGCGTCATGCTCGGCACGCCGATCATTTCAACCGACGTGGGGGTGGCAAGGGAGTTGGTGGAGAAATACGACTGCGGCGAGCTTGTGCCGTACGATGAGAAGGCGCTCGCACAGGTTTTGCTGCGGTATCTCGACAAATACGACGGGAAAAAGCCCTCCTATGATCTCGGCGGAGCCTACGAGCTCCGGACGGAGGTGGAGCAGACCATCCGCCTGATCGACGATGCCATCGCTGAAAGGGAGGGGAACGCAAAGCTGAAAAAGCTTCCCTACCCTGAGACCACCATCCGGGAGGATGAGCTCGACAGCCTCGAGATCCCTGCCGACCGCTCGTTTATCCTCCGCGTCCTGCGGGGCGGCGTCCCCTACGAATATCTGATCCACAGAAAGAGCGGCAGTGAGAAGCTGATCGTCTTCCACAACGGCGCCGTTCCGGAGGGACGGGTGCGGTATCCCGTGTTCCAGCGCCACAGCTGGATTCCGATACATAAAACCTCGTCGGTTTTCTGTATGGATCCGACGCTGTATTTGAACAGCTATCTCCAGCTCGGCTGGGGAATCGGAAAAAATCAGGACTACTATCTCGAGAACAGCAGCCGGATTCTTGGGCGGATCGTGGAGAAGATGGGCATTCGTCCCGCGGATACGGTAATCTACGGTTCCTCGGGGGGAGGCTATCTCGCGGCAATCACCGGTATTTTCCTGCGCGGGGCTTCGGTCGTCGCCGATAACGCGCAGCTTGATGTGCGCAACTGGATCTACAAGGACGCCCTTGACGCCGCCGTCGCCTTTTGCTTCGACAACATCGGCGAGGCGCTGTGCTGCTGCGAGCGGTTCAGCCTGATTGACGCGTTTGAGAAGAACGGCTATGTCCCGCCGCTTATCCTGCACGTCAATCTCTGCTCGAGGGCGGATAATTCCACGCAGCTCGTTCCGTTCCTGCAGGCTGCGGAGCGGATGCGGTGCGTGAAGGAATATCACGACGTGCAGGTGCAGCTGCACTATCACCCCGACAGGGGGCACGACGG
>CASFAA010000044.1 GCA_949292505.1 uncultured Oscillospiraceae bacterium
GAAGCAGACAGCGATGAGAAAGATCAATGAGGAATGCGGCGTATTCGGCGTCTACCGTGAGGAGGAGGCTCCCTTGCTCACCTACTTCGGTCTGCACGCGCTGCAGCACCGAGGGCAGGAGGGCGCGGGCATCGCCTGCGCAGATGGGCGGGAAATCACCTGCCGCAAGGGCTGCGGCCTGCTGACGGAGGTCTTCCACACAGAAAACCTCGCCGAGCTGCGCGGTCACAGCTGCATCGGCCATGTCCGCTACGCGACGGCAGGCGGGAACGAGCTTGAAAACGTGCAGCCGCTCGTCGCGCGTTCCTATCTTGGAAGCGTGGCCGTCGTACACAACGGACAGATTGTGAACGCCGCCGCACTGCGCCGTGAGCTTGAAGAAAAGGGCAGCATCTTTCGCGGAACAAGCGACTCGGAAATCATCCTCCACCTGATTCAGGGCGGAAGCGGCACGCTGCTCGAAAAGATCGAGGCCGCCTGCCGCCGTCTGGAGGGGGCGTTCAGCTTTCTGATCCTGACGGAAAAGAACCTCTACGCCATCCGCGACAAAAACGGCATCCGCCCGCTCTCCATCGGAAAAACGGCGGGCGGAAGCTGGTGCGTGAGCAGCGAGACGTGCGCGTTCGGCGTCGTAAACGCGCGGTTCGTACGCGATGTGGAGCCGGGGGAAATCGTCAAGTTCTCGGCCTCCGGCGCGGAATCGTTCTTCTACGCGAAGGATTGCGCCCACTGTTTGTGCGCGATGGAATACATCTATTTTTCGAGACCGGACAGCACGCTCGAGGGCCTGAGCGTCCACGCCGCACGCAAGGAAACAGGCCGCCGCCTCGCACGGCTTGAGGAGAGTGCGGACTTCGCCGATATTGTCGTCGGCGTGCCGGACTCCTCCCTATCCGCAGCAATGGGCTACAGCGAGGAGCTCGGCCTCCCCTACGAAATGGGATTGATTAAGAACAAGTATACGGGACGCACGTTCATCCAGCCGACGCAGAAGCTGCGCGACACCGGCGTGCGCATGAAGCTCTCGGCGAACCAGCCGGTCGTCGAGGGGAAACGCGTTGTGCTCGTCGACGACTCGATTGTGCGCGGGACGACGTCGCGGCGGATCGTGACGCTGCTGCGCGAGGCGGGGGCGTCGGAGGTGCACGTCCGCATTGCCTCTCCCGAAATGCGGTTCCCGTGCTTTTACGGCGTAGACACGTCGACGCGCGCGGAGCTCGCGAGCGCCAACCACTCCGCCGCGGAGCTGTGCGGCCTGCTCGGCGCGGACTCGCTGCGCTTCCTGCCGGAATCGGAGCTGTGCGCCGCCTGCGGCGGGGACGGCCTGTGCCGCGCGTGCTTCACGGGAGAGTATGTGACGCCGCTCTGGGGTGGTGCGGAACGGCCGAGGGACTGGGAGCCGCAGCAGTAAGCCTGTTCATCGTCCAGACAAAAAAGCGTCCGCCGATCGAAAGACCGGCGGACGCTTGAGCTTGTCGAAAAAGGGAAGGCTGTATCAAAATGCAACGGCTTGGTGCGGGTTTCGGCTTTGGGGCTGGGCATAAATCGTCCGGAAAAAGGCGCTTCGCTGTTTTTCCTGGCTTTTTTGGCTTCGCAAAGCTTTTTGAGGGGGCGCCGCCCCCTTCACCCCCGCAGCCTTTTGAAAAAGGCTGGCGAAAACTTCACGTTTTGCCCTATTTCAGCTTTTTCGACAGCCTGAAGCGTCCGCCGATCGAAAGACCGGCGGACGCTTTGCTCGTCTTGCAGCGAATTTATTTCTTATGCTTCCACGCCGCTTCAATGAAGGCGCGGAAGATGGGATGCGCGCGGTTGGGGCGGGATTTGAACTCGGGGTGATACTGCACGCCGACGAAAAACGGGTGACCGGGAAGCTCCACGGCCTCGACGAGACGCTTGTCGGGCGACAGGCCGCTGAAGGTAAGGCCCGCCGCGGCCAGCGTATCGCGGTAAGCGTTATTGACCTCGTAGCGGTGGCGGTGGCGCTCGACAACGGACGCGCTGCCGTAGATGTCCCGCAGCCGCGTCCCCTCCTGCAGCTCGCACGGATAGCCGCCGAGCCGCATGGTGCCGCCCTTCGGCAGATTGCCGCGCTGGTCGGGCATCAGGTCGATGACAGCCTGCTCCGAGGCCGGGGCAAACTCGCGCGAATGGGCCTGTGCAAGTCCGGCGCAGTCGCGGGCAAACTCGATGACGGCAATCTGCATTCCGAGGCAGATGCCGAAGTACGGCAGCCCCGTCTCCCGCGCGTACCGGGCGGCGGCGATCATGCCCTCAATGCCGCGCTCACCGAAGCCGCCAGGAACGAGAACACCGTCGGCGCCCGCGAGCACTTCCGCAGGGTCTTCCGTTTCCAGCAGCTCCGATTCCACCCATTTCAGGCTGACCTTCACTCCGTTCTCGTAGCCGCCGTGGCGCAGCGCCTCGGCGACGGAGAGGTAGGCGTCATGCAGCTGCGTGTACTTGCCGACGATGGCGATCGTGACCGTCCGCTCCGCGCTTGCAATTCTGCCGCACAGGATGCGCCAGTCGACGAGCGACGGCTCCGGCGTGTCGAAGCCGAGCTTGCGGCACACAATCGTGTCGAGACCGGCCTCGTGGAGCATCAGCGGGACGTCGTACAGGCTCGGCAGCGTCTGGTTCTCAATCACGCATTCCGGCTCCACGTCGCAGAACAGCGCAATCTTCTGGCGGATGCCGTCCTCGAGCGGCTCGTCGCAGCGGGCGATGATGACGTCCGGCATGATGCCCATGCCCTGCAGCTCGCGGACGGAGTGCTGCGCAGGCTTCGTCTTGTGCTCGCCGGAGCATTTGAGGTATGGGACGAGGACGACGTGGAGAAACATACAGTTGTGCCGTCCGATTTCCCGGGAAATCTGGCGGATGGCCTCGAGAAACGGCTGGCTCTCGATGTCGCCGATGGTGCCCCCGATCTCCGTGATGACGACGTCGGCTTCCGTCACTCTGCCGAGGCCGTAGACAAACTCCTTGATCTCACCCGTGACGTGCGGAATCACCTGCACGGTGCTGCCGAGATATTCGCCGCGGCGCTCCTTGTTCAGGACGTTCCAGTACACGCGGCCCGAGGTCAGGTTGGAGAGCTTGTTGAGGTTCTCGTCAATGAATCGCTCGTAGTGGCCAAGATCGAGATCCGTCTCCGCGCCGTCCTCCGTGACGAAGACCTCGCCATGCTGGTACGGACTCATCGTGCCGGGGTCGACGTTCATATACGGGTCAAGCTTCTGCGCCGCGACGCGCAGGCCGCGCGCCTTGAGGAGCCTTCCGAGGGACGCGGCGGAGATCCCCTTTCCGAGTCCCGAAACGACGCCGCCCGTCACAAAGATATATTTTGTCATGCTGTTTCCTCCGATCGCCCGCGCGTCCTCCCTGCACCAGAGAGGACGCGTCAAAATGATGTTCTTATTATTTCCCGCTGTCGCCGTAGTTTTTCAGAACGCGCGCGGACGGATCGTCAACGCGGCAGCCCTCCCACTCCGGGTTCGGCATCCAGAAGCCGGGACTCATATCGCCCTGGCCGGGATAGTACCGCTCAAAGATGCGCCGGTAGAGCAGAGACTCCTTCGTAAACGGCGGGAACGGCGAAAAGTCGGCGCACTTGCCGCGCCACGAGTCGCCGGGGTACCGTTTCGCGGCGTACGCCTTGAGATCGTCTACCATGCTGTGGCCGACGGCGTCGCTGAACGCGGCCTTTTCACGCCAGAGAATCTCGGGCGGCAGCCAGCCGCCCTCGAACGCCTTGCGCAGCAGGTACTTTCCCTTGCCGTAGGTGTTCATTTTCAGGGCGGGATCGATGCTCATCACATAGCGGACGAACTCGAGATCGCCGAACGGGACGCGCGCCTCGATGGAGTTGTCGGCGATGCAGCGGTCGGCGCGCAGGACGTCGTACGCGTACAGCTCGCGGACGCGCTTGCAGCTCTCCTTCTGGAACGCCTCGGCGGACGGGGCGAAATCGGTGTATTTGTAGCCGAAGAGCTCGTCGGAGACCTCGCCGGTGAGCAGGACGCGCACGTCCGTATGGCGGCGGATCTCGCGGCAGAGCAGGTACATTCCCATGCTCGCGCGGATGGTTGTGATATCGTAGGTGCCGAGGCGGGAAATCACCTCGGGGAGCGCCTCCTCGACCATCTCGGGCGTCATGTAGAACTCCGTGTGCTCCGCGCCGAGGTATTCGGCGACCTGCCGCGCGTATTTGAGGTCGATGGCATCCTTTTCCATGCCGACGGCGAAGGTGCGGATTGGCTTTTTGCTCTTTCTCGCCGCGATGGCGCAGACGAGCGAGCTGTCGAGACCGCCCGAGAGCAGGAAGCCGAGCGGCGCGTCCGCGTCGAGGCGCTTTTCGACCGCCGCGATCAGCCGCTCCCGGATGCCGCGCAGGAGCGCTTCCCCTGTGTCGGGACACGGCGCTTCAAACGCCGCGGGATCGCGGTAACGTCGGAACTTGCCGTCCTGCAGAAAGCAGCCCGGCGGGAAGGGAAGAATCTCGTCGACCCAGCCGGCGAGGCTGCGCGCCTCGCTCGCGATGGCGAGTCCGCCGGACGCGCTGTAGCCGTAGAACAGCGGGCGGATGCCGATGGGATCGCGCGCCGCGACGACGCTGCCCGTCTCGCCGTCGACAATCACGCAGGCGAACTCGGCGTCGAGAAGGGGGAACATACCCGTCCCGTATTCGCGGTAGAGCGGCAGAATCAGCTCGCAGTCGGAGCCGCTGCGGAAGGTATAGCCCTTCTGCTCGAGCGCGCGCTTCATCTCCCGGAAGCCGTACAGCTCGCCGTTGCACACGGCGAAGCTGCCGAACTGCTGAAAGGGCTGCATCCCCTCCGGGGAAAGCCCCATGATGGCGAGGCGCTGGAAGCCGAGAAAGCCGCCGTGCGGCAGAGACACTGTTTTTGAAGCGTCAGGCCCTCTCTCCTGCGTTCTCGAGAGATAGAGATCAAATTCCTCACGGGAGATATCCGTCCCGAAATAAGCGAGAATTGTGCACATAATATTCGTTCGTCCTTTCACATAGAATCTTTCAAAGCATACCGCCCACTTCGCCGGCGGCTCGGCCTGAAAGCGTCAATTCCCTGATGGGACGGGGAAAAAGGACGTGATTTTTCTGTTACGCTTCCCATTCCAGCGCATCGGGATTCCTCCTTCGGAGCAACGAAAAAAGGCGTCCGGGAGACCGTCAGCCGGTCTCTCGGACGCCTTTGTCCTCGCTCAAGCTGGTACTATTATACCGGATCAATACCTCTCCGCGCAAGAGAAAAATGCAATAAGATTGTAGAAATCCTGCAAATAATTCTGGAACAATACGCCAAAGCGTCAGCTGACGCGCTCAAGATCGCGGCGAAGGCGCTCGATGATGCGCTTTTCGAGACGCGATATGTACGACTGCGAGATCCCGAGGGTATCGGCCACCTCCTTCTGCGTGTGCTCACGCCTGCGGCCGAGGCCGAAGCGCAGCTCCATGATGGTGCGCTCCCTCTCCGGGAGGCGGGATACCGCGGCGAGGAGCAGGCTTTTCTCGACCTCCTGCTCGATGCCGAGGTTGACGGCGTCCTGCTCGCTGCCGAGTACGTCGGAGAGAAGGAGCTCGTTCCCGTCCCAGTCGACGTTGAGCGGATCATCGATGGAGATCTCGTTGCGCAGCTGCGAGGTCTTGCGCAGAAACATCAGAATTTCGTTTTCGATGCAGCGCGACGCATAGGTCGCGAGCTTGATGTTCCGCTCCGGGCAGAAGGTGTTGACCGCCTTGATGAGTCCGATGGTGCCGATGGAAATGAGGTCCTCCATGCCCGCGCTGCCGGACTCAAATTTCTTTGCGATATAGACGACAAGGCGCAGGTTGTGCGTGATGAGCGGCTCGCGCGCGTTCTCCTCTCCCGCGCGGATGCGCCGCATGACCTCGGCCTCCTCCTGCGGCGTCAGCGGAGCGGGAAGCGTTTCCGGGCCGTTGATGTAGTGAACGCCCTGCGCGCCGAAGCGCCAAAAGAGGCGCAGCAGCCTTTCCCGCAGGATGCGCAGCCAGTCTGACCAGTTCCGTTTCATATCGCCCTCCCTGCCGCTGCCGGTGCGCGGCGTCCGAAAGCCCGGGCCTCCGGCGAATATCAGGCCCGGGAGAAACTCATTCCAGCAGAGCCGGGTTGAGCAGCGCGCGGAATTCCCCGTGCGAGACGGGCTGCTCGCTCACGGCGACATACGATTCGGACGGCTGCGTCACCTTCCCGGCGCATTCGATCACAAGACTCTCCGGCCGAAAGGCGCGCAGAAGGCCGCTTCCCGATACCGTGTGGAACGGGACGAGGCGGCAGCCCTCCTCCTCGGCGGGGATCAGCGCGTCCACCGCCTCCTTCTCCGCGACGATGACCGGCGCGCCGGAAAAAGGCTCGGTGAGGCTGTTCCCCGTGTCGACCCTCGCGGTGAAAACGGCACGGCTGCCCGCGCGCGTCACCGTAACGCGGCACAGCAGCGCCTTCGGCTCCTCCCGGCCCGTCAGCCGCTGGAACAGACGGACCGCTCCGTACGCCAGCACGGACGCGCCGAGGAAGACGAGCGGCGAGACGTTGAAGTAGACGACGGAGTTGCGGATCAGAAGCCCGGGCGCGGACGTCAGGTACCAGAACGCGAGCAGAAAGCCCGCGAAAGCGAAGCTGACGAGGTAGAAGGCCGCAGCCGTGCGCAGAAGCAGCTTCGGCGTCCACACGGGAAACGCCAGAAGGACGATGACCGCGGACGCCGCCAGCCGGCACAGCAGCGCGAGCGCCGCCGGAAGCGGCGGCAGCAGGATGGTCAGCGCGTACACCGCCCCGGCTCCTGCGCCCGCGAGCAGCCGCAGCCGCCTGACGGGAAGACGAAGGAATTTCCCGACCGCCAGCAGCAGAAAATAATTGACAAAGAGATTCAGTCCGAGCAGCACATCCACATACACGACCTGCACCGCGCATCCCTCCCCGCGCTCCCTCTATTATAGGACGGGCAGACGGCGCCTTTCTGTCGCAAAAAAGGGCCGCGCGCAAAAGTTCCGGGTTTCCCCGTTTCTTCTGCGCGCGGCTCTCCCCGGCCGCCTATGTAGCGCGGCGGCCGTTTTCGCCGAGTCCGAAGCTGATGGACAGCGCTTCGTCGACCCTGTTCATGCTGCCCGAATCGAGCCTGCCCATCCGCTCCTTCAGGCGATGCTTGTCAATGGTGCGCACCTGCTCGAGCAGGACGATGGAATCCCGGGACAGGCCCGTCGTCTGCGAATCGAGCAGGATATGCGTCGGCAGCTTCGCCTTTCCCCGCTGGCTTGTGATCGCGGCCGCAATCACCGTTGGGCTGAAGCGGTTTCCGACGTCGTTCTGGACAATCAGAACCGGGCGGACGCCTCCCTGTTCAGAGCCGACCACCGGACTCAAATCGGCATAGTAGATGTCGCCTCTCCGAATATTCACGATTTTCACGCTCCGCTGTACAAATGATTCGTTCGAACGTGTTGTTATTGTTGGCTGTTCGTTTTTCGATTATGCGGAAGCCGGGACTTTTTCCCGCTCCCGTTCCATAATATTATGGGAAGCGCGAAGATGACAATTTTCTCGTGGGGCAGAACAATGCGCCGCGGAAAGCCCTCCGCGGCGCATGGAGATTACGGATCGTACTCATAGAAGGAAACGCTCAGCCCGAGCTGCGGGACAGTCAGCGTCTCGAGCCTGCCGTCCGACGGATCGGCCGTCACCGTGAACGCCTTGCCCTCGACGCTTCCCTCGAACGACGAAGGGGCAACGGCTGTCAGCGCGCCGGTTCTCTGCATCGCGTCGAGAAAGCGGACAATCCAGACGGCAAAGCAGCTCTCGGGGAGCGGGCACGTCTCGCTGACGGACTCCAGCCCGGCGCTCGTCTGGGAAAAGAATTCCCCCTGCCAATGGTACCCGATCAAGGGCGTACGGACGGTCACGACGCCGGGACCCTGCCGTTCGATCCGGCAGTCGTACGTCTCCCCCGCGTACGCAACCGACGCGCGGCATCGGAACGTGAGCAGTAGCTCCTCCTGGCTCATGCGCGCCTCCCCGCACGACGGCAGGGAAAGACACAGGCACAAGCTGAGCAAAACGGAAAGCAGTCGGCGCAAGCGCATCCCTCCCAGGGAGGCGGCTTACCTCCCGATTTTCAGGAACAGGCCGGGGAGCTCGCCGATGAGATCGCCGGGGAGCATCGCGGTCTGCGACAGACGTTCGGCGCAGCGATCGCCCGCCGTGCCGTGCAGCCAGACGCCGGCCGCCGCGGCCTCCTCGGGCGGGACGCCCTGGGCGAGCAGCGCGCCGATCAGGCCGGCAAGGACGTCGCCGGAGCCGCCGCGCGCCATCCCCGCGTTCCCGGTCAGGTTGACCCAGGCGTGGCCGATCGGGGAAGCGACGATCGTCCCGGCTCCCTTGAGCACGAGGACGACGTTGAACTCCCGCGCGAACGAGCAGGCGTACTCGAGGCGGTGCAGCTGAATCTCGGAGACGCTGCGGCCCGTCAGGCGGGCCATCTCGCCCGGGTGGGGCGTGAGGATGAGCGGCGCGCTCACCGTCTTGAGAATATCTATATTCCGGCTGAGGAGATTTATGCCGTCGGCGTCGATGACAATCGGCTTCTCCGCGCCCATCAGGCACTGGCGCAGGCGGGAAAACGACTCGCGGCCCGCACCGAGGCCGCAGCCCAGCACCATGGCGTCCGCCTTCGCTGCGGCGTCCGAAAGGGCGCGCTGCGCGTCCTCCGTCAGCGCGCCGCCGGACGTCTCGTCCAGCACCGTATAAACAGCCTCCTGCGCGCTCTGGGCGACAATCGGATAGATGGAGCGCGGCAGCGCCGCGTTGACAAGTCCCGCACCGCCGCGCAGCGCGGCCCGCACACACAGAGAGGCGGCGCCAGCCATGCCGTCGCTGCCGCACAGGCAGAGCAGGCGGCCGTAATCGCCTTTGTGGCTCTCAGGGCTGCGGGGCTTGAGAACCCGCTGGGCAAGCTCCTCGTCCGTCACCTCGAGCGGAGACTCCTGCGCGTTGATGAGCGCAAGATCGATCCCGATCGGTACAACGACAACCTGCCCGCAGCAGCCCTTCGCGGGCTGGAGCAGGTGGCAATTCTTGAGCGTCGAGAAGGAAACGGTGTAGTCCGCCACAACGCAGGCCCCCTCCACCGCGCCGGTGTCGCAGCTGACGCCGCTCGGCACGTCGAGCGAGAGGGTAACGCCGGCGCTCTCCGACGCGGCGCGGAAGACAGGCTCCATGAACTCCGGCGCGCGGCCGTGGAAGCCCACGCCGTAGACGGCGTCGACGATAAAGTCGGCGGACTCGAGCATCGAGGCGAGATACGGGGAAGCGTCGTCAAACGGCAGGATTTTGACGCCCGTCTCCAGAAGCTTGGCGTACATCTCGCGGGCGTTGTCGGTCGAGGGCTGGCCCTTCATCAGGATGACAATCACCTGCGCGCCGCACTCCTTGAGACGGCGCGCGGCCACGAAGCCGTCCCCGCCGTTGTTGCCGCGCCCGCAGAGAACGACGCAGCGCTTCTGGTCGAGATCATATTTCTTTCGAAGGAAGCGCACGGCGGCGCCGCCGGCGCTCTCCATCAGATCAATCAGTCTGGCTCCGGCCTGCACGGCCCTTTCCTCCAAACGGCGCGACTGCGCCGCGCCGAGTACCTTTATCATGTTATATATCCTCCTCCTGCGGTCACGGCGGCGAAAAAAGGCAAAAAGCGCCGGCCGCCCATCCAGGCAGCCGGCGCGTCGTTACCCTTTCGGCTCCGCTGCGACGACAACCGCAGCATATTGTTTCGTATGTGTCACGCTGACGGAAAACGAGAGGCCTCTCTCCTCCGCCATGCGAAGCGCTCCGCCGCTCAAGGAGAGGTACGGACGCCCCGACGGCTCGCGAAGAAGCTGCGCCTCCGTCAGAAGAAAACCGCTTACGCCTGTGCCAAGCGCCTTGCCGAACGCCTCCTTCGCACAAAAGCAGGC
>CASFAA010000045.1 GCA_949292505.1 uncultured Oscillospiraceae bacterium
CGCAAAGCAAGCTTTGCGTTCTGCGAGAAAAGCTTGCTTTCTCATTTACGCAAAGCAAGCTTTGCGTTTCGGTGATAAAGCTTACCTTTCCTTCCGGTACGAGAGGTTCCACTCGCCGGAGCCGCAGGGGGCCGTCCAGACACCGTCCTCCTCCGTAAAGACGAGGCCGTCCGTTCCGACGGGCGACCCGCCGGGCTCGAGCCGGATGGACGCCGTCGTGTTGTGCGGAATCGTGAGATGCAGGCGGATGAGATCGCCGTCGCGCTCCCAGCGCACAGAGAGCCTGCCGTACATGGTCATGAGCGAGCCCTCCGCGAAGGAGAACGCATTCCCCGTCACGGGGCGGATGGTCGTATGCCGGTAGCCGGGCGCGCGCTCGTCCGGCTCCACGCCGAGGACGACGCGGTACAGCCAGTCGCCGACGGCTCCGTACGCGTAATGGTTGAACGAGTTCATGTCCGGGCTCCACATCGTGCCGTCCGGCTTCTTGCCGTCCCAGTGCTCCCACACCGTCGTCGCGCCCATCTTTACCTGATACAGCCACGACGGGAAATCCTCCTTGAGCAAAAGCTCGTACGCCCTGTCCGCGTACCCGTTTTCACTCAGCGCGTGGCAGAAGTACGGCGTGCCGACAAAGCCGGTCACGAGATGGCCGCCGTGCTCGTCGAGGAGCTCCGTGAGGCGTTTGGCCGTCTGCGCGCGGAACTCCTCCGGCACGAGGTTGAAATAGAGCGCCGCGATGTGCGCCGTCTGCGTCTGGGCGGTCATCGTGCCGTCGGGGAGAAAGAAGGTCTTTCGGAACGTCTCGCGGATCGTCTCATAGAGGGCGGCGTACGCGCGCGCGTCCTCCTCCTTCCCGAGGATGGCCGCAATCTTCGCGAACAGGCCGGTCGAGTACGCGTAGTACGCCGTGCACGTCAGGTCGTTCGGCGTCGCGCCGAAGTAGCTGCCCTCCTCGGCGTCGAGCGCGACCCAGTCGCCGAACTGCAGGCGGTAGTTCCAGATATTGTCCCGCGCGCGGGCGCGCATGAAGTTCACCCACTTCTTCATGCTCTCATACCGCTCGGCGAGGATCTCCTTGTCGCCGTAGACGAGATACATCGTCCACGGATTGATGACAATGACGTCCGCCCACGCCGCCGCGGAGTGCGTACCCTGCGAGAGCAGCCAGTCGCCCTCCTCGTGGCCGCTGATGATGTCCGGCACAACGTGCGGCACGCCGCCCTCCGGCGTCTGGTCCGCCGCCACGTCGCGCAGCCACTTGCGGTAGAAGGTATAGGTGTTCATCAGCCAGCAGGCCGTGCGGCAGAAGATCTGCGCGTCTCCCGTCCAGCCCATGCGCTCGTCCCGCTGGGGGCAGTCGGTCGGGATGTCGACGAAATTGCCCTTGAGTCCCCACAGGATGTTGTGCGAGAGCCGGTTGACGAGCTCGTCCGAGCACGAGAACGTGCCCGTCGGCTCCATGCGCGAGTGCAGGACGAGGGCGGTGAAGTCCTCCGCCTTCGGCTCGCCCGGCCACTTCTGGATGTGCAGGTACTGGAAGCCCATGAACGTGAAGTGCGGGCGGAAGGTCTCCTCCCCGCCGGAGAGGCGGCAGCGGAAGGTCTGCTTCGCCGTGCGCAGGTTCGCCGTGTACACGTTCCCCGCCGCGTCGAGCGTCTCGAAGCACTGCACGACGGCCTCGCCGCTCTTTTCGCCGCGCACGGTCAGCTCCGGCCAGCCCGTCAGGTTCTGGCCGAAATCGACGACCGTCTCGCCGTTCGGCGTCGTGAAGACGCGCTTTGCCGGGATGCGCTCCATCACGCCGACCTTTCCCGCCGCCTGCGCCGTGAGCGCCTCCATCGGGAAGGACACGGCGGAGACGGGCTTCCACGCGCCGTCGTCAAAGCCCGGCTCCTTCCAGCCCGCGGGCTCGAGGGAGGAATCGACGGTTTCGCCGTCGTAGATTTCCGAGAACAGCACCGGCCCGAACGCGCCGCGCCAGCTCTCGTCGGTGCAGAACGTCTCCTGCGTGCCGTCGAGATACCGCACCGTCAGCTGCACAAGCAGCGCCGTGCGGCCGCCGTAGTTGTTCCGGCGGTGCAAAAAGCCCATCTTGCCCTTGTACCAGCCCGCGCCGACGTGCGCGCCGAGGGCGTTCTCCCCCTCGCGCAGGAGATCGGTCACGTCGTACGTCTGATAGCACAGGTGCTTTTCGTACGACGTCCAGCCGGGCGTGAGCTCGTCCTGCCCGACGCGATCGCCGTTGAGGAACAGCTGGTACAGGCCCAGCGCCGTCGCGCAGACGTACGCCTCCTTCACGCCGGGCCGCACCGTGAACGCCCGGCGCAGCAGCGTCCCGCGCGATTCGGCGGCATCCTGCTCCGTCTCCGCGGAGACAAACCGCGCCTTCCACTGCGAAACGTCCGTCAGACCCGTGACAAACGAGGCCGTCCCGCTCCAATCGCTCTCCTCCTCGCCGTCCGCAGCGCGCACGCGCACAAAATAGCGGCGGCACGGCAGAAGCGCCGTCTCGCCCGTGGGCGAAAGCCGGTTCGCCAGCGCGCAGACGTGCGCCGACTTCGCGCTCTCCACCCAGCCGCTGTCGTAGACGAGCTCCGCAAAGTCCCCGTCGAGGGCAAGCTGGAGCCAGAAGCGCTCCTGCTTTACGTTTTTCCGGTCGCTCTCAAGCGTCCAGCCGAACCACGGCAGTTCCGCGAGTCCGACCGGGCTTTTTTCATATTCCATCCTGATGCCGGCTGCTTTCAGCATTCTGCATTCCTTCCCTTCGCGCCGCCCGGGGCGGCTGTCTGTTTCCTTCATCGTACGCCCCGCGGCGCGGGAGGTCAACTTAATTTTAATCGTTTTTTACGTTTTTGTTGACTTAATTTACTCAACACGCTATCCTGAAAACAAAGCGGCAGCAGGAAGAAGGGGAGAAGGAGCATGGGGTAAAAGCGAAGGATATCGCAGAAGCGCTCGGCCTGTCGGCCGCGGCGATCTCTCTTGCGCTCAACGGGAAGCCGGGCGTGAGCACGGCGACGCGGCAGCGCGTGCTCGAGACGGCGCGGCAGATGGGGTACGATCTCACCCGTCTGCGGGAGCCGGAGGGCTTTCACGCGGAGGTCGGGACGATCGTGTACGCCGTATACAGAAAAAACGGGGTCATCGTCAACGATTCGCCGTTTTTCAGCGAGCTCGCGGCAGGAGTCGAGAAGGCGTGCCGCCAGCTCTCGTACGCGCTAACCGTGCGCACCCTGACGCAGGACAAGCCCCTTGAGAAGCAGCTGCACGCGCTGCCGTTCTGCAACGGGATGATTCTGCTCGGCACCGAGCTGCGCCCGGAGGAGCTCGGCCCGTTTCTGAACCTGCCCTTTCCGGTCGTCGTGGCCGACGCGTGCTTCGACACGATCCCGCTCGACTATGTGCTGACGAACAATTTTCAGGGCGCGTACGAGGCGGCAAACTATCTGATGCGCAGGACAAAGGCGCAGCCGGGCTATCTGCGGTCGACATACCGCATCTCCAATTTCGAGGGGCGCGCCCGCGGCTTTCTGCAGGCCGTCCGCGACGCGGGGTTCTCGCCGTCGAAATCGCAGACGCTCGAGCTCTCCCCGTCCGCGGACGGGGCGTACGAGGATATGCGCCGCCTGCTGCGCGCCGGAGAAATCCCCTCGAGGAGCTACTTCGCGGACAACGACTGCATCGCGATCGGGGCGCTGCGCGCTCTGAGCGAGGCGGGCTACCGCGTCCCGGAGGACGTGGCCGTCATGGGCTTCGACGACCTGCCGCAGTGCGTCTCCGTCGACCCGCCGCTGACGACCGTCCGCGCCGCAAGGCAGTACCTGGGACAGACGGCGGCGCGCCGTCTGGACCGCATCCTGCAGGAGCGGCAGAGCTGCCATACCAAAATTGAAATCGCGGCGGCGCTGGAGCGGCGCCGTTCCGCCTGACGCCCATCCGCCCCACACGACAAAGGAGGAGATCACCGATGAAAGAAACCATGACCAGCCTGGAACGCTTTCTCGCCACCGCGAACCGCGAGCCCGTCGACCGCCCCGCCTGCTGGCTCGGGATGCCGACGCTCGAGGCGCGGGAAAAGCTTTTTGCCGAGTACGGCGTCAGCAGCTTCCATGACCTGAAGCTCGCCGTCGGCGACGACGTGTACACCGTCGAGGTGCCGTACCACGCGCCGGGCACGGACGCCATCTACGCCGCCTTCGACTGGTACCAGGACGGCAGCGTCGACGCGGTCAACCGCACCCTCACGGCGGACGGCTGCTTCAAGGACGCGGAGGAGCTTGAGGATCTCGACTTCTTCGAGTGGCCCGACCCGGAAAAATACATCGACCGCGAGGAATGTCTGCGCCTCGTGCAGGCCGCGCCCCGCGGCAAGGCCGTGCTCGGCATGATGTGGTCGGCGCACTTCCAGGACGCGTGCGCCTCCTTCGGCATGGAGACGGCGTTTGCGAATATGCTCGTCAACCCGGAGATCTACGAGGCGGTCGACAAGAAGCTCGTCGACTTCTACCTGCGCGCGAACGAGATCTTCTATGAGGCGACGAAGGGATACCTCAACGCGGTGCTCATCGGCAACGACATCGGCAGCCAGCGCGGCCTGCTCATCTCGCCCGACATGGTGCGCCGCTTCATCCTGCCCGGCTGCCGCCAGCTCTGCGAGCAGGCGCACAGCTACGGGCTGAAGGTCATTTACCACTCCTGCGGCTCCATCGCCGACGTCATCCCCGATCTCATCGGCGCGGGCGTGGACGTCGTCCACCCGATTCAGGCGCTCGCCGCCGGCATGGACGCCCCGACGCTCCGGGAGCGCTTCGGCGGGAAGGTGTCCTTCTGCGGCGGCGTGGACACGCAGCAGCTGCTCGTCCACGGCTCGCCCGAGGACGTGAAGGCCAAAATCCGCGAGCTGCGCGCCCTGTTCCCGACGGGCCTTATCCTCTCCCCGAGCCACGAGGCCATTCAGGAGGACGTTCCCGCGAAGAATGTCCGCGCGATGTTTGAAGCGGCGCAGGAGGTTTGACGGCGCGGAGGCGGGGCTTTTTCCGGTATCATCATTTCTGAATTTTAGTGTGAATACGGGTTGACCATTCCGCTCAAATACGGCAAACCGGTTTTGCTTCTTCTTTGTCTTCGCAAACTTAAAAATAAAGCGACGAGCGAGGTTTGGAAACCCTTTCGGGCTCCAAGCCTCGCTCGTTTTTGGGCGCTCATTTTGCAGCAAGCCCCAGAGGAACTGCCGTAACGGCGCTCCCCACCGCCCTCTTAAATGAGCCGTCGGAAGCATCTCCCGCCGCTGCTGCGGCGGCGCAACCACCCCGGACCTTCCGCCAGGGGGCTGAGGACGGCAAATCGCAAGCAGAATTCCTCTGATTTTTCAGCGCGGCCTCCGAAAGCGGAACGGACGCCTGACCCGAATGCGGGTATAAATTTCTTGCGGCGGCAGATACTACCTCACAGAACCGGTGACATCAATCAGTTTCATGGAGGAGTTTTAATATGAAAGCAACAGGAATCGTGCGCCGCATCGACGATCTGGGCAGAATTGTGATCCCGAAGGAGATCCGCCGCACGCTGCGGATCCGCGAGGGGGACCCGCTGGAAATTTTCACCGACACGCAGGGCGGCGTGATTTTCCGCAAATATTCGCCCGTCGGGGAGCTCTCGCCGTTTGCGGCGCAGTACGCGGAGGTGCTCAGCCGGACGGCGAACCTGCCGACGCTCGTGTGCGATCGGGACCACGTCGTCGCGGCGGCGGGCGTGCCGCGGCGGGAATACCTTGAGCGGCGCGTCTCGCCGGAGCTCGAGGACTGTATGCAGCAGCGGCGCGGCTTCACGAGCGCCCGGTCGGCGGGGTCGAGGCTGTTCCCGGTCGAGGGCGTGGGGCGCGCGGCGGCGATCGTGTGCCCCATCATCGCGGAGAGCGACGTCACGGGCGCGGTCGTGGCGCTCGTGCCGGAGAGCGGCCCCATTCCCGGAGAGGCGGAGGAAAAGCTCGTGCGCGTGGCCGCCGGCTTCCTCGCGAGCCAGCTCGAGGGGTGAATCTCCCCGTTTTCCACAATTCCCGAGGGAAATCTGCGGGGCGGATTTGTCGGGGAAGCGCTTGATCTTTCGGGCTTTCTGTGCTAAAATGACAATGATGATATGGTGGAACGATGAAAGAGTGGGGCGACCCGCTCTTTTGTTTGTATTACCCCCAAAATGTGTTTTCCTTCAAAAAAGCAAGCTTTAAAAGCAAGCTTTTTTTGAAGGAAAACTGTGTTTTCCAAAATTAAAGCAAGCTTTTATTGCAGGAAAACAACGTTTTCCAAAATTAAAGCAAGCTTTTATTGCAGGAAAACAACGTTTTCCAAAATACAAAGCAAGCTTTTATTGCAGGAAAACAACGTTTTCCAAAATAAAAAGCAAGCTTTTATTTTGGAAAGCTATATTCTGCTTTTGAGAGGTGACGATGTTGGCTGAGAGAAAAAAGGGCGGGAACACCGCCGCGGCCGTGCGGCAGCTTGCCGCTCCGATCGCGGAAAGCCTCGGGTACATCCTGTGGGACGTCCGGTTCGTCAAGGAGGGCGCGGGCTGGTACCTGCGCATTTTCATTGACAAGCCCGGCGGAATCAGCATCGACGACTGCGTGGCGATGACCCGCGCCGTCAACGATCCGCTCGACGAGCTCGATCCCGTCGACGGAGAATACTGCCTCGAGGTCTGCTCCCCCGGACTCGGCCGCGAGCTGACGCGCCCCGAGCACTTCGCCGCCTTTCTCGGCGCGCCCGCGCTCGCGAGGCTCATCCGTCCGCTTCCGGACGGCAGGCGCGAGCTGCGCGGCACGCTTTTGCGCTATGAGGACGGCGCCGTGACACTGGAAACCGCCGAGGGCCCGGTCACGCTCGAGCGCGGCGCGGCGTCGAAGATACGGCTTCTGGACGACGAGGACGCAGATGGAGGGAACGAGTAAGATGGCAGCGAGATCTTCTAAGAAAAAGAACGAAAAACCCGATAACAGCAAAAACGAAATTTTTGAGGCGCTGGAGCTCCTCGAGAAGGAGCGCGGCATCCCCGTGGACTTCATGCTCGAGAAGATCAAGAAGGCGATCCTCACCGCGTGCAAGAACAGCTACGACAACGAGGACGCCGTCATTGACCTGAACCCCGAGACGGGGATGTTCGAGGTGCGCCTGAAGATGATCGCCGTCGACGACGTGTGGGAGCCCGGCAAGGAGGTTCTCATCGAGAAGGCGAGAAAGATCGACCCGACGGTCGAGGTCGGCGACGACGTGTACGTCACGATGAACACGAAGGAATTCGGCCGCATCGCCGCGCAGACTGCGCGCAACATCATCCGCCAGGGCATCCGCGACGGCGAGCGCGGCCAGATGATGCAGGAGTTCCAGAGCAAGAACCAGGAGCTCGTCAGCGCGCTCGTGGAGCGCATCGACCCGCGCACCGGCGCGGCCACGCTGCGCATCGGCAAGGCCGAGGCCGTGCTGCCGCGCTCCGAGCAGGTCGGCGGCGAGGTGCTCGAGGAGGGCCGCCACATCCGCGTCTACGTCGTGGACGTGCGCGAGACGGAGAGAGGCCCGCGCGCCATCATCTCCCGCACGCATCCCGACCTCGTCAAGCGCCTGTTTGAGACGGAGGTGCCGGAGATCTACGACGGCACGGTCGAGATCAAGGCCGTCTCCCGCGAGGCGGGCTCGCGCACGAAGCTCGCCGTACTGAGCCACAACCCGGACGTCGACGCCATCGGCGCGTGCATCGGCACGCGCGGCAGCCGCGTCTCGAGCATCGTCGAGGAGCTCGGCGGCGAGAAGATCGACATCGTGGAATACAACGACGACCCGGCGAAGTTCATCGCCTCGGCCCTCTCCCCGGCGAACGTGCTGAGCGTCACCGTCGCGGAGGACGGCTCGCGCTCGTGCTGCGTCACGGTGCCGGACGATCAGCTCTCGCTCGCCATCGGCAACAAGGGCCAGAACGTCCGCCTCGCCGCGAAGCTGACGGGCTGGACGAAGATAGACATCAAGCCCGAGAGCGGCTTCTTCGGCGAGGAGGCCCCCAAGGCGCCCGCCGAGGCGGAGACGGACGGGGAAGAGAGCGAATAAAAGCGAGGTGAACCGCGTGACGCACCAGAAAAAGATCCCGATGAGAATGTGCACCGGCTGCGGCGAGATGAAGCCGAAGAAGGAGCTTGTGCGCGTCGTCAAATCCCCCGAGGGGGAGGTCTCCCTCGACCTGACCGGCAGAAAGCCCGGGCGGGGCGCGTATGTGTGCCGGAGCGCGGATTGCCTCAAGGCGGCGCGCCGCGCGCGGCGCTTCGAGAAAGCCTTTTCCTGCCGGATCCCCGACGAGGTCTTTGACCGCATGGAGGAGGAATTGAGCCGGAATGAATGAGAAGGAGAGGCTTCTGTCCTTCCTCGGCATCGCGAGAAAGGCGCAGAGGCTATCCATGGGAGCCGACCCCGCGCTCGAGGCCCTGCAGAAGGGCAAGGCGCGCCTTGTGCTGCTCGCGGCGGATCTCTCGCCGCGTTCCCGGCGGCAGGCGCTCGAGGCGGCGAAGGCGCACGGCGTTCCGGCGCTCTCAGCCGGCGTCACGATGGATGAAATCGCGTTCTCCGTGGGGAAACGAACCGGGATCCTCGCGGTGAACGACGAGGGCTTCGCCGGGAAGCTCGCGGCCATGCTGGAAGCGGCCGCACCGGCAGGAACGACTGAGGAGGTTGATTCACTTGATGATTAAATACAGAGTCCACGAGGTCGCGAAGGATCTCAACGTGCCGAACAAGGAGGTGCTCGACGCGCTGCAGAAGTACTGCGGCG
>CASFAA010000046.1 GCA_949292505.1 uncultured Oscillospiraceae bacterium
CGGTTACTGCCGCGAAAAAGACAATCAGGATCAGCAGAGAGAGGAGACTGACCAGTTTCCTTCGCCTGCGGTACCGCCTGTCCTCCTCGTTTTCGGAAACGGAAGGGCAGGCCTCTGTTTTTTCTTCGTTCATCATCGATACTCCCAGTGCGCCTCCCCGCCGCGCGCGGACGGGGATACTGAACATATTATAATATAAATCGGACGAAAACGGAAGGGGGATTCGTTCTTTTCGGAAAGATTTCTCTCCCGCGCCGGGCGGCGTCTCGGAGGAAAAACCGCGCGGTTTGCGAAGCTTTATCACCGAAACGCAAGGCTTGCTTTGCGTGAATGAGAAAGCAAGAATATTGTACCAGAAAAGCAGCGTTATTTCGGGAACAAATTGTGAATTCCACATATTTGTTCAAAATCTATCTATATTTCCAAAAAAGAAGATTAGAAATGGACATATCTTGTATGATTAAGTGCGGAAATCAAAGAAATGCGAAAAAGTTTTATCGAACGGAGGATTCCAAGTGGAAGACACAAAGCAAACATTAGCGAAAGAAAACAAAATGGGAACCCGCCCCATGCTGCCGCTGATCATTTCCATGGCGCTGCCCACGATGTTCTCCATGCTTGTGCAGGCTCTGTACAACGTGGTTGACAGCTACTTCGTGGCTCAGGTAAGCGAGGATTCCCTGACGGCTGTTTCCCTTGTTTTTCCGATACAGACGCTCCTGATTGCCTTTGCTGTCGGAACAGGCGTCGGCATCAACTCGCTGGTGGCGCGCCGCCTTGGCGAAAAGCGGCAGGAGGAGGCGGACAATGCCGCGACGCACGGCCTGGTGCTCGGCGCAATCAACTGGGTGATCTTTGCTCTCGTTGGGTTCTTTGGCTCGCAGCCGTTTATCGGGGCGTTCACCTCGGAACCGGGCCTTCTGAAGCTTGGCGTCGATTACATGAGTATCGTCTGCATTTTCTCCTTCGGCGTTTTCATCGAGGTCAATATCGAAAAGACGCTGCAGGCGACGGGCAACATGATTTTCCCGATGGTGTTCCAGCTCGTCGGCGCGGTGACAAACATCATCCTTGACCCGATTTTCATCTTCGGTTACTTCGGCGTCCCGGCGATGGGCGTCGCCGGCGCGGCGATCGCGACCGTTATCGGCCAGATCCTGAGCATGGTGGTCGCCATTGTGGTCCTCTTCGGCAGGGAGCATGAGGTGAAGGTGCAGCTGCGCGGCTTCCGCTTCCACTGGCAGACGGTCAAAAACATTTACGTCGTCGGCGCGCCGTCGATTGTCATGCAGGCGATCGGCTCCGTGATGACGATGGGCATGAATGCGATTCTTATCACGTTCGGCAACACGGCCGTTGCGTTCTTCGGCATCTATTTCAAGCTCCAGTCGTTTGTCTTCATGCCTGTATTCGGTCTGACGCAGGGCGTCATGCCGATTCTGGGCTACAACTACGGCGCGCAGAACAAGCGCCGCCTGCTCTCCGCGCTCCGGATCTGCTGCATCATCGCCGTCTGCATCATGGCGGTGGGACTGGTGATCTTCCAGCTGATGCCCGGCCAGCTGCTCTCCATTTTCAGCGCCTCGGACAATATGCTTGCCATCGGAATGCCTGCGCTTGCAACCATCAGCCTGTGCTTTATCCCCGCGGCGCTCGGCATTTCCTTCTCGACGCTGTTCCAGGCGGTGGGCAGCGGCGTGTCAAGCCTTCTTGTCTCGCTGCTCCGCCAGCTGATTCTGCTCCTGCCCTGCGCGTTCATCCTTTCGCGCATCAGCCTGGACGCCGTGTGGTATTCCTTCCCGTTCGCCGAGGTCTTCTCCTTTGCGGCGAGTCTTCTGATCGCGTGGCGGATTTACAGGCGCCACATCAAGGATATGCCCGATCCGAAGCCTGCCGTGCAGAACGCGTAACGCTGGTCCCGCGATTTCCCGCAAAAGCATGAACCTATTTCCGGCTCTGCCTCCCGACGGGGCGCAGCCGAAAAAAGCAAGGCCCCTTTGCGACGCAGTTCGCAAAGGGGCCGATTTATTTCTGTCAGCTTTCAGCGCTGTACAAAGAACTCGTCGTACCACAGCAGGAAGGAGTAAATGCTCCAGATGGGCTGCATATGGTTCTCGCCGGCCTTGTGGCCGTCGAGGAGCTTCAGGATGGCTTCCTGATTGAAGTAGGCGGCGGCGACGTCGCTTTCAAAGGCCTTTTTCACCATCTCGTAGTATTTGTCCTGCCTGAGCCAGTCGTTGAGCGGGACGGGGAAGCCGAGCTTCTTCTTGTTCGCCGTGCGCTCCGGGATCTGCTTGATCGCCGCGCCGCGCAGCGCGACCTTCGTCACGTCGCCGTGCACGCGGTACCGCGAGGGGATCTGCGTCGCGAGGGCGAGCATCTTTTTGTCGAGGAAGGGGACGCGCAGCTCGAGGGAATTCGCCATGCTCATGCGGTCAGCCTTCTGCAGGATGTCGTACAGCATCCAGACGTGAATGTCGACGTACTGCAGCTGCGTCGGCTCGTCGAGCTCCCTGACCTTGTCGAAGTAGGGCTTCACATAGTCGACGGGATCCTTCGGGTGGTAGTCCTTTTTGAGGTAGCCGTTCACGGTGTCGCGCGTGAAGACGTAGTTGCTGCGCATATACCGCTGGTACGGCTCCATCGCGCCGCGCACGAGAAAGTTCTTCCCCTTGAAGGCGGGCATTTTGGCGGCGGCGGCTCCGGCGGCGCGGCGCAGCGGGCGCGGCACACGGTGGGCGTAGTGGTCGAAGTGCATTCCCGCGAGATACATCGGGTAGCCGCCGAACAGCTCGTCCGCGCCCTCGCCGGAGAGCACGACCTTCACATACTTCGCCGCGTTTTGCGCGAGGAAGTAGAGCGGGATCTCCGAGGGGTTCGGCATCGGCTCGTCGAGATAGTACTGGATGATCGACGCCGCGCCGAAGAAGTCGTCGGCGCTGACCTTGTTGCTGATGTTCGGCACGCCGACGGCGCGGCTGAAATCCTGCGCGTACGGCAGTTCGCTGTACTTTTCCTCCTCGTAGCCGACGGAGAACGTCTTCACGCCGTCCGCCGTCTTGCTGACCTCCTTGACGACGTAGCTCGAGTCGACGCCGGAGGAGAGGAAGCATCCGACCTCGACGTCGGCAATCTTGTGCGCCCGCACGCTCTCCGCGAAGGAGTCCGTGATGCGCTTCTCCCACTCCTCGAGGGTGGGCTTTTCGTCGATGCGGTAGGTGATCTCGTTGTACTGCCGGATGGAAAGCTTCCCGTCCTGATAGGTGAAGCAATGCCCGCCGAGGAGCTTGTACACATGGCGGAACATCGTCTCCTCGTCCGGAATGTACTCGTAGCAGAGGTACTCCGGCAGGCGCTCCTCGTTGAGCTCCTTGACGAAGCTCGGGTGCGCGAGGAAGCTCTTGATCTCGGAGCCGTAGAAGAAATCGCCGTTGTGCTGATAGTAATAGAACGGCTTGATGCCGAAGATGTCGCGCGCGCCGAAGAGCTTCTTTTCCGCGCTGTCCCAGATGACGAAGGCAAACATCCCGCGCAGGCGCTGCAAGACGTCCTCGCCCCACTGCTCGTAGCCGTGGAGCAGCACCTCGCTGTCCGTCCCCGTCTTGAAAACGTGCCCGGCCTCGATCAGCTCGACGCGCAGCTCGCGGAAATTGTAAATCTCGCCGTTGAAGGTGAGCACCTTCGTGCCGTCCTCGTTGAGAATCGGCTGGCTGCCGCCCTCGAGGTCGATGATGCTCAGGCGGCGGAAGCCCATGGCGATCTCGTCGTCGACGTAGTAGTCGTCCTGATCCGGGCCGCGGTGGCGGATGCGGTCCGCCATGTCGCGGATCACGGCCTCGCGGTCGCCGCCCCAGCCGTTCTTAAAAAAACCTGCAAATCCACACACATGGTATCCTTCCTTCCTGTATCGAAAAGCCGGAACAGCCGGCGCTTATCGCGTGATCAGACAGTCGTACGTCGGCCTGAGCGGCTTCCCGCAGGCCAGAACGGCGGCGCGGGAGAGTACCTCGAGCGCGTCGAGGCAGCCTGCTCCGAGCGGTTCGTCGCGGTTCGCGAGCGAGAGCTCCGTGCAGCCGAGAATGAGGCATTCGGCCCCGTTTTCGCGCAGATGGGCGGCGGCTTCCCCGAAGACGTCCTTCTCGACGGGCAGCCCCGCCTTGACGTCGTCG
>CASFAA010000047.1 GCA_949292505.1 uncultured Oscillospiraceae bacterium
GAGGAGATCTGCGCCGCCATGAAGGAGGCCTCCGAGGGTGAGCTGAAGGGCGTTCTGGGTTACACGGACGAGGCTGTTGTCTCCTCCGACTTCCTGGGCGACACCCGCACCTCCATCTTCGACGCCACCGCCGGCATCGCTCTGACCGACACCTTCGTGAAGGTCGTCTCCTGGTACGACAACGAGGTTGGTTACTCCAACAAGGTGCTGGAGCTCATCGAGCATATGTACTCCGTTGACCACAAGTAAGAACTGCCGCCTCTAAAACGGTATTTCAATGGGAAAGGGACTGCGAAAGCAGTCCCTTTTCTTTTTCCTCCTTGCGCCCTCCTTCTTTTCGCGGTATGATGGAGGGGTAGACTCCGCATTGGGCGGAGAACGAAAGGAGGAGACAATATGCTCACACAGCCGCTGCTGGAAAACTGGAAGCTCCTGTGGCAGGGGAAGGAAGTTGACGTGCGGGTGCCGTGCTCGCTGTATACCGATCTGTACCGGTGCGGGGCGATTCCCGACCCGTATTTCCGCGACAACGAAAGGACGGCGTTCGAGCTCTCGAAGGAGGACTGCGCCGTACAGACGTCGTTCGACGCGCCGCCGGAGCTGCTCGCCTGCCCGCGCGTGCTGCTGCGCTTCGAGGGCGTCGACACGCTCGCGGAGATCGTCCTCAACGGAACGGCGCTCGGCAGGACGTTCAATATGCACCGCGTCTGGGAATTCTCCGTGCGGGAGCTTCTGCGCGAGCGGGAAAACCTGCTCGAGGTGCGCTTCTCCTCCCCGCTGCGCTACCTCGAGGAGCAGGTGCGCCTGCACGGCTCGATCCCGTGCAACGGCGACACCGTCGACGGCTTCCCCTATCTGCGCAAATCAAGCTGTATGTTCGGCTGGGACTGGGGCCCCCGTCTGCCCGACATGGGGCTGTTCCGCCCCGTCTCCCTGCTGGGCGTGCGCGCAGCGCGGCTGACGGACGTCCTCGTCCGGCAGGAGCACGGGGACGGGCGCGTCCTGCTGCGCTTCTTTGTCGGGAGCGAGGGGAAGGCGGACGGCTGGCGCGTCCGCGTGACGTCCCCCGACGGCGGGGTGCTCGAGGCCGTGGATTCCCCGTGCGAGCTCGCAATCGAAAACCCGCAGCTCTGGTACCCGCGCGGGTACGGCGCGCAGCCGCTCTACACGGTGCGCGTCGAGCTGCTCTCGGACGGCGCGGTCGAGGACGTCTGGGAGAAGCGCATCGGCCTGCGCACGATGACCGTGCGCCGCGAGCGCGACGAATGGGGCGAGAGCTTCGCCCACGAGGTCAACGGCGTCCCCGTCTTCGCGATGGGCGCGGACTACATTCCGGAGGACTGCCTGCTCCCGCGCATCACGCCGGAGACGACGCGCCGCCTGCTCGAGCAGTGTGCGGCGGCCAACTACAACACCGTGCGCGTCTGGGGCGGCGGCTTCTACCCGCACGACTGGTTCTACGACGTCTGCGACGAGCTCGGCCTGCTCGTCTGGCAGGATCTCATGTTCGCCTGCGCGACGTACCGGCTGACGGACGAATTTGAGGAGAACATCACCCGTGAGATCGAGGAGAACGTCCGCCGCATCCGCCATCACGCCTGCCTCGCTCTCTGGTGCGGCAACAACGAGATGGAGGGCTTCCTCTACGACGGCTTCGGCGAGACGCCGCAGCTCAAGGGCGACTACACCAGAATGTACTCGTACGTCATTCCGAAAATCATCCGCCGCACCGACCCGGACGCCTTCTATTGGCCGTCGAGCCCGTCCTCCGGCGGAGACTTCGACAACCCGCACGACGAGACGCGCGGCGACGCCCACTACTGGGCCGTCTGGCACGGGTACAAGCCCTTCCCCGACTACCGCAGGCACACGTTCCGGTACGCGTCCGAGTTCGGCTTCGAGTCGCTCCCCGCGCTCCGGACGATCGAGTCGTTCACCGCGCCGGGGGACCGCAACGCGTTCTCCTACGTCATGCAGCGGCACCAGAAGTGCTTCGGCGGCTTCGCGAAGATGATGGTGTACCTCTCGCAGTATTTCCGCTACCCGACGACGCTCTCCGACCTGGTGTACGCCTCGCAGCTCATGCAGGCGCAGGCGATGCGGTACGCCGTCGAGCACTGGCGGCGGCACCGCGGGCAGTGCATGGGCGCGATCGTCTGGCAGCTAAACGACTGCTGGCCCGTCGCCTCCTGGTCCTCCATCGACTACGAGGGGCGCTGGAAGGCGCTGCACTATTTTGAGAAGCGCTTCTTCGCCCCGCTGCTCCTCTCCTGCTGCGAGGAGGGGATGCTCTCGCAGGATCCGAACGTCAACTCCCGCAATCCGGCTTACGAAAAGAGCGCGCGCATGAGCGTCGTCAACGAGACGGCGCAGGATCGCCGCGTTCTCGTCTCGTGGCGGTTGTACTCGCCGCTCTCCCTGCCGGCGAGCGAGGAATACCGCAGGGAGCTGACCGTCCCCGCCTATTCCGCCGTCTGGCTCGACAAGGTGGAGCTCCCGGACGCGAAGCCCCGCTTCCACCACATCGGCTTCACCCTGAACGACGAGCATTATACCCGCCTCTCCTACGGAACCGTCCTCCTCTCGACGCCGCAGATCTACGAGTACGCCGACCCGAAGCTCTCGGTGCGCGTCGAGGGGGACGAGCTCGTCGTCACGGCGGCGGCTTACGCATCCTGCGTGGAGATTCAGAACCGCCGCGAGGATCTCCTCCTCTCCGACAACTACTTCGACATGGAGGCCGGCGAGCGCCGCGTCTCGATCCTCTCCGGCTCCCCCGACGGCCTGCGCCTGCGCAGCGTCTACGACATCGGCAGAGGCTGATAAGAAGCCCGGCCCTTCCCGCGCGGAAGGGCCGGGCTTTTCTTACAGCGCTTCGATGGACACGCCGGGATAATACCAGCGCACGATCTCCTCCCACGAAGCGCCCTGCTGCGCCATGTACTGCGCGCCCGTCTGGCTCATGCCGACGCCGTGGCCGTAGCCTGTGACGGTGAAGGTGAACGCGCCGTCCGCAAAGGAGACGGTGAAATTCTGCGACCGCAGGCCGAGCGCCGAGCGCAGCGCCGCGCCGTCGACCGGGACGCCGCCCGCCGTGACCGAGAGGACGCTGCCCGAGGCGGTGCGGCTCAGCTCGCCGAACCACGCGGCGGGGTCGCCGCCAAGAACGGCGTCCGGGGCAAGGCCGAGCAGCGCCGTCCTGATCTCCTCCGACGGGAACGAGGCCGTCGTCCGGTAGCCGGCGGCGTAGGCGTCGCCGGGACTCGCGACGGGGACGAGATAGCTGCGCTCGCCACCCCAGACGTCCGCGGAGCTCTCCGTCACGCCGCCGGAGATTGCGAAGAAGACGGCGTCGATCAGCTCGCCCCCGCTGCGGAGCACGAGGCCGTTGACGTCGCGCGCGGCCTCGTCGAGACGGGCGTAATACTCGTCGTACCGATCGCCGTAGCGCGTCTTCATCAGCTCCGGCGTTACATATTTCTCGCCGATGGAGAGGTCGGCGGAGAAATCCGCGCCCTGAAGCGCCGGGTCCGGCGAGGCGCGCTGCTCGTCCCGCAGACGCGCGTAGTAGGTGTACGCGGCGACAGCCTGCGCCCGCAGCGCCTCCGGCTCCCAGGAGGGGGAAATCTCCGCTGCCGTTCCGCCGCGCAGGAACTCGAGCCGGCTGACGCGCACAACCTCGCCGGTGGAGGTGTCGAGGATGGCGAAGTCGTCCCCGACGTCCGCCGCCTCCGGCTCCGGCGCGGACTGCGCGGGCGGCTCTAAGGCTTCCTCCGGCTCGTCCCCGGCGCTCCCGCCCATCGCGAACAGCGGAATCACAAAAAGCAGCGCCGCCAGCAAAGCGGCCTCCACAACGTTCCTTTTCATCCTCTTCCTCCTTGTAACGTGTCAAAGCGTTTACAGAAAGTTGTTGCAAATTATTCATAAATACGTCTTTATAATTTGCTTTTCCCGTATGGTACGGCGAAAAATGCAATTTTCTTGTAAATAATTGCATTTTCGAGGCCGGATTGATTGACTTTCGCGCTCGTATGCGATACAATAGGGAACGATCGCGAAACAGAGATAACGGGAATCGCGCGTTTCCCGCGAGGCGGAGACGCGGAAGGGAGAGACGGACATGGAAAAAGAGATCAAGGGGCAGACAAGGCAGCAGACGCTCGAGCAGCTGTGCGAGGAGTTCCGCGCCAACAATAAGATCGCCCCCGAAAATTTTGAGCTGTACAACGTCAAGCGCGGCTTGCGCAACCCGGACGGAACGGGCGTGATGGCGGGCCTGACGCTGATCTGCAACGTGCACGGCTATCTGATCGCGGACGGCGAGCGTATTCCGGACGAGGGCAAGCTGACGTACCGCGGCATCGACGTGCGCGAGATCGTCGACGGCTGCGCGGCGGAGAACCGCTTTGGCTTCGAGGAGGTCGCCTGGCTTCTTCTGTTCGGCAAGCAGCCGACGCGCGCCCAGCTCGACCGCTTTTCCGCCGTGCTGAACAGCTACCGCGAGCTCCCGGAGTATTTTGCGGAGGACATGATCATCAAGGCGCCGTCGCGCAATATCATGAATAAGCTCGCGCGCTCCGTGCTGGCGCTGTACTCGTACGACGATAACCCGGACGACATTTCTCTCGAGAACACGATGCGGCAGTCGATGCAGCTCATCGCGCGCCTGCCCACGATCATGACGTATGCGTATCAGGTCAAGCGCCGCCATTTCGATAAGCAGAGTATGTACTTCCACCCGCTCGACCCGAACCATTCCTCGGCGGAGGCGATTCTCAACGCGATTCGCCCCGACCGCCAGTTCACGGACGAGGAGGCCAAGCTCCTCGACCTGTGCATGATGCTGCACGCCGAGCACGGCGGCGGCAACAACTCCACGTTCACGGCCCGCGTTCTCTCCTCGACGGGAACGGACATTTATTCCGCGATGGCGGCGGCCATCGGCTCCCTGAAGGGTCCGCGCCACGGCGGCGCGAACCACCGCGTCATGACGATGATGAACGAGCTGATGGAGAACGTGGACGACTGGGAGAGCGACGCGAAGGTCAAGGACTACCTCGCTAAAATTGTACGCAAGGAGGCCGGCGATCATTCCGGTCTCATCTACGGCATGGGACACGCGGTGTACACCGTCTCCGACCCGCGCGCCGTCATTCTCAAGCAGAAGGCCAGAAAGCTCGCCGCAGAGCGCGGCATGGACCGGCAGTTCGACCTGTTTGAGCGCGTCGAGCGGCTCGCTCCCGAGGTCTTCGCCGGCGTCAAGGGCGACAAGAAGGTCATCTCCGCGAACGTCGACTTCTACTCCGGCCTCGTGTACGAGTGCCTCGGCATCCCGAGCGACCTGTATACGCCCCTCTTCGCCGTCTCGCGCATCGCCGGCTGGTGCGCGCACCGCATTGAGGAGATCGAGACGTGCGGCCGCATCATGCGCCCCGCCTACCGCTCCCTCTCCCAGGCGAAAACCTACGTCCCCCTCGACCAGCGCGGCTGAGTCTTTCCTTCGTGCGCAGCACGGAGCAAATTACGCCCGCGCCTCCGCGTCCGAAGGATTTCCTCCTGTGCATGGGATGCTGTCGGACTTCACAGAAAAAGCAGAGACCCCGCCGCGGCCTATTGCCGCAGAGCGGGGTCTCTTTTTTATTCTCCTGACTCCTGCTTCTTCCCCTCGCCTTCCTTTCCCGCCTCCCGCAGCGAGGAACGACGCGGGCAAATAAACAAGACCCCTTTGCGACGTGAGATCGCAAAGGGGTCGATTTCCTTCTGCGAGACCGACGGCGGGCTCGCCCGCCGTGCGCGAAGTGTGTGCAGATTCAATCTGCCTGCCCCCCCGCAGCGAGGAACGACGCGGGCAAAGAATCAAGACCCCTTTGCGACGCAAGATCGCAAAGGGGTCGATTTCCTTCTGCGAGACCGACGGCGGGCTCGCCCGCCGTGCGCGAATTGCGTGCAGGCTCAGCCTGCGCCGAGGTAGGCGGCGCG
>CASFAA010000048.1 GCA_949292505.1 uncultured Oscillospiraceae bacterium
GAACCCGGAGGTTATCGTCCTCGACGCGGGCGGGCTCTCCATCATCGCGGAGGATTACGCGGGGAATCCGGCCTACTACAACGCCCTGGATGCTTTCCGGAATGGAAAGGTCTATCTGCAGATGCCGTTCAACTATTATGCAGCCAATCTGGAAATCGCCCTGGCCGACGCGTGGTATCTCGGCTCCGTCCTGTATCCGGAGCAGTTCGCGGACGTTGACCCGGCGGCAAAATTCGATGAAATTACCCAGTTCCTGCTCGGGATTGACGCGTATGAGAGCATTGCCGCGCAGTATTACGGCGGCTTTCAGGCCGTCTCGCTCGGGAACACGGAAGGAGAATGAAGGATGGAGGAAAAACTGCTTTGGGAAAAGGCTGTGGCATTCCACGGCCACGAATGCGGCGGGCTGACGATCGGCTTCCGCGCCTCGCTCTACGCGACGAAGCTGCTGGGGCTGACGTTTTCAAAGGACGAGCGCCTCGTCTGCATCGCGGAGAACGACGCGTGCGGCGTCGACGCCGTGCAGGCGCTCCTCGGATGCAGCGTCGGCAAGGGAAATCTGCTGTTTCACATGACGGGAAAACAGGCGTTCTCCTTTTACGAGCGGACGTCCGGAAAATCCGTACGCCTTGTGCTGCGCCCCGCGCCGTCCGGGATGACGCGCGAGGAATCGTTCCGCTATTATCAGGCGCACACGGCGGAGGAGCTGTTCGACGTGAAGGAAACAAAGCTTGCCGTGCCGGAGCACGCGCGGCTGTTTGAGTCGTACGTCTGCGACGTATGCGGCGAGACGGCGGGCGCGAACTGGATCCGCATCTGCGGCGGGAAAACGCTGTGTCTTGACTGTGCGGGGGAATACGATCGGTTCCATGTGTGAATGAGAAAAGGAAAGAGCGTCTTCGCAGGCAGAAACAAGCTGCCGGCGGAGACGCTCTTTTTTGTCCTTATTCCTTCACAACGCCCTTTTTGAGAATCACGTTCGCGTAGAGCGCGGCCTCGCTCGTCGTGACGACGGCGTACGCCTTCTTCGCACGCTCGTAGAACTCATACTTGTTGATGGCCAGCTCCCGCAGGCCGTCCTTCTCGTACTTCGCGCCGATTTCACGGTAGACCGGCCAGATCTCCGGTTTGTACGGATCGTCCGGCAGCACCTCCATGAAGATGGTCGGGTGCTCGACGTACGGGTCAAGCGGCATGAACTTGAGAATCGCGTCAAGGATCTCGGGGATGCCGTGGCCGTCGAGGCGGATGACGTTCGCAGGGTGGGCGAACTTCGGGAAGTTGCCGTCCGCGAGGACGAGCTCGTCGCCGTGGCCCATCTCCATGAGCACCTTGAGAAGCTCGGGGGTCAGAATCGAGGGAATTCCTTTCAGCATGGTTCGTCCTCCTTACTGCGTGATGACGCCGTTCTCGTCCCAGAGGGCGCGCCAGTCGGTCGCGCCGGGCCACAGGAAGACCTGGCCCTTGACGAGGCGGCAGTTCTCGTCGGCGAGGCGGATAGCCTCCATCTCCTCGTCGGTGAGCGGATCCTCCGTCACACACTGGAGATTGCTGACGTAGTTCTTCTCGTGCACCGAGAACGGGATCGGAATCTGGCCGTTCTGCACCGCCCACTTGAGGCAGATGAGCGCCGGATGGACGCCGTGCGCCTTCGCGGCAGCCTCGACGGCGGGCATCGCGGTATCGACGACGTCGCCCTCGGCCTTGTCGCGGTCGGGACGGTTCGGGCTGCCGATCGGACAGAAGCCGACGGGCTGCAGCCCGCGCTCGACGCAGTAGCGGAACAGCTCGGGCTGCTGGAACGCCGGGTGGAGCTCCATCTCAATCAGCGTCGGCTTGATGCGGCACAGCGGCAGCACGGCCTCGAGCTTCGGGATCGTCATGTTGGACATACCGAGGTTGCGGACGAGACCCATGTCGTGCAGGCGCTCCATCTGCCGCCAGACGAGCATGAAGTCGTCGACGCAGAAGGGCTTCGAGTCGGGGTTGCGGGAATCGCCGCTGCACCCCGGCGCGTGATAGTTCGCGAACGGCCAGTGGACAAAGTAGGCGTCGAGATAGTCAAGCTGCAGATCCTTGAGCGTCTTCGCGCAGGAGAGCAGAATGTCGCCCTTGCCGTGCATATCGTTCCAAACCTTCGAGATGATGAAGAGCTCCTCGCGCTTGACGGCGCCCTCCGCAAAGGCTTCGGCGAACACCTTGCCGATGAGATCCTCGTTGCCGTAGACCGAGGCGCAGTCAAACATCCGGTAACCGCAGCGGATCGCTCCCGCGACGGCGGCGGAAACCTCCTCGGCGCCGTAACGGTCGGAGCCGAAGGTGCCCATGCCGATGCACGGGATCTGCTCGCCGGTCGCGAGCGTCATCTTGGGAACGGAATTGGGATCGATCACTGTCATTTTCGTTGCGCTTCCTTTCCTTTGTGAAATCTCCGCCCTCCTCCCCGGCGGGCGGGACGAACGTCAGGCGCGGGAAACCCGCTCGACGCGGATCTCGGGCAGAAGACGCGCGAGATCCTCCTGACGGTAATAGCCTGTTTCCTTCGTCAGCGCGTTCGCCGTGGAGACGGCCACCGCGAAGCGGATCGCCTCTTCGAGCGGCTTTTTGTGCGCAAGGCTGACGGCGAAGCCCGCGACCATACTGTCGCCGCAGCCGACGGTGTTGACCACCGGCACGTCGGGCGTCAGGCCGCGGAAAATGCCCTCCTCCGAGACGACAAGCACGCCGTCCTTCCCGAGGGAGACAGCGACAATCCCCGCTCCGGCTTCGCGCAGCTGCTGCGCAGCGGCAATGCAGCTCTCCATGGACGAGACGTCCGCGCCAGTAAGCTGGCCGAGCTCGTTGGTGTTCGGCTTAATGAGCGCCGGCCCGGCGGGGATCGTCTCCCGCAGCGCAGCGCCGCTCGTGTCGACAAGGATCGGCTTGCCGAGGGCGCGCGCCTCGCGCACGAGCCCGGCGTAAAAATCGGAGGGGACGCCCGCCGGCATACTGCCGGAGATCGTCACGACGTCCGCGTTCGGCAGCTCGCGGCGGAAGTCCGCGAGGAAGGCGTCAAGCTCCTGCTGCGTCACGGGGCAGCCGGGCTCGAGGAATTCGGTGCTGCGGTTCGTCTTTTTATCGCGCACGTTGATGCAGCTTCTCGTCTCGCCCGCCGTCTCGGTAAAGGCGGGGTGGATGTTCGGCTCGCGGATGAGGCTGCGGAACAGCTGCCCCGTATAGCCGCCCGCGAAGCCCATCGCCGTGACCTGCTCGCCGGAGAGCGCGGCCACGCGGGAGACGTTCATGCCCTTGCCTCCCGCCGTGTTGACGACCTCGCGCACGCGGCCCACCTCGAAGGGGAGCAGCTCGTCGACGAGGTAGAGCTTATCGATCGCGGTGTTGAGCGTTACGGTAATGATCATGTCTCGTTCACCAGCATAATCTTCCCGTGCACCTGCTCGGGGTGATGGTAGAGGGCGAAGGCCTCCGCCGCCTGGGACATCGGGAACTTCCTGTACAGGAATTCAGGGTCGAACTTGAGCTGGCCGGTCGCGAAGTAATGCGCCGTGAGATCCCACTCCCTGCCCGGGAACGGGGCGGAATAGCTCATCCAGCTTCCGGTGAGGCGGAACTCCTTGCGGTTCATGTTCTCCCACTCCGCGGGGGTGAAGCTCATGTCGACGTGCGGCGTGCCGATGAAGCAGACGTGCGCCTTGTTGGCCGCCGCCTCGAAGGCCATATGCATCGTGACGGGGTTGCCCGCCGCCTCGAAGACGTAGTCGAAGCCGTGGCCTCCGGTGAGCGCCTTCGCGCGCTCCATGAAGCCCTCCTTCTTCGTGTTGATCGTCACGTCCGCGCCCATGCGGCGGGCGAGGGCGAGACGGCCCTCGTCGATGTCGAACACGACGACGCGGCGGCTGCCGAAGATCTTGACCCACTGCAGCGTGAAGATGCCGATGGTGCCGCAGCCGAAGACGGCGACATCGCCGCCGCCCTGATAGTCGTTGCAGAACACGCCGTGCAGCGCGACCGTCGACGGCTCGAACATGGCGGCCTGCTCATACGGGATGGATGGGTCGTACTTGACCGCGTTCTGGGCGGGCATCACGACATAGTCCGCAAAGCTGCCCTGCTGGCGGCTGCCGATGAAGCTGTAATGCTTGCAGAGCGAGAAGTTGCCCTGCTGGCAGTCGGCGCACTTCATGCACGGCAGGAGCGGCGCGCCGGAGACGGTATCCCCGACCTTGAGCCCCTCGACTCCCTCGCCGACCTCGACAACGTCGCCCGCAAACTCGTGGCCGAGCACAACGGGATAGAAATGCGCGCCGTGGTGCAGCACGCGCGGCACGTCGCTGCCGCAGATGCCCGTCGCCCGCACGCGCACCTTCACCGTCCCGGGAAGAGTTTCCGGGGTGGGAAATTCCTCATAGCGAATGTCTTCGTTTCCATGCAGTACCGCTGCTTTCATTGCGCGTCCTCCTTCATCAAATCCTTTAAGCTCTCATACAGACGAAGATATGTCCGATAGCCCTTTTCATACGCCTCATGTGCCGCCGCGTCCGGCTCGTGTGTCCGCCGGATGCGCACCGTGCTCTGCACGGCCTCGTCGAAGCTTTTGTACACGCCCGCGCCGACGCCCGCGAGAATCGCCGCGCCGAGGGACGTCGCCGTATCGGAGCCCGGCACCTCGATGCGGCAGCCGGTCACGTCCGCCTTCATTTGCGTCCACAGGCGGCTGTTAGCGGAGCCGCCCATCGCGCGGAGCACGCCCGCCGAAGCGCCCGCCTCGCGCGCCGCCTCCAGATTGTGGCGCAGCGAGTAGGCCACGCCCTCCATGCAGGCGCGCGCGAAGTGGGCCCGCGTCTTCGAGAACGTCACGCCGTACCAGACGCCCTTTGCGCGCACGTCCCAGATGGGGCTTCTCTCGCCCGCGAGGTACGGCAGAAACACAAGCCCCTCGCTGCCGGGCGGGAGCTGCGCGGCCTCGCGGTCGATCTCCGCGAACGACGACAGGCCGCTCGTCTCCGCGAGCCGGCGCTCCGCCGCACCGAACTCGCGCTCAAACCAGTTCATCGCGCCGCCGCCGCCCACGGTGCCGCCCTGGAGCAGCCACAGTCCCGGAACGACGTGCGCACCGAGAATCAAACGGCGGTCGGCGCGGCAGACGTCCATGCAGATGCTCATGCCGCCCGCCTGACCGCCCTGCTCCTGCGTCTCGCCCGGGTGGATGACGCCCGCGCCGAGCGTACCGCACGCGGCGTCAAGCCCGCCCGCGACGACGGGGGTCCCCTCGCGCAGGCCGGTCTGCCGCGCGGCCTCCGCCGTCACGCGGCCGACGACCTCGCTGCACGCCGCAAGGGGCGGAAGCAGCTCCGGGCGCAGCCCCGCCTCGCGGCAGAGGGCCTCGTCCCACGCGCCGCGCGCCATGTCAAAGCACGCCCAGCCGTAGCCCTGGCTCACGTCCTGCGAAATTTCGCCCGTGAGGCGAAATGCGATAAAGCTGTTTGACTGCAGGATTTTGTCCGCCTCCGCGTACACCCCGGGGAGCTGCTCCTTGTACCAGAGCACCTTCGGCATGGTGTACGACGGGGAGAGCGGGTTGCCGGAGACGGAGAAGAGCCGCTCCTCGCCGAGCTCCTCACGCAGCCGCGCACAGATCTCCTGCGCGCGCGTGTCCATCCAGATCGGCGTCGGGCAGAGCACGCGGCCCTCCCGGTCGACGGCGATGGCACTCCAGCTCTGTCCGTCGACGCCAACACCCGCGATCTCGTCCGCGGAAAAGCGGCCCTCGTCCGTCAAACGGCGGAGGGCGGCGCAGACGGCCCGCCACCACAGCTCGGGATCCTGCTCCGCCCAGCCGGGCTTCGGATAGCTGACGGGGTACTCCTCCGCCGTCTGGGCGACGACCTCCCCATCCCTGCCGAACACGGCGGCCTTGCAGGCCGAGGTGCCGATGTCAATGCCAAGCAGAAGCTCGCGCATACCCTTACGCCTTTCCGTCGCAGCCGCAGACGAGCATACGGCTCTTGACAAGCTCCTTGACCGCCTCGCGGCCCGCCTTGCCGTACGCCTTCGGGTCAATGACGGCCTCGTCGGCGAGCACCTCGCGCACGGCCTTCGTGTAGGCGGCGCGCAGCTCGGTGGCAAAGTTTACCTTGCAGATTCCGCGGGCAATGCAGTCGCGGACGTCGTCGTCGGAGAGGCCGGAAGCGCCGTGGAGCACCATCGGGGCGGTCAGCATCCCGCGCAGCGTGGTGATGAGCTCCTTGTTGAGGACGGGAGCCACCTTATAGAAGCCGTGCGCCGTGCCGACGCCGACGGCCATCGAGAACAGGCCGCTCTCCTTCTCGAAGCGGACGGCCTCCTCGGGGATCGTGTAGCCGCCCTCGTCCTCAAGGTCGTCCTCCTTGCCGCCAACGCGGCCAATCTCGCCCTCGACCGGCACGCCGACCGCGGCGCACATCTCCGCCACGCGGCGGGTGAAGGCGATGTTCTCCTCAAGCGGAAGCTTGCTGCCGTCGATCATCACGCTCGTGTACCCGGCGCGCAGGGCGCTCACGCACAGCTCGTAGCTGCTGCCGTGGTCGAGGTGCATCGCGACCGGGACGCTCGCCTCGCGGGCCAGCGCCGCAACGTTCGCGAGGTACAGCGCGGTGCTCGCGTATTTCACGGTGGAGGGCGTCGTCTGCAGAATCACAGGGGCGCGCAGCTCCTCCGCCGCCGCGATGATGGCCTGCGCCATCTCCATATTCTCCACATTGAACGCGCCCACCGCGTAGCGCCCCTCCTGCGCGCGACGCAGCATCCCGACCGTCGTCGTCAAAGCCATAGTTACACGCTTCCTTTCTCGTTTTCAACAGCTTGTTTCGCGTCAAATAAACGAAACGTTTCGTTTTCTTTACAGTACCATGCGCAGCGCGATTTGTCAAGAGGGGAGTTTTGATGGGAAGCGGGCGCTTTCGAGCGGATTCTTCGTCGATCCGCTCAAAATCAAAAGGGTTTCTCAGCATAAGAACAGCTTTTTCCCCGGAAACGGCCTGTGTCCGCGTCCATCCGCAAAATACGGCCGAATGCCGAAAAATAGTTTGACATTGGGAAAAGACTGTGTTATTCTAACATTGAAATGAGAAACGTTTCGGTTTTGGATCGGAGGGAACGCAATGGCCGCCACCATCAAGGATATTGCGCGGGAGACGGGGCTGAGCCTCGCGACCATCTCGAAATATCTCAACGGCGGCGTTCTGCGCGAAAAGAACCGCGCGGCGATTGAGCGGGCCATCGAGAAGCTCGACTACCACGTCAACGAGTACGCGCGCGGGCTGAAATCGAACCGGAGCCGCACTGTCGGCGTCGTCATTCCCGAGCTGAGCAATCTGTTCGTCACCCAGATCATTTCCGTCGTCGAGGGCGTTCTGCAGGAGCAGGGCTACAGCGTCGTGATCTGCGACTGCCGCACCGACGAGGAGCGCGAATGCCGCGCCGTGCGCTTTCTGCTCGACAAGCGCGTAGACGGCATCATCAATATGCCCGTCTGCGCGGACGGGCGCCACCTGCGCCCCGCCGTGGAGCGCGGCATCCCGATTCTGCTGCTCGACAGGCCGCTCGACGCGCTCGGCGGCGTAGCCAGCTGCGTCCTGCTCGACAATGAAAACGCCGCCCGCATGGCGACGCGCCGCCTGCTCGAGCTCGGGCACCGGCGCATTGGCATTCTCGTAGGGCCGAAGGACGTCTACACCTCGCGGATGCGCCTGAAGGGCTACCGCGCTGCGCTTGAGGAGTACGGCGTAGCGCCCGCGGAGGAGCTGATCGCATACGGCGACTACACGCTCGAGGGCGGTCACCGCCAGATCTGCCGCCTGCTCGAGGAGGCCGAGGGCATGACCGCGGCGTTCGTCACCAACTATGAGATGACGCTCGGCACGCTCATCGCGTTGAACGAGCGCGGCGTGCGGATCCCGCAGGAGCTCTCCCTCATCGGCTTCGACAACATGGATCTCTCGCGCGTGGCCCGGCCGCCGCTGACCATCGTGAGCCAGCCGCTCGAGGAGATCGGCCTGCAGGCCGCGCGGCTGATGCTCGAGCGCTTTTCGGGCGAGCGGACGGCCCCCGTGACAGTCTCCCTCTCCGCCTCGCTGCAGGAGGGGAAGTCCACGCGCCGCCGCCGCACCTGAGCCGCTTCGCTTTCCCGCTCTCGGAGAGGGAAGGCTTGCGATAAAAGCGAAACGTTTCGCTTGATTTTGTAAAAAGGAGTTGTGGAAAATGGCAAAAAACTTTGAGGCAAGCTTCGAGTCCCTGCGCGAGTACCAGTGCCCGGACTGGTTCCGCGACGCGAAATTCGGCATCTGGTCGCACTGGGGGCCGCAGTCCGTGCCGATGTACGGCGACTGGTACGCCCGGAATATGTATATTCAGGGCTCCCCGCAGTATCTGTACCACATCCGTCACTACGGCCATCCGTCGAAATTCGGCTACAAGGACATCTGCGCGCTGTGGAAGGCGGAGAAGTTCGATCCCGACGCGCTGATGGATCTCTATGTGAAGGCGGGCGCACGGTACTTCGTCGGCCAGGCGATGCACCACGATCATTTCTTCAACTATGCGTCCTCCCTCAACCGCTTCAACTCCGTGGATGTCGGCCCGCACAAAGATATCTGCGGCCTGTGGAAGGCCGCAGCCGACAAGCACGGCCTGCCCTTCGGCCTCACGGAACACCTCGGCGCGTCCTTCTCCTGGTGGTACACAAACAAGGGGCATGACGATTGGGGCCCGTACGCGGGCGTACCGTACGACGGCAACGATCCGGCGTATCAGGATTTCTACCACGCGAATCAGGAGCACGTCGGGGTCGTGAAGCACGGTGAGCTTGATATGCCGAACTGGTACACGTCGAACGAGAAGTTCCGCGAGTACTGGCTGGCTGTCATGAAAGAGCTCATCGACAAGTACCAGCCCGACCTGCTGTACTCCGACGGCGGCCTGCCGTTCGCCCGCATCCATGAGGCAAACCCGGACGACGCGAACTACCGGATCGGCCTCGAGGCGGTCTCCTACCTGTACAACGCATCGATCAAGAAGTACGGCGAAAACCGCGCCGTTTACAACCAGAAGGATCGCCGCCCCGAGATCTACCGCGTCGGCGTGCTCGACATTGAGAAGAGCCAGCTGCCTGACATCCTTCCCTACCCGTGGCAGACAGACACCTGCATTGGCAACTGGTTCTACGACGTGCGCCAGGAATTCAAGCGCCCGAATCACATCGTCGAAATGCTCGTTGACATCATCTCGAAGAACGGCACAATGCTGCTCAACGTCCTGCAGCGCCCCGACGGCTCCATCGACGACGAGGCCGTTTGGATCCTCGAGGAGCTCGCGAAGTGGTTCGCCGTCTGCGGCGAGGGCGTCTACGGCACGCGCCCGTGGCGCATCTCGAGCGAGGGCGACACCCGCACCGTGATCGAGGGCTTCACCGAGACGGCTGCTGACTGGACGTCCTCCGACTACCGCTTTACCCAGAAGGGGAACACGGTCTACGCATTCCAGATGCGCGCGCCGGAGAACCGCACCGCCGTTGTCAAGAGCCTGCTGCCCACGGAGGAGGTGCAGTCCGTCCGCCTGCTCGGCGAGGGCAAGGTACCCTTCGCGCAGAACTTCGGCACGCTGACGGTCAAGCTGCCGGAGAAGATGCCGACCGACTTTGTCAACTGCCTCGCAATCGAGCTCAAATAATTCGCTCTCACAGACGTTTTAAAAAGGAGTCCCAGCCCGCGTTCCTGCGGACTGGGACTCCTTTTTTGTGTCAAGACAGCTTGCATTGTTCAGGGAAGCAGTCTGGCTGGAGAAATAAGCTTGCTTTTCAGGAAAGCACGATTTCAACCGAAAGGCGGTATACCCCGCCGCGGACGGCGAGCGTTTCCGGCATCTTCGTGCTCCAGGCCATCTCGCTGCCGATGGGGGCGTGGGCGGCGTCGAGGTGCAGGACTGTCTCCGGGCGGGTGGGGAGCTCGTGGTCGTGCTTCGCGCGCTGGCAGTCTTCGATGCCGTAGTGGTGGGCGTCGAAATGAATCGGCGCGGCGGAGCGGATCCGCAGGGAGCGGCCGTCCTCGCGGGCGAGGCGAAGCCAGCGCGTCTCCTCGTGGCCGCCGTTCTCCGACGGCGGGACGAACGGGAAATGCTGATTGGTTACGGTCGAGCTCCACACGCCGAGCGGCGCGGAGAGCAGGCGGTCGCGGTAGCTCTCGTTTTCGCCTCGGCCGAAGTAGTCGAGCTGCTCGAAGCCCGGCGCGGTCAGAAGCTCAAGGCCAACACGCGGGACGGCACGGCAGGACGGCTCGATCGAGAAGTCCGCGTCGATGCGCAGGACGCCGTCCCCGCGGAGCGTGTAGGCGACCGTTCCGCCGATTTCCGGGCGATCCGCCGCGCCGTACGCAAACGGCAGCTCGACGCGGAACAGGCCGTCCCCGGAGAGGCGGACGGGCGTGCCGTAGGAGAGCGCGCCGCCGCGGACGCGGGCATACTCGCCCTCCCAGCCCCAGCCGGGCTGCGCGTCGAGGCCGGTGAACGGGCGGTCAAAGCAGGGGGAGGCTTCCCCGAGGAGGACGGCCTCGCCGTCCTTCCAGAGGCCTCTGGGGCGTCCCGTCCCCGCGTCGAGGACGAGGCGCGTCCCGGCGGCCTCGAGCACCAGCTCGCCGTCCTGCTCCGCAGCGGAAACCGGGCCGAGCGGCGCGGCGGGCCTCAAACCAACGGCGGGGCCGCTCTCGAGCGGGAACTGGAACAGGCCGATCTCCTCCCCGGCCCCAGCATAGAAGGTCTCCTCCTTCCGGCGCACGGAGAACTCAATCGTGTACAGGCTGCCGGGCTTCTTTTCGTGCGGAATGGCGAACGGCAGCTCGCACGACTCGCCCGCCCGCAGGAGCGGGAGCTCGACCGCGCGGCGATCCACGACGACGCCGTCCTC
>CASFAA010000049.1 GCA_949292505.1 uncultured Oscillospiraceae bacterium
TCCCGGCAAGCGCCTGCGTTACCTGCCCGTAGCGGTTCTCAAGCTCCCCGAGCAAGAGCCTCGCGCCCTCCAAATCGGAGGCGCGCAGCCGCTCGACCATCGCGCTCACGGTATCGTACAGGGCGCGCATCGAAAGGTTCCCGGCCACGCCCTTGAGCGTGTGCGCCGCCGTAAAGGCGCGTTCGGCGTCTCCCTCCCCGAGCGCCTGCAGGAGAGAGGCGTAATTCTTATCCTCGGGAAAGCGTATGAGAAAGCGCAGCAGCAGCGATTCGTTGTTCATAAAACGCGCGAGCGCGTCGCCGACGTCAATTCCGGCAGCCGTCAGCCGCTCCTTTTCCAGCGGAGTCATGGCGTTCTCCCCTTTCGTTTACTGGTAAAACCGGCGGAGCAGCGGCTCCGCCTCCTGAAAGCACTCGAGCAGCCGCGGATTGAACGCGCCGCACTGCCCCTCGAGAATCATCTTCATCGCTTCCTCCGCGGGGTAGGGCTCCTTGTAGCAGCGGCGGCTCACGAGGGCGTCGTAGACGTCCGCGAGGGCGACGACCTGCGTCCAGACGGGCGTCTCGCCGCCGACGAGGCCGTCGGGATAGCCGCGGCCGTCCCAGCGCTCGTGGTGGTGCAGCGCGATGTCGTACGCGTACCGGTAAGCGGGCAGGTCCCGCATCTGCGGAATCTTCGAGAGGAGCTCCGCGCCCTTGACGGTGTGCGTCTTCATCAGCTCGTACTCCTCCGCGGTCAGGCGGCCGCGCTTGTTGAGCACCGCGTCCGGGATGGAGATTTTCCCGACGTCGTGCGTGATGGCGCCCACGCCGATGAGGGCAATCTCGCTCTCCGAAAGGCCCTCGCCGAGCGGCGTCGCGCGCAGCAGATGGCAGGTGACGTCGCGGATGCGGCGGACGTGCTCGCCGGACTCGTCGCTGCGAAACTCAATCGCGGTGGAGAGCGCCTCCACCATGCCCGTGCTCATCTCCGCGAGCTGCTGCGCCTGTGCGAGAAGCTGGTCGCGCTGGCGCTCCACCTCCGCGCCCAGCCTGCGCCGCGCGCGGAACAGCTCCACAACGGAGTTCACCCGTCGCCGGACGATGTAGGGCACCACGGGCTTGAATATCACGTCCATGACGCCGAGGTCGTACGCCTCCTGCATCCCCGCGCCGGTCAGGTCGGCGGTGATGAGGAAGACGGGGATCCGCGAGGTGACGCCCTGCGCGCAGAGGCGGCGGAGCGCCTCGAGGCCGTTGAGCCGCGGCATCACCACATCCAGCAGCACTGCGCTCAGGCGCGGCGCGTTCTCCCGGACGGCGTCAAGGCCCTCAAGGCCGTCTCCCGCCTCGAGGATTTGGTATTCCGACTCGAAGATATTTGCCAGAACAGCCCGATTGATCATGTCGTCGTCGACAATCAGCAGCGTTTCTTCTCTCTCTCTCTGACTCAAAGGTGATTTCCCCCGTTCTCCGATCGGCCGCGTCCTGACGCGTCATCCCACTCGAGAATCAGCTTCTCCATGGTCTGCCGCAGCACGGCGCCGTCAATCGGTTTAGAAATGTGGCCGTTCATTCCCGCCTTGGTCGTGGCGTCGATGTCTTCGGCGAAGACGTTCGCCGTCACGGCGAGGATGGGCACGCCTGCCGCGTCAGGGCGGTTGAGCTTCCGGATGGCCGCGGCGGCCCCGCAGCCGTCCATCTCGGGCATATGCATATCCATCAGGACGGCGTCGATGGAAAACGGCGGCTCTCCGGCAAAGAGATGCAGCGCGTCCGCGCCGTTCACCGCCGGAAGCACCTTGGCCCCGAATTCCTCGAGCACGGCGCAGATAATATCGCGGTTGAGGTCGTTGTCCTCCGCGACGAGGACGCGCCGCCCCTTCCAGGAGAACGAGGCGCTCTCTGCCGCGTCGGGCTGCGGGGGCTCCTGTTCCCTCTTGCCCGACGGCAGAAGCGGCAGCGTCACGGTAAAGCGCGTGCCCTTCCCGAGCGTACTCTCGACGGAAATCTCGCCGCTCATCTGCTGCACAAGGCTCTTGACGATCGGCATCCCGAGGCCGGTTCCCGCGATGGAGCGGGAGGTGAAGGCGGTCTCGCGGGAATACGGGTCAAACAGGTGGTCGAGAAACTCCTGCGTCATCCCGACGCCCGTATCCTCCACGATGAGCTGATACTTGCTCAGGTGGTCAAACGGGAACTGCTTCGCCTCGAGGCGGATGGAAGCGCCCGGCATCGTGTACTTGACGGCGTTTGACATAAGATTGTTGACGATCTGGCTGATCTTCTTCTCGTCGCCGACGACCTCGTCTTCCTGAAAATCGATCTCCGCCGTGACGGTCTTACCGTCCTCCCCCGCGCGGATGCGGAAGAGGTCCGCCGTCTTCAGCAGAAGCTCCCGCAGGTTCATCCCGCGCAGCTCGAGATTGTTCTTGCCCGCCTCGATCCGGGAAAGCTCGAGAATGTCGTTGATGAGCTCGAGCAGCTGCTGCCCCGCGAAGGAGACCTTGCCGAGGTATTCCGCCGCCTTCGCGCTGTCGCCGGAGAGGAGGCTGCGCTTTGCCAGATCGCTGCAGCCGAGCACGGCGTTGAGCGGCGTGCGCATATCGTGCGACATCCGGCTAAAGAACTCCGATCGGGACTTGGTGCTCTTGCGCGCGGCGTCGAGCGCGTCCTGCAGGATGATGGTATGCTGCAGCTCCACGCGCTTCTCCTCGTCCACGTCGCGGAAGCACAGAATCACCTCGTTCTCGGAGACGTCGGGATTGTAGAGCGTCCGGATATTGACCCAGCGGTATTCGCTGCCGAAGCGCCGCTGATAGTCGCCGCCGTAGTCCGCAATCCCCTGCTCGACGCGCATTCGGATGCTGTCGAGCGAAAAGCTGTTTTTGAACGCCCGTAAGGTGTTCGGCATAACGACCTCGCTCATTTTCTGAAAGAAGATGGAGAGATCGCCCGTGCGGGGCATCACGTTCCTGAGGGACTCATGGATCTTAATCGCCGTATACTGTCCCGTCATGAAATTGACGCGGTAAATCGCGTAGAACGAATCGCCGAGCATATGAACCGTGTCGTCCGCAGTCTTCATGCGCCGGTTCCTGATGAAATCCTGAACCGTCATCAAAACAAGAGCGAGGAACAGCACCAGAGCGACGAAGGCGACAACGACAATCAGGGTATTCTGCTCTCCCATCAGGATAACGCCGATGGGAATGGTGATGATGACAGTCCAGCCGTTCGGCATTTTCTGATAATACGCGCCGCGGCTGACGCCGTCGATATCCAGAAAGGACGCGTCGTAGGAGAGGAGCGACCCGTCCTCGATGCCGGAGATCAGAAAATCGGCGTGCCGCTGCTCCTGCTCGGCGTCGTAGTTCCACTTTGTTACATGGTAGAGGAGCTTCCCGTTCTGGTCGCAGAGGTAATAGGAGCACTCCTCGGGAAGAGAGTTGACGGAATTGTGCAGGAGCGGATTCTGGATGTACACGTCCATCGCGAACACATCCCCCTTCCGCGTCATTGCCTTCGACAGAGTGTATACGGACTGCCCGGTGACGGAGTCGATATAGACCTCGCCGCAGACGATATCGCCTCCGGCCTCCACGGCCAGGCGGTACCACTCCGTATCCTGGTAGCGGTAGGTGTCGTCTCCCTCCCAGGGATGGGCGGCAACAATCTCCCCGTCGACGACGGCGTAAAAATCCACTATTCCCGCGCCGACCGCGTCGGTAAGCTTTTCAAAGTAGCTCAGGAACCAGTCCTGAATATCGCTCTTGTTTCCGCCGTCGGCGAGAATCTCGTCGACGTACTGGCTGGCGATGAGCAGGTTCGTCTCCAGCGAGGAGAGCGTCATCTCCTCCTCGACGGCATAACTCTTCACAAGCGACATACCGAGGCTCTGAGCGTTCTGCAGCAGCTTCGTCCGCACCAGATTCACGCTCAGCAGAAGAAGCCCGGCAACGACAGCCAGGAGCACCCCGTTCATCACGATGCTGGACAGGGTGCGAACCTTCCTATTCTTCATTTCCTTCCTCACGCGAGTCTCCTGCCTCCCCCTCTGCGTCTTTGCGGCAGATAGATTCCTTTTTCTTATGATAGAACGTCCTTTTCTCGAGATACATATTCCGATCCATCTCCCGGAAGAACGCCTCGGCCTTGTCCGAGCTGAGCTCCGCCGTCCCGCCGGAAAGAGAGATCGGAACGGGAAAGCTGTCCGCCTCATTGTACCGGCGCAGCCTGTCTTCAAGCGACGCCTTCACCTTTTCCAGGGCGTCCAGCCCGGCATCCTCCAGCAGGATGACGAACTCGTCTCCGCCATACCGCGCGACCACCGCGCTCTTGTCGGTGGTTTCCAGCAGCATCCGCCCCAAATCGCGCAGGACGCGGTCGCCCTCCAGATGGCCGCAGGTGTCGTTGATCACCTTGAAATCGTTGACGTCGAGCAGCACGCCGGTAACGGTCTTCCCCTTCTTGAGCTGGTTCATATAGTGGATGAGGAAGTTGCGGTTATATAGGCCCGTCACGGAATCGAGGAAGGTTTCCTCGCTCTGCAGGTTGATGTAAAGGAAAATCAGGCCGACGGCCACCGCCACCCAAATCACGGCGATGCCGTAGCAGAAAAGCTGAACGACGCTGCCGATGTAGATGGGAAGCAAAAACGAGAGCGCCGGCATGTAGATATATTTGCCCGTCAGCCTCCGGTGCTTCCACGCAAGGACGGCGCCCGCCGTCAAATACAGGTAGACGACGGCGGAAAAGACGGTAAACAGCGGCGTACGGTAGTAGATGTTGGCGTCGGACAGCTTGAAGTAGACGTCTGTAAAGCAGTTTATCACGGCCAGCAGCGACCCGAGGGCAGCCGGAATGGTCGCAGGAAGCATTTTCCGCAGCCGTTCCGGGCTTTCAAAGAGCTTGTAGTTCATATAAAACAGCCACAAACAGGCCAGCACAGGCGCAAGAAAAAAGACGGCGGAGTTCGAGAGGACGAGAAGTACCTCCGCCCCGGGAAACCGCCTTCCATCCAGCAGGAAGCCTGCCGTCTCCAGAATGCACAGCGCAAAGCAGATGCGGCACATCCAGTAAAAAAGCCTTCCGTCAACGAAAGCCATTCTCGCCCGCTTATGCGAATTAAACAGGATCGCCGACATCAGGCAGACGCCGATGCCGTTCGCCACAAGAACGGAGGGGATATTTACCGAAACCGCGCCAAATTGGATAAAACCGAACACCGATCATTCTCCTCGCAATTCAACGTATCGCCGCCAAAGCTCCAACAGAAATCGGCCTGCAGAAAACCCGAACCGGTATGCCGATTGCACGGAAGCCGTGCTTTATCATTCACGCAAAGCAAGCTTAGCGTTTCGGTGATAAAGCGTACTTTTTCAGTCGAGCAGCAAGCTGCCTTTGCGCAAAAAATCCGCGCTCATTTCGTTCATGCAGTAAGTTGTCCCTGGTAGAAAAGCATCCGCCCATACAAAAAAACACGATGTTCTGGATTCTCTGCTTTTCGCCAATTTCCGCTGCAGAATTATTATAATTTCTATCCCCATGCTTGTAAATGGGCAATTTTTCCAAATGATGCCGCACGATTTCTCAAAATGTGAATCCGGCGACGAAAACAACGGGGCGGGAGAATCCCCCCATTATCCGTATGCTGCCAGCACCTCTCTGCAGAGCGCCCTGTACTCATCCAGGTTTGCTTCCACGGAAAGGCACAGCTCCGCCCTCGTCAGCGTGTCGGCCTCATCCTCGCTGCAGACGGGAAAACGGGCGTTTTCCAACCCGCTGGGCGCATAGCCGCCCAATTCGTTTTTGGTCAAGAAAAAGAGATACGCCTTTCCCGTCTCGGAGGGCAGATAGCCGCCGAAGTAGAACAGGCAGGGCTCCTTCTGCACGTCAGAAACATAGTATGGTTCATAGAGCGGGACGGCGTCCCCTTCCCGCAGTTCCCCGCCGTCTTTCAGGACGCGGGCAATGTAGAGGGTGGATTTCGTCGCGCCCGCCTGCAGTCCGCCTAACGGCGAAGCCGCGCTCACGCACGTTTCTGCGTCGCTCTGCAGAACGCCTTCCACGATATAGTCCGAGTACCGCTCCAAATCCTCCAGCGAATGCGGCATCACCGCCGCGCCCTGCAGCTGACTCTTTCTCATCTTGGAATAGTCGGGCGCAGCCGCGGCCGAGAAACAGCCCGCACAGCTCAAGACAAGGCAAACGACGCAAAGCAGAGACAGCCACCGGCAAACAGCTTTCATTCCCGACCCCCCGTTTCCTGAAAGGATAGAATCCTCTCCGCCATCCGAAACTGCCGCAGCGGAACGAGCGGCAGGCACGACCCGAGCGCCGCAATCTCCCTGGCCGTGAGGCCGGTATCGCCGGCAGTCAGGCGGCAGTTCTGTTTTTCTTCGGAAATCTTTCGAGCTGCCAGCAATAGTATATCATAAATTGCCCGGCAGATCCATATTCCTTCCCGAGAATACGTCTATCCTCTTTGCCGGTGGGATCGTCCAGCCCCCACGACGTTGACAAGTTCAGCGCCCATTCCTCTCCGCTCAGGCCGTTCTGCTGCCGTCAGGGCGGCTGCGGCCTCCAACGCCGCGTCGGGCGGCTCCTTCCGCAGTTCCGTCCCGCCGCTCTTTTTAGCAGGAGGCCCCGTCTGCCGCACCCAGCAAGCTGTTGAAGCCGGAGAATTTATTGTACCTTATCCAGCTTTTGCTCGGGGGGTAATATACCGCCACGAGTCACAATAAAAGCGATTTCACTTTTGACGGGGATTTTGCCAAACAAAAAGAGCTAACTGACGAATCAAAATCAGTTAGCTCTCTTTTTATGAATCATGAAAAAGTGTTCCCAAATCGTTGCCGCGGAGGGCCTTAACCCTTCAAAAACCCAGTCATGTCAGGCCTTTCCGGGCTTCTGAAATCATTCCCACTCACTCGTAGCCGGCGGCTTACTGGTAATATCATACACCACACGGTTCACGTGCTGGACTTCGTTGACGATACGGCTGGAGACCTTTTCAAGGACGTCGTAGGGGATGCGGGCCCAGTCGACGGTCATGAAATCGGCGGTGGTGACGCCGCGCAGGGCGACCGTGTAGTCATAGGTGCGGCCGTCGCCCATGACGCCGACGGAGCGCACGCCCGTCAGGACGGCAAAGTACTGGCTGATGGAGCGGTCGAGACCGGCGGCGGCGACCTCCTCGCGGAAAATCGCGTCCGCCTCGCGCACGATCTCGAGCTTCTCCTCGTCGATCGCGCCGAGGACGCGGATGGCAAGGCCGGGGCCCGGGAAGGGCTGACGCCACACCATCGGGCTCGGGATGCCGAGCTCGATGCCAACACGGCGTACCTCGTCCTTGAACAGGTCGCGCAGCGGCTCAATGATGCCCTCAAAGCCGACGTCCTTCGGCAGGCCGCCGACGTTGTGGTGGCTCTTGATGACGGCTGCCTCGCCCGTCCCGCTCTCGACGACGTCGGGGTAGATCGTTCCCTGGCACAGGAATTCAATTTTGCCGAGCTTCGAGGACTCCTCCTCAAAGACGCGGATAAACTCCTCGCCGATGATTTTGCGCTTGCGCTCCGGATCGTCGACGCCGGCGAGGCGCTGCAGGAAGCGCTCTTTCGCGTTGACGCGGATGAGGTTCATATCGAACTGGCGGCGGAAGACGCGCTCGACGTCGTCTCCCTCGTTCTTGCGCAGAAGGCCGTGGTCGACGAAGATGCACACGAGGTTCTTTCCGATCGCCTTGTGCATCAGCACCGCGGCGACGGACGAGTCCACGCCGCCGGAGAGGGCGCAGAGCACCTTCTTCTCCCCCACCTTTTCACGAATCGAGCGAATCGTCTCAGCCGCGAAGGCGTCCATGCGCCAGTCGCCGGAGCAGCCGCAGACGTCGAACAGGAAGCGGCGCAGCATATCGCTGCCACAGACGGTGTGCTCCACTTCGGGGTGGAACTGGAACGCGTAGAGCTTTCTTCCGGCACATTCCATCGCCGCCGTGGGACAATCATCGCTGACAGCCGTCACGCGGAAGCCGTCCGGCACCTCGGCAATATAATCCGTGTGGCTCATCCAGCAGACAGACGTCTCGTCGAGACCGTCGAAGAGAACGCTCTTGTCAAAGCGCACCGGCGTCTTCCCGTACTCGCGGATTTCGCTCGGGCAGACCTTGCCGCCGAGGCTGTAAGCCATCAGCTGCGCGCCGTAGCAGATGCCGAGGACGGGAATCCCGAGCTCGAAAATCTCCCTGTCGCAGACAGGAGCCTTCTCCGCGTAAACGGAGTTCGGTCCGCCCGAGAAAATCACGCCGCGGTAGCCTGCCGCGCGGATTTCGGCGGCGGTCATGCGGTAGGGCTTGATTTCACAATACACGTTCAGGTCACGGACGCGGCGGGCGATAAGCTGGCTGTACTGCCCGCCGAAGTCCAGAATCAGAACTGCTTCGTTTTTCATATTGTTCCTCCGAAACTTGAGAATTCCAAAAAGCGCCTCACTCCACGGTGACGGATTTCGCGAGATTTCTCGGCTTATCGATGTCGCAGCCCTTCATCGAGGAGACGTAGTACGCGAAGAGCTGCAGCGGAATGACGGAGAGAGACGGCAGCATCATCGGGCAGCAGTCGGGAATGTAGAAGACGTAGTCCGCCTCCTTCTCAATCTGCCTCTGCGACGAGGTCGTCACGCCGAGGACGACGGCGCCGCGCGTCTTGACCTCGCGGACGTTGCTCATCATCTTGTCAAACAGGCGCTTCTGCGTCGCGAGCGCGACAACAAGCGTGCCGTCCTCCACGAGGCTGATGGTGCCGTGCTTGAGCTCTCCCGCGGCGTACGCGTCCGAGTGGATGTAGGAGATCTCCTTGAGCTTGAGCGAGCCCTCGAGCGACATTGCGTAGTCGAGGTTCCTGCCGATGAAGAACACGTCGCGCACGTTAAAGAACTTCGAAGCGAGGTACTGGATGATCGCGCGGTTGTTCAGAATGGCCTCCATCTTCTCCGGCAGAGCGGTGAGCTCCTCAATATACCCCGCGTACTGCTGCGGCGTCAGCGTGCCGAGGAGGTCGGCGAGATAAAGCGTCAGCAGGTAGACGACGGCGAGCTGCGTGCTGTACGCCTTCGTCGTGGCGACGGCGATCTCCGGGCCCGCCCAGGTGTAGATCACGTCGTCGGACTCGTTCGCGATGGTGCTGCCCACCACGTTGACGATCGAGAGCGTATACGCGCCGAGGCGCTTGGCCTCGCGCAGGGCGGCCAGCGTGTCGGCCGTCTCGCCGGACTGGCTGATGACGAGGACGAGCGTATCAGCGCCGAGAATCGGCTGGCGGTACCGGAATTCGGAGGCGACGTCCACCTCGACGGGGATGCGCGTCGTCTGCTCCAAAACATACTTTGCGACGACGCCGACGTGATACGCGGAGCCGCAGGCCACGATATAGATTTTCCGGAACGCGCGGATCTGCTCCGGCGTGAGGGAGATCTCGTCGAAGACGACGCGGCCGCCGCGCAGGCGCGGGGATACGGTGTCACGCACCGCCTTGGGCTGCTCCATGATCTCCTTGGCCATAAAGTGCTCGTAGCCGCCCTTTTCCGCGGCGGAGACGTCCCAGTCGATATGGGAGACCTCCTTCTCGACCGGCTCCTTATCCATGTTGAGCACCTGGACGGAATTCTTCTTCAGAATCACAATCTCATTGTCGTTGAGACGGTAAATGTCGCGCGTGCGGCTGAGAATCGCGGGAACGTCGGAGGCGATGAAATTCTCCCCGTTCCCGAGGCCGACGATGAGCGGGCTGTCCTTGCGGACGGCGACGATCTGATCCGGCGCGTCCTCACACAGGACGCCGAGGGCGTACGAGCCCTCCACGCGGCGGAGTACCTGGATCACTGCGTCGACGATGTCTCCCTTGTAGTAATACTCAAGCAGCTGGGCTACGACCTCCGTATCCGTCTCGGACACAAAGGCGACGCCCTTCTTCATCAGCTTTTCCTTGAGCTGGAGATAATTTTCAATGATGCCGTTGTGCACCACGGCAAATTTTCCGGAATCGCTCACCTGCGGATGGGAATTGATGTCGGAGGGCGCGCCGTGCGTCGCCCACCTCGTATGGCCGATGCCGATGACGCCCGGAATCAGAGCGCCGTCGGAGGTCAGCTCGCGAAGCACCTGCAGACGGCCCTTCGCCTTTGCCACGCGGATGGCTTCCCCATCGTAGATTGCCATTCCTGCCGAATCGTAGCCGCGGTATTCCAGCTTCTCAAGCCCGCTCAACAGAACGGGAGCTGCCTGCACCTCGCCTGCGTATCCTACAATACCACACATATTCTCTGGCTCCTTCCTGGAACTGCTCCTCAGCGGTAAATGATGTCGTCGCGCGCCGGCCCGTTCGAGACCATCGTCACGGGGAAGCCGATCTGCTGCTCGGCGAACTCAATATAGCGGCGGGTGTTCTCCGGGAGCTTTCCGTACTCGCGGATGCCGCGGATGTCACATTTCCAGCCGGGCATCAGCTTGAGCACAGGCTTGCAGCGCTTGAGGTCACACGTCGGCGGGAAGTAATCGATCTTCTTGCCGTCGAGCTCATAGGCCACGCACACGGGGATCTCGTCGAGGTAGCCGAGGGCGTCGAGAACCGTCATCGCGACGGCCGTCGTGCCCTGCGCCTGGCAGCCGTACCGGGTGGCGACAAGGTCGAGCCAGCCCATGCGGCGCGGGCGGCCCGTGGTCGCGCCGTACTCGCCGCCGTCTCCGCCGCGGCGGCGGAGCTCATCCGCCTCCTCGCCGAAGATCTCGCTGACGAACTCGCCCGCGCCGACGGCGCTCGAGTACGCCTTGACGACGGTGATGATCTCCTTGATCTCGTACGGCGGCAGGCCCGCGCCGACGGCGCCGTAACCCGCGAGCGTGGAGCTCGAGGTCACCATCGGATAGATGCCGAAATCGGGATCCTTGAGCGAGCCGAGCTGACCCTCGAGGAGGATGTGCTTGCCCTCCTTCACGGCGTCGTGGAGGATGGAGAAGGTGTCCGCCGCGTACGGCGCGAGCATCTCCTTGTACTCCATCAGCTTCGAGTACACCTCGTCGACCGTGAGCGGCTCCTGGCCGTAGAGATGGACGAGGAGCGTGTTCTTAATCGCGAGCAAACGCTCGATGCGGTCGCGGAGGGTGGCCTCGTCGTCGTACAGCTCGCTGACCTGGAAGCCGATCTTCGAGAACTTGTCGGCATAGAACGGCGCGATGCCGGAGCGCGTGGAGCCAAACGACTTTGAGGAGAGGCGGGCCTCCTCGAGGCTGTCGAACGCGACGTGATACGGCATGACAACCTGCGCGCGGTTGCTGACAATCACGTTCGGCTTCGGCACGCCGCGATCCTCAAGCGACTTGAGCTCCGCGACGAGCTTTTCCGGGCTCAGCGCGACGCCGTTGCCGATGATGTTGACAATGTGGCTGTGAAAGACGCCCGAGGGAAGCTGATGAAGCGCAAATTTGCCGTACGGGTTGACGATCGTGTGACCCGCGTTGCTGCCGCCCTGATACCGGATGACGATATCGGACTGCGCCGCCTTGACGTCTGTGATTTTTCCTTTTCCTTCGTCGCCCCAATTGGCGCCGACGATAGCTGTTACCATACTGAAAGCACCTGATTCCTTTCACATTATGTCGGCCGCGGTGTGCCTGTGCCTGTCCGCGGACAATGAACGCCTTGCGGGAAGAAGGCTGCCGCCCCTCCCCGCGCGGCACGGCTTACACGTTGATTTCCGGCGTCTCCTCCGGCAGCGCCTCATAGCGGGCGAGCACGGGGCTCACGACCTCGGCAAGGAAGTCCGCCGTCTGCATCGGCGCGCAGCCGACGTAGCGGGAGGGTTCCATCATCGCCTCGAGCTCGGGGAGCGTCACGCCGAAGGCGGGGTCTCCCGCGATGCGCTCGAGGAGATCGTTTTCGCCGCCCTCCTCCTTGACGACGCGCGACGCGGCCATCGAGTGGACGCGGATCTTCTCGTGGAGCTGCTGGCGGTCGCCGCCGCGCTTGACGGCATCCATCATGATATTCTCCGTCGCCATGAACGGAAGCTCGCGGCGCAGGCGCTGCTCCATGACCTTCGGGTAGACGACGAGGCCGTCGGTGACGTTGCGGTACAGGTTGAGGATAGCGTCGACGGCGAGGAACGCCTCCGGGACGCTGATGCGCTTGTTGGCGGAATCGTCAAGCGTTCTCTCGAACCACTGCGTCGAGGCCGTCAGCGCCGGGTTGAGGCTGTCCGCAATGACGTAGCGGGCGAGGGACGCCATGCGCTCCGTGCGCATCGGATTGCGCTTATACGCCATGGCGGAGGAGCCGATCTGGTTCTTCTCGAAGGGCTCCTCTACCTCCTTGAGGTGCTGGAGCAGACGGATGTCGTTCGAGAACTTCGCCGCGCTCTGCGCAATCCCGCTGAGGACGGAGAGGATCTGGCTGTCGAGCTTTCTCGAATACGTCTGGCCGGAGACGGCGAAGCACGCGGAATAGCCCACCTTCTCCGCAATCTTGCGGTCGAGCTCGCGCACCTTCGCGTAGTCGCCGTCAAACAGCTCGAGGAAGCTCGCCTGCGTGCCGGTGGTACCCTTCGAGCCGAGGAGCTTCGCCTTCGAGAGCTGGTACTCGACATCCTCGAGATCCATGAGGAGATCCTGAATCCAGAGCGTGGCACGCTTGCCGACCGTCGTCGGCTGCGCGGGCTGGAAGTGCGTAAAGGCAAGCGTCGGCTGATCCTTCTGCTGCTCCGCGAAGCGCGCGAGGGCGCGGATGACGAGAACGAGCTTCTTCTGCACGACGCGCAGCGCCTCCGTCATGATGATGACATCGGTGTTGTCGCCGACATAGCAGGAGGTCGCGCCGAGGTGGATGATCGGCTTGGCCTTCGGGCACTGGACGCCGTACGCGTAGACGTGCGACATCACGTCGTGGCGCACCTCCTTCTCCCGCGCCTGGGCGACGTCGTAGTTGATGTCGTCCTGGTACCGCACCAGCTCGTCAATCTGCTCCTGCTTCACAGGGAGGCCGAGCTCGTGCTCCGCCTGGGCCAGCGCGATCCACAGGCGGCGCCAGGTGCGGAACTTCTTCTCAGCCGAAAAAAGATATTTCATCTCATCGTCGGCATAGCGGGAGGAAAGCGGGGATTCGTAATTGGTTACCATACCTTTCACACTCCATTTTATAGTATCAGGGAAGGCGGATCGATTTATGTCTGACGGCGTCCGGGGCGAGGAAAAAGAAAAATTGTCTCCGAAGCGGCGCGCCCCACGCGCCGCTTCGCCGACAATTTCATCTGTGGTCAGGCTCGTCCCCCGCTGCGGGACGCCGGGCCGATGTTCTGTTGTAAGACGCGGAAAGAGGCCGTTTCGCCGGAAAAAGGGTGCGATATCCCCCAAAAGACCGCTGGAAAACGCTTCCGGTCTGCGGAAGCAGTCTTTTCTCGGGCAATCTGCTCATCCCCTTTCCCACCTGCCTTACAGGCTGACCTCTCCGTCGAACACAAACTCCGCGGGGCCGCGCATGAAAACGCTGCCGCCGTCCTCCCAGCGGATCTGCAGATCGCCGCCGCGCAGATGCACCACGGCGCTGCGGTCGGCATAGCCGCAGAGGACGGCCGCGGCGAGCGACGCGCACGCGCCGGTGCCGCAGGCCCACGTCTCGCCGGAGCCGCGCTCCCAGACGCGCATTTTCAGCTCGCCGCGGGAAAGCACCTCGATGAACTCCGTGTTGACCCCCTCGGGGAACAGCGGGTTCCACTCAAATTTCGGGCCGATGGCCGGGAGATCCATCGCGTCGACATCGTCCACAAAGAGGACGCAGTGCGGGTTCCCCATCGAGACGCACGTCACGGAGAAGCGCTCTCCCCCGATCTCCGCCGGAACGGCGACGGCCCGCTCGCCGGGCAGCAGCACCGGAATCCGGGCAGGCTCGAGAACCGGCGCGCCCATGTCGACCTCAATGGAGCGGACAAGCCCGCTCTCCACGTCGAGACGGAGCGTCTTGACGCCGCTGAGGGTATCGATGCGCAGCGTCTCCTTTTTCGCGATGCCGCGCTCGTACACATACCGGCCGACGCAGCGGATCCCGTTGCCGCACATCATGGCGCGGGAGCCGTCGGCGTTATACAGATCCATCATCGCGTCCCCGTTCTCCGTGGGACGGATGAGGATGAGGCCGTCGGAACCGACACCGAAATGACGGTCGCTCAGGCGGCGGGAGAGCGCGGCGGGATCGTCCGGGACGCCCTCCTCAAAGCAGTTGACATAGATGTAATCGTTGCCAATGCCCTGCATTTTCGTGAATTTCAAGGGAGCTCCCCCTTTTCAGAACTTGCTCAGGTAGCGCTCGATCTCCCACTGGGAGACGCGGGTGGAGTATTCGTCCCACTCGAGCTTCTTGGCCTCGGTGTACTTGTTGTACGCGTGCTCGCCGAGGACGCCGCGGATGAACGGGTCGGCCTTCATATAGTTGATGGCCTCGAGCAGCGTCGAGGGCAGGTTCTCAATGCCCTGTGCGAGGCGCTCCTCCTCCGTCATGGTGTAAATGTTCGCGGAGACGGGCTCGGGCGGCGTCATATCCCTGCGGATGCCCTCGAGTCCCGCGGCGAGCAGGACGGCGAGCTCGAGATACGGGTTGCAGGCCGGGTCGGGCGAGCGCAGCTCCACGCGCGTCCCCATGCCGCGCGTCGCCGGGACGCGCACAAGGGCGCTGCGGTTGCTCGCCGTCCAGGCGATATAGCACGGCGCCTCATAGCCGGGAACAAGGCGCTTGTAGGAGTTGACAAGCGGGTTCGTCAGCGCGCTCATGCCGCGGATATGGGCGAGGATGCCGGCAATGAAGTTGTACGCAATCCGGCTCAGCCCCGTCGGGGAATCGGGATCGTAAAACGCGTTCTTCCCGTTCGAGAACAGGCTCATGTTCGTGTGCATTCCGGAGCCCGCCTGACCGAACAGCGGCTTCGGCATGAAGGTCGCGCACAGGCCGTGGGAATCGGCGGCCGACTTGACGACCATCTTGAACGTCAGGATATTGTCGGCGGCGCTCAGGGCGTCGCTGTACTTGAAGTCAATCTCGTGCTGGGCGACGGCGCACTCGTGGTGCGACGCCTCGATCTCAAAGCCCATCTCCTCGAGCGTGAGGCAGATCTCGCGGCGGCAGCTCTCGCCGAGATCGGAGGGGCCCATGTCGAAGTAGCCCGCGGTGTCGTGCGTCACCGTCGTGGGGTGGCCGTGTTCGTCGGTATTGAAAAGGAAGAACTCGCATTCCGGGCCGACGTTGAAGGTGTAGCCCATGTCGGCGGCCTCCTGCAGCGTCTTGCGCAGGATGTAGCGCGGGTCGCCCTCGAAGGGCTCGCCGTTCTTCTTGTAGACGTCGCAGATGAGGCGGGCGATCTTGCCGTGCTGCGTGTGCCACGGGAGCAGGCAGAACGTGTCAAGATCGGGGCGCAGATACATATCGGACTCCTCGATGCGCACGAAGCCTTCAATCGAAGAACCGTCAAACATGCATTCGTTGTCGAGCGCCTTTTTCGCCTGGCTGCGCGTGATGGCTACGTTTTTCAGCGTGCCGAAGATGTCGGTAAACTGCAGGCGGATGAATTTGACGTCGTTCTCCTCGAGAATGCGAAGGACGTCCTCCTTGGAGTATTTACCCATATTGTTTACGGCCTCCCAAATCAATGAAAGTACAAGGGTCAGAGGCGCGGCGGCCGCCCTGTCCGGCTGGCTGCCAGCATCAACATACGGTTCCATTCTATTATATTTTTATTTTTGTGTCAATGATTTTCGCCGCAGGGGCTCTGATTTAGATTTGTGCACAAAAATCGCTTCTTTTGAGGCCCTCAATCCGCTTTTTTACGAGTATTCTGCAATAAAAAAATTAAGTCCTGCAAAAAAATCGAAAAAATTCAATTTTTTCATTCTAAAATATTGAAAGCTGCATATTTCTGTGATAAACTTGTACAGTAGTTGAGAAGGAACGCTGCATCGTCAGAGTTCTATAATAGGAGGTAAGAGACAATGTCCTATGTAAGCGAACAGTTGGAAAAGGTCATCAAGAAAAATCCGGGCGAACCCGAGTTCCATCAGGCCGTCACCGAGGTTCTGCACTCCCTCGAGGCTGTGATTGAGAAGAACCCGCAGTATCAGAAGGAAGGCCTTCTCGAGCGTCTTCTCGAGCCGGAGCGCCAGATCATGTTCCGCGTTCCGTGGGTCGACGACAACGGCAACGTGCAGGTGAACCGCGGCTTCCGCGTGCAGTTCAACTCCGCGATTGGCCCCTACAAGGGCGGTCTGCGTTTCCATCCCTCCGTCAACCTCGGCATCATCAAGTTCCTCGGCTTTGAGCAGATCTTCAAGAACTCCCTGACCGGCCTGCCGATCGGCGGCGGCAAGGGCGGCTCCGACTTCGACCCGAAGGGCAAGTCCGACCGCGAGGTCATGGCGTTCTGCCAGAGCTTCATGACGGAGCTGTACCGCCACATCGGCCCCGACACCGACGTGCCGGCGGGCGACATCGGCGTGGGCGGCCGCGAGATCGGCTACCTCTTCGGCCAGTACAAGCGCATCCGCAACGCCTATGAGGGCGTTCTCACCGGCAAGGGTCTGACCTACGGCGGCTCCCTCGCCCGCAAGGAGGCCACCGGCTACGGCCTGCTCTACTTCACTGAGGCCATGATGAAGAAGAACGGCCTCGACCTCGCCGGCAAGACCGTCGCGATTTCCGGCGCCGGCAACGTCGCCATCTACGCGTGCGAGAAGGCCACGCAGCTCGGCGCGAAGGTTGTCACCATGAGCGATTCCACCGGCTGGATCTACGACGCCGAGGGCATCGACCTTGACGCCATCAAGGAGATCAAGGAGGTCAAGAGAGCCCGCCTGACTGAGTACAAGAACTATCGCCCGAATGCCGAGTACCACGACGGCAAGGGCGTCTGGACCGTGAAGTGCGACGTCGCTCTCCCCTGCGCCACGCAGAACGAGCTGCTCATCGACGACGCGAAGGCTCTCGTCGCGAACGGCGTGCTCGCCGTCGCGGAAGGCGCGAATATGCCCACCAGCATTGAGGCGACCGAGTACCTGCAGCAGAACGGCGTGCTCTTCGCTCCCGGCAAGGCCAGCAACGCCGGCGGTGTGGCGACTTCCGCTCTCGAGATGTCCCAGAACAGCATGAGACTGTCCTGGAGCTTCGAGGAGGTCGACCAGAAGCTCAAGGGCATCATGGTCAATATCTTCAACCAGGCGGACGCCGCTGCGGAGAAGTACGGCTATCCGAAGAACTACGTTGTCGGCGCGAACATCGCCGGCTTCCTGAAGGTGGCCGACTCCATGATCGCCGAGGGCGCTATCTGATTTCCATCTGCATATCCTTCCATAGAGAGGCCGGATCCCGAGAGAAGGGGTCCGGCCTCCTTTTTTTGCCTCCCTCTTCCCCGCGCAAAGCAAAAGGGCCGGATCCCGCTTTGGGGATCCGGCCCTTTCCATTTTAGGGGAAGACGGCTCAGGCGGCCTTGTCCTCGAGATCGTTGGAGATGCGGAGCTTGTCGAAGATGTAGAACAGCAGGCCCATGAGCATACCGACGATGCACGCGAGCACCATGCCCTTGAGCTGGATGTCGCCGAGATTGACGGTTATGCCGGAGAGGCCCGTCACGAAGACGACGGCGGTGAGCGCCTGGTTGCGGGCGCGGTCAAAATTGACCTTCGCGTCGACGAGAATCCGCAGGCCGGACACGCCGATCATGCCGTAGAGCAGGAACGAGATGCCGCCGATGACGGGACCGGGAATCGACGAGATGAGCGCAGAAAACTTGCCGATAAACGCGCAGACAACGGACAGCACGGCGGCGCCGCCGATGACCCACACGCTGTAGACCTTCGTCATCGCCATAACACCGATGTTCTCGCCGTACGTCGTCGTCGGGACGGCGCCGATGAGGCCGGAGACAGCGGTGGAGATGTTGTCGCCAAGCAGCGAGCGGTGCAGGCCGGGATCCTTGAGCAGGTCGCGGCCGACAATCTTGCTCGTCACAATCTGGTGGCCGATGTGTTCGGAAGCAATGATCAGGAGGACAGGCACCATCGTGAGGATGGAGTTCACCTCAAACTTCGCGAGCTGGAAGTGCGGCAGCGAAACGATGCCGGCGTCGTTGACGGCGGTGAAATCGACAAGGCCAAGGACGGCGGCGAGAATGTAGCCCGCGACGATCGCAATCAGCACGGGAATCACGCTGAAGAACTTGCGGAACAGGATAGAGCCGAGGACGGCGATACCGAGCGTCACAAGGAAGACAGCCAGTCCGCGCATATCGACGCTCTCCCCCGATCCGGGCAGCAGGCCGGCGGTGTCGGCGGCGCTGCTCGCGAGCTCGAGGCCAATCAGCGCGACGATCGGGCCCATCGCGGCGGGCGGCAGGACGATGTCAATCCAGCGGGAACCGAACTTGTAGATGATGAGCGCCAGCACGCAGCCGAGAATGCCGACGACAACGAAGCCGCCCTGCGCATAGGAGAACGCCTCCATATGCTTCGCCGTGTCCTCCGCCGTCGGGTTGGAGAACAGCGGGTCAGCATACGGCGAGCCGTGCTGCGCCATGACGAGAAGGGCGGGCGCGATGAACGCAAAGCTTGAGCCGAGATAGGCCGGAGCCTTCGCCTTCGTGATGAAGATGAAGAACAGCGTGCCGAGGCCGTTCATCAGAAGGACGACGGCGGGGTCAATGTGGAACAGCGTGGGGACGAGCACGGACGCGCCGAACATCGCGAACATATGCTGGATGCTCAGCGGGATTGCCTGTCCGAGCGGGGGCCTCTCGTTGACCTGGATGATTTTCTTCAAGTGACTCTCCTCTTTTCCTCAATATTCTTTCATGCGGGAACCCGCAGAACTGCCGCAGCTTCGGAAAAACTCAAAAAAAAAGCCCATCCGCCGCGAAAAGCCGCGGCGAAGTGAGCTTTCCTGTTCCGTTTTACTTTCGCTTGAACGCCGATTTCGGCATCCCGCAGATCGGGCACACCCAATCCGCCGGAAGCTCCTCAAACGGAACGTCCGGATCATTATAGAGATAACCGCAGACGGTGCACACCCACTCTCCGCCGTCGTTCCCCTCGTCCTGCCGGGGAGCGGGGCGGTAGGTCGGCGCGTTGACCGGCGCGGAGCCCTTGATCACCTTGTGGTAATAGTCGTACGTCATCGGGACGCCGCGGGACTTGTCGCTGCCCGCGAGGATCTCGCCGATGAAGATCGTGTGCGTGGATGTGTCCGCTTTGCTGACGACGCGGCACAAAAACCAGCAGCAGGTGTTCTCCTTGATGACCGGCACGCCCTCCGCGAGCAAGCGGTGACGCACGTTCGCGAGCTTGTCGGCGTCGCGGCCGGAAGTAAAGCCGAGCGCGCCGATTACCGTCCCGGGCGTATCCTCCGAGAGGACGGACACGGTAAACAGGCCGGTTTTCTCAATGCACTCATGGCTGTAATTGTTGTGATTCATGCTCAGCGCAATCCTGTTCGGCTGATTCGTCACCTGAAACACCGTGTTGACGATGCAGGCGGAGGGTCTGTTCTCCCCCTTTACGCCGATGGCATACATTCCATACGAAAGGTTGAAAAGCACTTCATCCTTCATTCTTTCTTCACCTCCACCCCAAAATGGGTTCTCGCCTGTCTCTCATCATGATACCATTTTCGCAAACAAGTTACAAGAGAAAAATTGACAGGATCAACAAGAAAACGGGAAGCGGTTTTCCTGTCAGCGGGAGCCGCGGATTTTCTCCCAGTAGCCGCGGAAGCCCTGCTCCGTCTTGTTTTCTCCCCACTCGTAGTATCTTGTCCCCGCGACGATGTCGGGAAGATACTGCTGCTCGACCCAGTGATGCGGGTAATCGTGCGGATACAGATAGAATTGCCCTTTTTTCGGATTATCTTCCCCGTCGAAATGCTTATTTTGCAGCTGGCGCGGAATTCTGCCGATTTTTCCCGCCTCAACGTCCGCCCATGCGCGCGCGATGGCGTCGTGCGCGGAATTCGACTTCGGGCTGACGGCGACGAGGATGACGGCGTCGGCGAGGGGAAGCTTCGCCTCCGGCAGGCCGACCTGCAGCGCCGTGTCGACGGCGGCCTTGACGATCGGGATGATCTGCGGGTACGCGAGGCCGACGTCCTCGCACGCGCAGACCATCAGGCGGCGGCAGACGGACGGCAGGTCGCCCGCCGCGAGCAGCCGCGCGAGGTAGTAGACGGCTGCGTCCGGGTCGGAACCGCGCATCGATTTCTGGAACGCGGAGATGAGGTCGTAGTGCTCGTCGCCGTCCTTGTCGTAGCGGACGGCGCTGCGCTGCGTGAGCTCGCGGGCGCTCTCCGGCAGGACGCGGCGCACGCCCTCCGGCGTCGTGTCCGCCGCAAGGACGCAGAGCTCGACAGCGTTCATCGCTTTGCGCACGTCGCCGCCGCAGGCCGAGGCGATGAGCTCCGGCACGCCGTCCGCGACCTCGATCGGCGTCTCGCTCTCCTCCGTGAGAATCGCAAAGGCGCGGCGCACGGCGCGCAGCGCCTCCTCGGGCTCCACGGAGCGGAACTCAAAGACGGTGGAGCGGCTTAAAATCGCGTTGTAGACGTAGAAATACGGGTTTTCTGTCGTCGAGGCGATCAGCGTGATGCTGCCGTCCTCGAGGAACTCGAGCAGCGTCTGCTGCTGCTTCTTGTTGAAATACTGGATCTCGTCGAGGTAGAGCAGGACGCCGTGAATCGCGTCGAGGCCGCCGAGCCCGGCCACCACCTCGCGGATGTCCGCCGTCGAGGCCGTCGTGCCGTTGAGCTTGACGAGCTTTTTGTTCGTCTGCCGGGCAATCAGCGCGGCGAGCGTCGTCTTCCCCACGCCCGGCGGGCCGTAGAAAACCATGTTGGGGATCTCCCCCGATTCGATGATCCGGCGCAGCGCCTTGCCCGGCGCAAGCAGATGACGCTGTCCGACGATGTCGTCGAGCGTCCGCGGACGGATCCTGTCCGCGAGCGGAGAAGCCATATGAGCCCTCCCCCTTCCTGTTCTCGTGCTGCAGCGGGAAAACGCAGAAAAAGAGCCGGGGAGTCGACGCTCTCCGGCTCTGTGCAGGCTTTTCCCGCTTATTCGTACAGCGGATGCTTTTTGCAGATGGCGGTGACCATCGCGCGGATCTTCTCCTCGCTGTTCTCAAAGTCGTGGATGGCAAGCGCGATGCACTCGGCCACCTGATCCATGTCGCTCTCGTCGAGGCCGCGGGTCGTGACGGCAGGCGTGCCGAGGCGCAGGCCGCTCGTGACGAACGGGCTTCTCTGCTCGTTCGGCACCGTGTTCTTGTTCGCCGTGATGTAGACGGCGTCAAGGCGGTGCTCGAGCTCCTTGCCGGTCAGCTCAAGGCCGGTCAGGTCGACGAGCATGAGGTGGTTGTCCGTGCCGCCGGAGACGAGCTTCACATTGCGCGCGAGCAGGCCCTTCGCAAGCGCCTGAGCGTTCGCCACGACACGGTGGCCGTACTCCTTGAACTCGGGCTTGAGGGCCTCGCCGAAGCAGACGGCCTTGCCGGCGATGATGTGCATGAGCGGGCCGCCCTGCGTGCCGGGGAAGATGGCCTTGTCGATCGCCTTGGCATACTGCTCCTTGCAGAGGATGAGACCGCCGCGCGGGCCGCGGAGCGTCTTGTGCGTCGTCGTGGTGACAATGTCCGCCCACTCGACCGGGTTCGCGTGGTCGCCGGAGGCGACGAGGCCGGCGATGTGCGCCATGTCGACCATGAACAGCGCGCCGCAGTCGTCGCAGATTTCGCGGAACTTCTTGAAGTCGATGGCGCGCGGATAGGCGCTCGCGCCGGCGACAATCAGCTTCGGCTTGACCTGCATGGCCTGGTCGTGCAGCTTCTCATAGTCGATATAGCCCTCGCTGTTGACGCCGTAGGGCACAAAGTTGAAGTACTTGCCGGACAGGTTGACCGGAGAGCCGTGCGTGAGGTGGCCGCCCTCGGAGAGGCTCATGCCCATGACGGTGTCGCCGGGCTCAAGCAGGGCGAAATAGACCGCCGTGTTGGCCTGTGCGCCGGAATGAGGCTGCACGTTCGCGTGCTCCGCGCCGAAGAGGCGGCAGGCGCGCTCGCGGGCGATGTTCTCGACGACGTCGACGTACTCGCAGCCGCCGTAGTAGCGCTTGCCCGGATAGCCCTCGGCATACTTATTCGTCAGGATGCTGCCCATCGCGGCCATGACGGCGGGCGAGACAAGGTTCTCGGAGGCGATGAGCTCAAGATTGCGGCGCTGGCGGCCAAGCTCGTCGGCCATGGCGGCGCCGACCTCCGGATCCACCGCGCGGACAAAGCCGATGGTATCCATCATATTCTCATACATCTTTGGTTTTCCCCTTCCATGCGTTAAAATGCAGTCTGAGCGCGCAGGTTCGCTGCGCGGCGCTTTGTCTATTATACGCTTTATCGCGCTAAATTGCAACATAAATCGATTGCTTTTTTCATCAAGCAAAGCAAGCTTTGCGTTTCCATGGAAAAAGCTTTATTTTATCGCGCCGATGTCATGGCGGTAGTGGACGCCGTCCCAGTGGATTTTCCCGACGGCCTCATACGCCTTTTGGAGCGCCTCGGGGAGCGTCTTCCCCGTCGCGGTGACGCCGAGGACGCGTCCGCCGTTCGTGACGAGCCTGCCGTCCTTCTCCGCCGTGCCGGCGTGGTAGACGACCGCGCCGTCGACCTGGCCGTTCTCGTCGAGCCCCTCGATCGGGATGCCCTTCTCATAGTGGCCGGGATAGCCGCCGGAAGCCATGACGACGCACGCGCAGGCCTCGTCACTCCACTCGATCGGCTGCTCGGCGAGGCGCTCCTCGACGACGGCCATAATCACGTCGACGAAGTCCGTCTTCAGCCGCGGCAGGACGACCTGTGTCTCCGGGTCGCCGAAGCGGGCGTTGTACTCGATGACCTTCGGGCCGTTCGGGGTGAGCATCAGGCCGAAGTAGAGGCAGCCCTTGAAGGGGCGGCCCTCCTGCTGCATAGCCTCGATCGTCGGCAGGAAGATGGTATCCATGCACTCCTTTGCGATGGCGTCGGTGTAGTACGGGTTCGGGCTGATCGTGCCCATGCCGCCGGTGTTGAGGCCCTCGTCGTTGTCGAGCGCGCGCTTGTGATCCTTGCTCGAGACCATCGGCTTGACGCAGTGTCCGTCAGTAAAGGCAAGAACAGAGACCTCCGGGCCGGTGAGGAATTCCTCGACGACGACGCGGCTGCCGGACGCGCCGAAGACCTTGTCCTCCATGATCTCCTTGACGGCGTCCTTCGCCGCCTGCAGGTCGGGGCAGATGAGCACACCCTTGCCGAGGGCAAGGCCGTCCGCCTTGACGACGATCGGGAAGCGGTTGTTCTGTTCAATCCAGACAATGGCGCTCGAGGGCTCGGAGAAGATCTCGTACTGCGCCGTCGGGATGTGGTAGCGCTTCATCAGGTCCTTCGAGAAGACCTTGCTCGCCTCGATGACGGCCGCGTTCGCGCGCGGGCCGAAGGCGGCGATCCCCTCCTGCTCGAGGGCGTCGACCATGCCGGCCGCGAGCGGATCGTCGGGGGCGACGAAGACGAGGTCAATCTTCTTTTCCTTCGCGAACGCGACGACGGCGGGAATGTCCATCGCGGAGATCGGAACGCACTCGGCGTCCTTCGCGATGCCGCCGTTGCCGGGCGCACAGTAGAGCTTTCCCGCGCGGGGGCTCTCCTTCAGCTTGCGGACGATGGCGTGCTCGCGCCCGCCGCCGCCGATGACAAGAATATCCATCAGATGGTTTCCTCCTTCTTCACGCAAAGAGGTTTCCCGCCGCGGAGCGCAGCGCGTCCCGGGCGGGAAACCCCATCGTCTCTCAGTGGTGGAACAGGCGAAGGCCGATAAAGGCCATGGCCATGCCGTATTTGTTGCAGGTCTCGATGACGTTGTCGTCGCGGATGGAGCCGCCCGGCTCTGCCACATACTGCACGCCGCTCTTGCGGGCGCGCTCGATGTTGTCGCCGAACGGGAAGAAGGCGTCGGAGCCGAGGGAGACGCCCGTCATCGTGTCGAGCCAGGCGCGCTTCTCCTCGCGGGTCAGCGGCTCGGGCTTCTCGGCGAAGAACTGCTCCCACGCGCCGTCGGCGAGGACGTCCATGTACTCGTCGGAGATATAGACGTCGATCGTGTTGTCGCGGTCGGGGCGGCGGATGCCCTCCTTGAACTTGAGGCCGAGCACCTTCGGATGCTGGCGCAGATACCAGACGTCGGCCTTGTTGCCGGCGAGGCGGGTGCAGTGGATACGGCTCTGCTGGCCCGCGCCGATGCCGATGGCCTGCCCGTCCTTCGCGTAGCAGACGGAGTTGGACTGCGTGTACTTGAGGGCAATCAGGGAGATGATGAGGTCGCGCTTCGCGTCCTCGGGCAGCTCCTTGTTCTCCGTCACGATGTTCTGGAGCAGCGCCTCGTCGATCTTGAGCTCGTTGCGGCCCTGCTCGAAGGTGACGCCGAACACGTCCTTGTGCTCCACCGGAGCGGGACGGTAGTCGGGGTCGATCTTCACGACGTTGTAGGAGCCCTTGCGCTTCGTCTTGAGGATGGCGAGCGCCTCGTCCGTGTAACCGGGGGCGATGATGCCGTCAGACACCTCGCGCGCGAGGAGGGTGGCCGTCTCCTTGTCGCAGACGTCGGAGAGGGCGACCCAGTCGCCGTAGGAGGACATCCGGTCCGCGCCGCGGGCGCGGGCGTAGGCCGTCGCGATCGGCGAGAGCTCGAGGTCGTCGACGAAGTAGATCTTCTTGAGCGTGTCGCTCATCGGCACGGCCACGGCGGCGCCGGCCGGGCTGACGTGCTTGAAGGACGCCGCGGCAGGCAGGCCGGTGGCCTCCTTGAGCTCGCGGACGAGCTGCCAGCTGTTGAAGGCGTCGAGAAAGTTGATATAGCCGGGGCGGCCGTTGAGCACCTCAATCGGCAGCTCGGACCCATCCTGCATGAAAATCCGGGAAGGCTTCTGGTTGGGGTTGCATCCGTATTTGAGCATCAGTTCCTGAGACATCCTGCATTCCTCCATCCTGTCGTTCGCTTACTGGTTCTTGTTGCGGATCTCCGTCTCCCACTTGCCCGTCTCGAGGTCTATGAAGCGGGTGAAGAGGGAAATCTTGTTCTCCGGGTCAAGCGACTGCCACACGTCCTCCGTGAACTGCGCGAGATCGCCGCGCACCGCCACCGGCGTAGGCTCTCCCTCGTAGGAGGGAAGCGGATTGCCGTCGCCCATATAGGTGTGGATGAAATGGCCCTCGCCGGCCTTCGGCTGCGCGTACTCGTAGAAGAAGCGCTGCGCCGAGGTCTCGTCGCCGTTGTCGCTCTTGAGAATCGAGAGGCGGTACGCGCCCGTCTTATTGCAGACGACGCCGGAAATGCGCGGGGTGAAGTTCGGGCCGTCGGGCTCGAAGGTGCGCGTGCGCAGCGCCTCCTCCCACGTCTTCCCCTCAGCGAGGAAATCGTAAATCGTGTCGGTCTGGTCGCCGTTCGTCACGATGGTCGTGTCGCCGAGCACGCGCACGGCGTTGTAGATGACGAGGCTCGGATCCTCCATCTTGCTCTCGTCGAACGCGCGGGTACGCAGATCGTCGCCCATAGCCTCGAAAACGCGGTTGCGGCTGTTCGCGCTGCGCCCCATGATGAAGTACGCGATGACGGCCTTCTTCCCGTCCTCGCTGCGGCCGAGCAGGATGCCGCGGCCCGGGTAGCTCGTGGAGGCGATCTCCGCCTTCATGTCCTTGACGTTCATATTCTTACTCCTCCCTGATATGCACAATCGCGCCCTCGACGGCAAGCCGGCCCTCGCAGAAGAGGGCGGCGGCCTTCGGGAGCAGCTTCCACTCGGCCTGTTCCATCACGCGGCGCTGGAGAAGCTCGGGGGTGTCGCCCTCCTGAACCTCCACCGCCCGCTGGAGAATGATCGGGCCGCCGTCGCAGACGTTGTTGACGAAGTGGACGGTCGCGCCCGTCACCTTCACGCCGCGGCGCAGCGCCTCCTCATGCACGCGCAGCCCGTAGTAGCCTTCCCCGCAGAACGACGGGATAAGCGACGGGTGCACGTTGATGATTCTGTTTTCAAACCGGCCGACGACCCTTTCGCTGATGATGGTGAGAAAACCGGCGAGCACAATGAGATCGATGCGCGCCGCCTCGAGCCTGCCGATCAGCGCCTCGTCGTACGCGTCCTGCGTCGGGAAATCGCGGCGGACAAGAACGTCGGAGGGAATGCCGGCCTTCGCCGCGCGCTCAAGCGCGTAGACGCCCGGCTTGCTCGCGAGGACGAGGGCGATTTTCCCATTCGGGAGCTCTCCCCTGCCCTGCGCGTCAATGAGCGCCTGCAGATTTGTGCCGCCGCCGGAGACGAGTACCGCAATATTCATCACAGGACAACGCCCTCCTCGCCCTCGACGACCTCGCCGATGAGATAGGCGGCCGTGCCGGAGGCTTTCAGGTCGGCGAGCACGCCGTCGGCCTCGTCCTTCGGGACGGCCATGCACATTCCGATGCCCATGTTGAAGGTGTTGTACATATCGCGCTCCGGAATCTTGCCCTGCTGCTGGAGCAGCGTGAAAATGGGCAGCTCCGGGAAGGAGGCGAGCTCGATCTTTGCGGTGAGGCCGTCCTTCATCATGCGCGGGATATTCTCATAGAAGCCGCCGCCCGTCACATGGGAGATCGCGCGGACGGTGTGATTCCTGAGCACGGAGAGAACGGGCTTGACGTAGATCTTCGTCGGCGTGAGAAGCGCCTCGCCGAGCGTCATGCCGAGCTCGCCAAGATAAAGGTTGATGTTTTTCTCGCTCAGGTTGAAGACCTTGCGCACGAGGGAGAAGCCGTTCGAGTGGACGCCCGTGGACGCGAGGCCGATGAGGACGTCCCCCGCCTGCATCGTGCTGCCGTCGAGGATCTTCTCCTTGTCGACGATGCCCACCGTGAAACCGGCGACGTCGTAGTCGTCGTCGGGCATCATGCCGGGATGCTCCGCCGTCTCGCCGCCGATGAGGGCGCAGCCGGACTGCACGCAGCCCTCCGCGACGCCGGCAACAATCTGCGCGATCTTTTCCGGCACGTTCTTCCCGCAGGCAATATAGTCGAGGAAGAACAGCGGCTGCGCGCCGCAGCACACCACGTCGTTGACGCACATGGCGACGGCGTCGATGCCGATGGTGTCGTGCTTGTCGAGCAGCATGGCGACCTTGAGCTTCGTGCCGACGCCGTCGGTCCCGCTGACGAGGACAGGCTCCTTCATTCCGGCGAGACCGGGCTGGAACAGTCCGCCGAAGCCGCCGATACCGGACAGGACGCCGGGGATGTTCGTACGCCTGACGTGCTCCTTCATCAGCTCGACGGCCTTGTAGCCGGCGGTGACGTCGACGCCCGCGGCCTTATAGCTGTTGCTGTAGCTCTTTTCGTTCATGGATATGATTCCTCCCGTTTTTCGATCGATGGGGCTTCGCGTTTCTCAGAGAGCGGCGACCTTTTCCTGCAGGGCGGCGTTCTTCTTCGCCACGCCCTCCGCCATGCTCTTCTTCATCGCGGCGAGCTGCGCGGCGAGCCCCTCGTCGGAGAGCGCGAGCATCTGCGCGGCGAGGATGGCGGCGTTGTCGGCGCCGTCGATGGCGACGGTGGCCACCGGGATGCCGCTCGGCATCTGGACGGTCGCGAGCAGGGCGTCGAGGCCGTCGAGCGTGGAGGACTTGACCGGGATGCCGATGACGGGCAGCGTGGTGTGCGCGGCCAGGACGCCGGCCAGATGCGCGGCCTTGCCCGCGGCGGCAATGATGACGCCGAAGCCGTCCTTCACGGCGTTCGCGGAGAACGCGGCGGCCGCGTCAGGCGTTCTGTGCGCGGACATGACGCGCACCTCCACCGGGATTCCAAACTCCTTGAGGCGCTTGACAGCGGGGGAAACTACCGGAAAATCGCTGTCGCTCCCCATAATGACGGCTACCTTTTTCACAGACATCTTCCTTTCTCAGCTCCAAAACGTCTTTGGAGAAAATCACGCGTCCCCGCCGAAAACAAAAGAAAGCAGGCTGCGGCATATTCTGCTGCGCAGCCTGCTTATTGATTCGGGTTACGGGGTAAAATTGGCGCAATACGGCTCTGCGGAACGACACAGAAACCAGCTGCCCATCGCGCTTCCCTCCAACATTTCTCCGGTTATGCCGGAAAAGCTTCTCTCTTCATTTTAGGATAAATGCGCCATAAATTCAAGCGATTTTCCTGAATTCGTAGAAGAAATCGGGGAAGCCGGAGGAGACGCGGCGGATTTTGTCTATTCTGCCGCTCAGGAGAGGGGCTTGCCGTCGTTGGAGACGAGCTCCTTGACGGAGGCCGCCAGACCGGCCAGGGACTGAATCTCCGAAGGAATAATGATCTTCGTCGCCTTGCCGTCGGCGGCCTTCTGGAACGCCTCGAGGCTCTTGAGCGCGATGACGCGGTCGGACGGGGCGGCCTCGTTGAGCAGCTTGAGACTGTCTGCCAGAGCGCGCTGCACAGCCATGATGGCCTCGGCCTCGCCCTCTGCCTCGCGAATGCGGGCTTCCTTCTTCGCCTCGGCGCGCAGGATGGTGGACTCCTTTTCGCCCTGCGCCACCAGGATGGCGCTCTGCTTCGTGCCCTCGGCCTCGGTGACGACGGCGCGCTTCTCGCGCACGGCCTTCATCTGCTTCTCCATCGCGTTCTGGATTTCCGGAGGCGGGATGATATTCTTGAGCTCCACGCGGTTGACCTTGATGCCCCAGGCGTCGGTCGCCTCGTCGAGAATCTGACGAATCTTCGTGTTGATGATGTCGCGGGACGTCAGGCTCGCGTCGAGCTCAAGCTCGCCGATGATATTGCGCAGCGTCGTCGCGGAGAGATTCTCAATCGCGGAGATCGGGCGCTCGACGCCGTACGCGTACAGCTTCGGATCGGTGATCTGGAAGTAGACGACGGTGTCGATCTGGATCGTCGCGTTGTCCTTCGTGATCACGGGCTGCGGCGGGAAATCGATGACCTGCTCCTTGAGGGAGACGCGCTTCGAAATTTTGTCGATAAACGGGATTTTGATGTGCAGGCCGGTGCCCCACGTTGTGTTGTACGCGCCGAAGCGCTCCATGACGTACGCATACGCCTGCGGAACCACCTTGACGTTGCTGATAACGATGATGATCAGCACGATGACAAGTACAAGAAATACATACAGCGGCCACATTCTTTACATTCCTCCTCTATCACATTTGGGGGTCGATCGAAAGCTCCTCCACAATGATTTTAACGCCTTCGATCGCGCGGACGATCACTCTGCTTCCCTCGGGAATCACGGTTCCCCGCGCGGAGCGGGCCGTCCACACATTCCCGAGCACCTTGGCCTGCCCGACGGCGGCGGTGTTGTCAATCTGCTGCGTCACCACCGCGATCTGCCCGACCACGCGCCCCGCGTTTGTATCCTGACGGCGGAAGCCTGTCAGGCGCTTGACGAGAGGCCGCGTACAGACGAGCGCGGAAGCGGAAACGGCGACAAACAGAACCCACTGCAGCCACAGCTGCGCGCCGAAGAGATTGGCAACGAGCGCCGCGATTCCGCCGAGAACGAACCAGATGGAAACCAGCTGGTTGGTCGCCGCTTCCACGGCGACGGCAGCGACGATCATGGCAAGCCAGAAAATCGCCCAACCAATATTCATTGTCTCGTTCCTTCCTTTCCGGCCGTCCGCGTTCTTCGATGGAACCGGCCCGGGCCATTATTCATCCGCAGCCGCGGCTGTCTGGATGTTGGTATCATCTTACCATAAAACCCGGCAAGATACAAACCGGTTTTCGGACAATTTGGAGGTTTTTTCGGGCAAAAAAGCGGATTTTGTTCAGCCTTCTTCCTCTCGCATACCGCCCCTGTCCCGCGCCTCGCCGCGGAAAGCCGCGCATCTGCGCCGCTTTTCCGTCAGACGCCCCTTCTTCCATAGATGCGGACGCTCAGGAAAAAAGAACCGAAAATCAGCGCCGCAGCAAAAAATGCCAGCAGGGCTGCCGCTGCGGGCGAGGGGCTGAGCAGCCAGAGCAGCAGCTCGCCGCTCTCCAGCTCCCGCGCGGACATCAGCGCGCCGCAGGCCACCGTGACGAGAAAAATGGTCACGACGATGAACAGGCGCGCCTTCTCCGGGCCGAAGCGGTAAAAAAACGGGAGCTGCACCGAGAGAAGCAGCAATCCGGCGAGCATCATCCCCGCGAGGGCGCCGAGCATTCTCCCTGTTTCTGAGGCTGCGCCCATCGAGGCGGAGACGGCGATGAGGACGCCGCCGATGAGAAGCCCGGCGGTAAGGAAAATCAGGCCGAGCAGGTATTTGACGAGCACCAGCTTCCACCGCTCGACGGGCAGCGCGCGGGCGTAGACGTCCCAGCCCGCCGTCCTGTCGTAGCTGAAGGTGTAGAGCGGGGTCAGCACGCCGATGAGGCACAGGTACATTCCCATCATCATCACGCGCGTCTCCGCGTTCTGCGAGAAAATTGCGAGGGCGAAAATCACGAACGCGAACAGCAGGTATTTCATATTCTTCCACGCGAGCAGCAGCTCCTTCACGAGAATGCCCTTCATCGTCCCTCTCCCCTTCCGTACAGTACCATGATCTCCTCGATGGAGGTGCGGTCCACGACAAGGCCCCTGTATTTCCGCGCGGCGGCCTCCCTGTCTTTGACGAGGACGCGCGTCTCAAACGCGCCGCTCTTCACGGCGGCGATATCCTCCCGGTCGATGCGCGCGAGATCCGCCTGGCCGCACCTGATGACGCCCCAGTCGTAGAGAAGGGCGTCCTTCGGCTCGGAGAATACAACCCTGCCCTTGTGCAGGAACGTAATATAGTCCGCGATCTTCTCAAGATCCTCGGTGATGTGGCTCGAAAAGAGGATGGCGTGCTCCTCGTCGCAGACAAACTCCTGCAGAAGCTCGAGCACCTCGTCGCGCACGATGGGGTCAAGGCCGCTCGTCGCCTCGTCCATTAACTTGGGTATATCTCTCAAAACCATTGACATAACTGGCCTTAACGGTATGCACAAATGTGTTTCATGTCCACTTCCCGTTTCCATTGTAGGCAAAAAAGGAATGCACAGTCAATTCAAACCGTGCATT
>CASFAA010000050.1 GCA_949292505.1 uncultured Oscillospiraceae bacterium
GCGGAAGTCCGCAGCGCCGCGCCGCGAGGTTGAAGCCCTCCGCGACGCCGTCGCCGGAATCCCAGAGGGTGCCGTCAAGATCGAACAATATGGAGTCGGGAGTGAATGATGGAGATGGGAAGGTCATATGCAGCCTCCGGGGAAGGTGAAGTAAGAAGTAATAGTGAAGAGGTGCGGTGGCGCGCCGGGCGGCGCGCGATTTTATATACTGGGACTATTTACGCAAGGGGTTTTAGTTAATGAAAATTGATTGATGAATAATGAAGATTAAATATTTGTGGGGGCGCGCCGTAGGGCGCGCGATTCTTATTTATTGCGTGAGGGGGGCGGAGGTGGCATGGATTAAATCGAGGAGAGAATGAGGAGATATTTCTACTTGGGAGCCGATTTTGCCGGCGCTGAAGATGATGGTATCGAAATTTAAGGCGGAGGAGTCTAGGACGGTGGGGAAGGGCTTTTTCATGCCGATGGGCGAGCAGCCGCCGCGGACGTAGCCGGTGGTGGGCAGGAGGTCAGCGACGTGGAGCATCGAGACGGCCTTCTCCCCGACGGCGCGGGCGGCGGCCTTGAGGTCGAGCTCGCGGCCCACGGGGATGACGAAGACAAAGAAGCCTCCCCGCTCGCCGCGCGTCACGAGCGTCTTGAAGACCTGCTCCGGGTTCTGGCCGAGCAGCGCCGCCACGGACTCGCCGTCGACCGGGCCGTCCCCGTGCTCGTAGGTATAGGTACGGTACGGGATCTTCGCGCGGTCGAGGACGCGCATCACGTTCGTCTTCGTTTCCTTCTCCTTAGCCATGAGGCTCCCCCTTTCGCGTGGGTACGCTGTCATCCTATTATTATACTCGTTCTTTCGGCGCGTGTAAAGAAGAACGGGAGGCTGTCCGGGGGGAGAATTCTCGTCCTTTGTGGGGATGAACAAAAGGCTGCGCCGCTGTGGAGAAAAACAGGCGCGTTCGCAGAGAGAGCGCTTGACACGCTTCGCCCCGGCGTGGTAAGATAAGGGTACAGTCACGCGGAGAGAGAGAGCAGCACGACGGGTATTCCTGTCATGCTGCTTTTTTCGTTTCGGAAAATCGATTGGGAGGGGTTATCATGGCAAGAGAGAAGCGTTACATCGCGGCGCTCGACGAGGGCACGACAAGCTGCCGGTGCATCATTTTTGACCGCGAGCAGAACATCGTCTCCGCGGCGCAGAAGGAATTTCCGCAGATTTACCCGCAGGCCGGATGGGTCGAGCACAACGCGACGGACATCTACGTCACGCAGTACGGCGTGCTGATGGAAGCGCTCACGCGGCTCGGCATCCACGGCGAGGAGCTTGCGGGCATCGGCGTGACGAACCAGCGCGAGACGGTCGTCGCGTGGGACAGGGAGACGGGCCTCCCCGTCTGCAACGCGATTGTGTGGCAGTGCCGCCGCACGGCCCCGCTGTGCGAGGAAATCCTGCGCGACAAGGAACTGACCGAAGCCATTCGTCAGAAAACCGGTCTTCTCGTCGACGCGTACTTCTCCGGGACGAAAATCCGCTGGATTCTCGACAACGTCCCCGGCGCGCGGGAGCTGGCGGACGCCGGGAGGCTGCTGTGCGGGACGATCGACTCCTGGCTCATCTGGAAGCTCACGGACGGCGCGGCGTACGTCACCGACTACACGAACGCGTCCCGGACGATGCTCTTCAACAGCCACACGCTCGAGTGGGACGAGGAAATCCTCTCCGCGCTCGGGATTCCCCGCTCCGTCCTGCCCGAGGTGCGCAGCTGCTCCGAGGTCTACGGCACGATGAACATTGCCGGAGCGGAGGTGCCGATCTGCGGCATCGCGGGCGACCAGCAGGCCGCCCTCTTCGGGCAGACGTGCTTTGAGCAGGGCGACGTGAAAAACACCTACGGGACGGGCAACTTCATTCTCATGAACACAGGCAGCGAGCCGGTCGAGAGCAAAAACGGCCTCCTCACGACGATCGGCTACGGCCTGAACGGGCAAATCACCTACGCGCTCGAGGGCAGCGTCTTCGTCGGCGGGGCGGTGCTGCAATGGCTCCGCGACGAGATGCGCTTCTACCGCGACGCGCCGGACGCGGACTATTTCGGCGG
>CASFAA010000051.1 GCA_949292505.1 uncultured Oscillospiraceae bacterium
GGACGTTCATCACGTCGTCGTTCTGATAGAATTCGTAAGTATCGGGGAACAGATAACCCTCGAGATGGTAATACCGCTCTCCCCTGTCCTCGATGTAGGAAAGAACGTCGTAGCTCTCGTCGAGCTCCGTCGTATTGCACGCTTCGAGGAAATCGTTCGCGGAGCAGACGCCGTTCTCCTCGAGCAGGGCGGCGAGCTGCATCACGCTGGTACCCTCGGGAATCATGACCTTCACCGTGTCGAGGCGGTTGGAGGTGCGCTGCAGCGCGTTGATGATCGCCTGATAATCCATCGAGGTGTCGAGCTCGAAGGTACCGTTGCTGTAGTACTCGCTCGAGTTCGTGAACCGCGCGTACAGCTGGAAGAAGGATTTCTCCTGAATGACGCCCTTCTCCTTGAGGATTTCGGCGACCTCCTCGTTCGTCGGGTCGACGGGCAGATCCACCGTCACCTTGACGGCCTCGCGCCCCGTGGCAAGCATATCGTTGATGCCGTCGACGGCGTACCGCGCGGCGACAAGCGAGAGCAGGACGGCCATGAAAAACCAGGCAAGGCGGAAAAACCGCTGGTTCGTCTTGCGCTTCTGCTTGTTCCTCGCCTTGTGCGCCTTCGCGGCGCGCTTCTTCGCCTGTTTTTCGCTGCGCGTCGCCTGCGCCGTCTGCGCCTTCGCGACAGACGGATCGCTGTAGCTGCTGATGGAGGCGGACTCCTCCGCCTCCTCCGGCGCTGCGAAGTCGTCCTCCGCAATGTTCAGTGAAAAGCTGTTCACCCGCTTTTCCCGCAGGCGGCGGCTGAGCTCCTCGTCCGACGGGGGCGGGGCGTTACGATTTTCTCTGTTTTCGTTCATGGTTTGCTTTTCCTCCGTTGCCCCGGCGGGGCGCTCGATTGCTGACGTTGCGGATGCCGCGCTCCGTGATCAGAATGTCCACCGGCCGATCGAAATAGCCGTGCGGGAGAATGCGGCGCACGCAGCCGCTGTAGCAGGCTCCCACCGTGACGCCGCGAAAACGCGACAGGAAACGGTCGTAGTAGCCCTTGCCGTAGCCGAGCCGGTAGCCCTCCTCGTCGAAGCTGAGCCCCGGCACAACGCAGAGGCCGCCGGTGTCCTCCTCCACAAGACGGGAGCGTCCCGGCACCGGCTCGAGCACGCCGAACGAGCCCGGCTCGAGCTCCTCCAGCGCGCGGATCTCGTAAAACTCCATCTCCCGCGTACCGGGCACGCAGCGGGGCACGGCGACGTGCTTGCCGGCCTCGAGCGCGCGCCGGATCAGGGTCACGGTGTCGACCTCAATCGGCTTGCTGACGTAAGTATAGATCCAGTCTGCCTGCGCATACTCGCGCAGCGAGAGCAGGCGGCGCAGAATAGAGGCGTCCGCCCGTTCCTTTCTCCCCTGCTCCATCTGCTCGCGGAACGCGCGGCTGCGCAGGCGCAGCGAATTCTTGAGTTCCTTGATATTCGTCGTAACCATCTGTCACATTTCCCTGCAGCGCATTGGAGCAGTCTGATCAAAGACCGGGAACGCACATGGCGGCTCCGACCTTGCGGGACTTCTCCTCGCCGCAGAGCGCCTCGCCCAGCTTGAGCGCGAAGGCCATCGCTGCGCCGGCTCCGCGTCCCGTGATGAAATTGCCGCTGACCTCGACGGGCGCGCCTGTCGCCTCCGCGCCGGTGAGCTCCTGCTCGAAGCCGGGATAGCACGTCGCCCTGTGCCCTTTGAGAAGGCCGAGGTGGCCGAGCACGGAGGGCGCGGCGCAGATTGCGCAGACCCACGCGCCGTCCTTCGCGGCGGCTTCCACCGCGGCGCGGACGATCGGGGACTTCTCGAGATTCAGCGTGCCGGGCATTCCGCCGGGCAGGATGACCATCTCAACGCCGTCCGTCTCGACGTCCTTTTCCTCCAGATCGGCCTTGACCGTGACGCCGTGCGAGCCGGTGATTTCCGATCCGCCGACGCCGACCGTCTTCACCTCGCAGCCGAGGCGGCGCAGTACGTCGACCGGCGTCAGTGCCTCCACTTCCTCAAAGCCGTTTGCCAGAAATACATAGATCATACCAATGTCCTCCGTTTCTTCTATCGTGATTCGCCTGCCGCAGGACTCTGCGGGGGAAGCGCTCCCCCGTCGACCCAGACGTCGATCTCCTCTCGGGAGGGAGTCTCGAACAGGCCTTCAAATTTCCGATATAAATTCGCGTCGACGAAATACGCGGAGCAGCCGCCAGCCTTCACCGCGGCGTTTCGCCGGCGCAGGCGGCGCTTCCACTCGGCGTCGGGGACGTCAAGATAATGGAATTCAAACGGGACGCAGCGCGCCGCGTAGAACCACCTTGCCTCCTCGCGCAGCGCCTTTGTCCAGAAGCCCCAGTCAAGAATCGCGTCAACGCCGGACTCGATGAGCTCGAGCGACTTTTGAAAAAGAATGCGGCGCGTAATCTCGACGCAGGCGTCGTACCGCTCGCCTGGATTCTGTCCGAACAGCGGCAGAAGGAGCTCGTCTATGGAGAGCACCGCGCCGCGCCGCGACCGGCGGAGCGCATGGGCATAGGTGCTTTTGCCGCTGCAGAGCCTGCCGCAGATGAGAATTGCCTTTGCCATGGTTTTCTCTCCTTCGTCAGTCGAGAGACAGCCCGAGATACGGCGGCCTCTCCGGGAAGACGGCGGGAAGCGCGTTTTCCCCCAGGGCGCGCATCATGCCGAACGGACGCTCGGAGCGCTCGCTTCCCGAAAGCAGCGGCTCTCCGCCCGCCGGGAGGCGGAAGCGGTAGGACGGCGCGGGACACGCGCGCAGCAGCAGGCCGAGGAGCTCCGCTTTTTGTGCGGGATGCGCCATCCATTCGGCGACTTCGCAGCGCCCGTCCGACATCCCGCACAGCGCCCAGGAGAGCGTCTCCCCCTCGCCGCAGACGAGCAGTTTTCCGCCGTAGACGCGGGCACTCTCCGCCGCATAGAAAAAGGCGTTCTCGTCCCAGAGGACGCTGCCGGGGCGATCGGAGAGGGCCGCGCGGCGGCGCGCACAGAGCTGCGAAAACGAGGCGAGATGCCGCCCGGGAGCGGGAGGCGAGGCGTTCGCCGAGATAAGGCGCGCGTCCGCCTCCTCCTCCGCGACGGAGGAAAACGGAACGTAGCCCGCCTTCTCGTACAAGGGGACAAGCCCCTCGTGCGCCGGCAGGACGACGGAATACGCCTGACCGCGCGCGGCGCCGAGCCCTGCGGCGGACCCGAGCAGGGATGTCATACAGCCGCGGCCGCGGAATTCGGGAAAAGTGGCGGCGGCGTAGACGTAGTGCGCCTTCGCCTCTGCGCCGCCGGGCAGCAGAACGCGGCACGGCAGCAGGTGCACCGCCGCGGCGAGCCTTTCGCCCTCGAACAGCACAGCGCAGTTTTCCGGGCGGAAAGCGGTGCGCAGGAACAGGTTCACGGGACGCGCGGGCTCCTCAAAGCACGTCTGCCACAGGCGGCGCAGCTCGCGCGTCATGCCGGGGGACGCGAGGGAAATCACAGCGCTTCCCCCTTCGGGACGGCCATATATTTTTCAAGCAGGAGCTCGGGGTAATAGGAAAGCTTCGCCTTCCGCAAGCCCTCGATCCCCATGTCCTCCTCGCGGTTGATCCACTCGTACTGCGAGAGGGCGTGCGCGGCAAATTCACGGTTGATGGCGGGATAGAGGCCGTTGTAGCCATCGACCGCCTTTTCAAAGTGAACGACAAAGCAGCGGGGATTGATCTCCTCGCCGACGGAAAACGCGACGGGCTTGCCCTCGATGCGGATGAGGCCGCCCTTCATATGCAGCGCCTCAAAATTGTGCAGCGACGCGGCGACGGCGCAGTTCTCCTCGCTTCTGCCGTCCTCGCCGCAGGTGCCGTTCTTCCGGCACCATTCGTGGGCGACTTCGAGGCAGTCGCGGAAATTGTCGCGGGTTACGTCCTCGTACGTCCAGTCGTAGGTGCGGTTGAACTGCGCGAGATGGTTCCGCTTGCCGTGGAGCTTGCGCCCGGCGAGGGTGATGAGCGACTCCGAGCGGTAGAGGTAGTCGGCGTCATCGCGCAGCGGCAGATAATCGAACCGGCCCGGGAACAGGCTCTCGTACTCGTCGAGCGTCTCCTTCGTGACGCCCCACATCCGGAACGGCACGCCGCGCTCGCGGGCGTCCGCCATCATCACCTCGACCGCCTCCCGCTTGTCTCCGACGCCCTCGGGAACCACATAGGAGCGCAGCTCCTGGCCGAAGCCGGAGAGCAGAAAGTCCTTATAGCGGCAGATGCGGCGGGCGTACGTCCAGCGCCAGATGTACATCGTGCCGAACGCGCACTCGCTTCCCAGTCCGCCCGAGGCGGTGAGAATGGGCTGCACCCACTCCCTGTCCTTCAATTCGGGGTAATAAAAATCCAGCATACAATCTGTGCGGCAAATGGCCGCAAGCCTCCTTTGATTGGTCAGTTCCTGTCTGTTTCGTATCGGGAGAGCAGATCGGAGAGCGAGGCGAAGACCTCGCCGCGGATCTCCTCCACCGTTTTAGGATTGTTCCCCGACGCGCAGGAGATCATGCGCCAGGAGAGTTCCCCGGCGGCAAACAGCGCGGCCTCGCGGCACGACTCGAGATAGGCGCGGCTGCTCTCGTGAATGTCCTTTTTCGCCTCGTCTCCCCCGTACCGCCCGCTGAGGAGGCGCTGGGAAACCTCGATTGGCATATCGAGGTAGACGGTGGCGTCAGGCTCCGGGAGGCCGAGCTTTCCGTACTCAAAATCGCGCACCCAGGACAGAAAGCCTTCCCACTCGGCGCGGGGAAGCTTGCTGAGCTGGTAGACCATGTTCGACGTCGTGTAGCGGTCGGCAATCACGCACTCGCCGGAGAGCAGCGCATCCCGCCAGTATTTGCGGTAGCTCGCGTAGCGGTCGACGGCGAAGAAGGACGAAGCGGCGTAGGCGTTGACGTCTCCCGGATTCCTGCCGAACTCCCCCGCGAGGTACATTTTGACGAGCGCGGAGGACGGATGGTCGTAGTCCGGGAACGAAACAAGACGCGCCGGGACGCCTTTTTCCCGCAGCGACTCGAGCAGAAGGCGGGACTGCGTCCCTTTTCCGCTGCCGTCAAGTCCTTCCACGGTCAGAAGCAGCCCCCTCACGGCCTTACCCCGAAGCGCTCGCGCACCTGATTCATTTTCCCGCAGGACATCTTCCCCTCCGGGCACGCGCCGCGCAGGCACGGCGGACCGGCCTTCTCAAAGATGTGCGGGGCGGCCTCCTTCACGAGGGCGAGCATCTGGCAGGCGACGTCGCGGATCTCCCACTGCGCGCGGTTGCAGCAGCGGTGAGAAAAGAAATTGAGCAGGCTGCGCGCGTTGAACGTGCAGATCATCTTCGTGTCGCACGCGTTCGGGAGCACGAAGCGGGCGTCCTCAATCGCCATCTTCTGGGCGGCGCGGGCGGCCTCCTTCTCCGTTTTTCCTTCGCGCAGGAGCGTCTCGCGGTGCTTCGCCTCGAGCAGCGTGGTCAGCCTCTCGTAGTGGAGCTGGTCCTCGCGCATGGCGGCGAGAAACTCCTCCTTCGCCTCCGGGATCGCTTCGATCTCGGGCGGGATGACGTACTCAAAGGAATTCTCCGCCACATACCGCTGGCTCTGGACGCTGTACGACGCGATGCGGTGGCGCGTAATCTGCGCGAGGAACGAGCGGGACACCCCTTCGATGCCGAAGGTAAAGCTCGCGTGCTCGATCGGGCTCTCGTGGCCGATCTCGGCCAGCATATGCACAAAGGAGGAGGTTTTCTCCTCCGTCAGCCCGTCGCGGATGGTGTCGATTGAGGACGGCGAATAGCACAGCTTCGCCGACGCGGCGATCAGCTTCTCCGGCTCAGGGGTACAGGCCAGAAGCGTCACTTTTGCCATAGGAATCATTGCCTTTCCTCAGAAAATTTGCTGCATCTCCCCCGTCAGTCTGCAGGGGAAAAAGCAAAATACGGATATAGTATAGCAAAAAAGCTGCCGGCGTTCAAGAATAAAGCCCCTCTTTCCCTTTTCCGGACAAAAAATCCCGGCAAAACGCCGGGATTCTCACATATCCTGTTCCGCGAGGGAGCGCAGCAGGGCAATCTCCTCCGCATAGCCTGGCAGCTCGTTCGGCGTTTCCAGGCAGAACGGAAGACCGCGCAGCAGCGGGTGGCGAACGACGCGCGCGAGGGCGTCGAGGCCGATTTCCCCATGGCCGATGCGCTCGTGGCGGTCCTTTCTGCTGCCGAGCGGGTTTTTGCTGTCGTTGAGATGGACGGCGCGCAGGCGATCAAGGCCAATCACGCGGTCGAACTCGCGCAGGACGCCGTCGAGGTCATGGACGATGTCGTAGCCCGCGTCGTGGACGTGGCAGGTGTCGAGACAGACGCCGAGGCGGTCGGAGAGGGGGACGCGGCTGATGATCTCGCGCAGCTCCTCAAAGCGTCCCCCGACCTCTGAGCCCTTGCCTGCCATCGTCTCGAGCAGGACGACCGTGTGCTGCCCGGGGCGCAGGATGCGGTTGAGCTGCTCCGCGATAAGGCGGATTCCCTCCTCTGTCCCCTGGCCGACGTGGCTGCCGGGGTGGAAATTGTAGAGGACGCCGGGCAGCGCTTCGAGGCGCGCCAGGTCGTCGGCCATCGTCTGCTCGGCGAATTCGCGCGTCTCCGGGGCGGCGGAGCAGGCGTTGAGCGTGTACGGGGCGTGCGCCACCGCCGTCGGGAAGGAGTGCTCGCGCATCAGCCCGAGGAGCGCTGCGGCGTCGGCAGGGTCGAGCTCCTTGGCGCGGCTGCCGCGCGGATTGCGCGTGAAGAACTGAAACGTGTTCGCCCCGATCGAGAGGGCTGTCTTCCCCATGTGGAGGAAGCCCTTCGACGAGGAGAGATGGCAGCCGATGGTCAACATGAGGCGGTTCTCCTTTCCAAATCGAGCAGTGCGCGCTTTCGTTCCAGTCCGCCGGCATAGCCGGTGAGCGAGCCGTCCGCCCCGACGGCCCGGTGACACGGGACAGCAATCCAGACGGGGTTTTTCCCGCAGGCCGCTCCCGCCGCGCGGCAGGCCCGCGGATTGCCCGCCCGCGCGGCGAGCCAGGCGTACGGCCGCGTCTCCCCGTACGGGATATCGAGGAGCGCGTTCCACACGGCCCGCTGGAACTGTGTCCCCTCGAGCAGAAGCGGAAAGGGAAACGGCTCGCGCGACCCGGAAAAGTACGACAGAAGCCACCGCCCGGCAGCGTCGGTCAGCGCGGTGCGGGAAAGAACGATCCCGTCCGGCGGAGGGCCGAAGCGCAGGGCGCAAATCGCGCCGCAGTCCTCGCCGATCCAGCCCTCCCCGAGCGGGGAGGAGAACGTTGCGGCCGTCACGGGTTCACCGCTCCCACGGCGTCAATTTTCTTTTTCAAAAACTCGATGCGGTTCTCGTGCGCCATGATGGCGTTCTTCACACGTTCCTGGGTATCCTTCGGCTCCGTCTCCATGCCCTCCTCGTACGCCTTGCGGAGGCGCTCGAGGCGCGTCTCGAACTCCTCAAGCTCAATCTGCAGCGGAACGGGCTCGCCGAGCGCGTCGCCATAAATGGCGAGAAGCGTCTTCTTCGCCTCCGGGTAGGACACGGTGTCATTGTCCTTGAGCGCGAGGCTCTCAAGCGCCTTGAGCAGGAGGCGCTCCACCGGCTCCCCGCACTGCAGACCCTTCATCACCTCAACCTGAAGCTGGCTGGCGTGGGCAAGCTCGCTTCTTCTCTCCTGCGACAGCTCCTGCGCCATATCGAATCGACTCCTTTCACATCTTTGGAATATAATCAGTATACCGTCTGCCCTTCCCCTTGTCAAATACCCGGGAAGCGCGTTTGTGGTACGCTGCGGGATCATAGCAGCGGAAGGCGTTGTTCTCGCCATTATTTCCTGATTTTTTTAAAAAAGGTGCTCATTTTTCGTTTTCTCTGGTATAATGGGAGACAGAGATCCGAAAAGGATGTCCGCTCCCGCGGCGGACGCAGATTTCGAGAGGAGGAATCTCACGTTATGAAATGTCTCAAATGCGGCACCGATTTCCCGGATTTCGCGCCCTCTTGTCCGCAGTGCGGCTATCCGAACGGTCAGGCCGTTCCGCCCGCTCCGGCGCAGTCCGCGCAGCCCCCTGTTTCCGCTCAGCCCGTGCTGCAGGCAGCGCCGCAGCCCGCCCCGCAGGCGGCTCCGAAGGTCCCCGTGCCGCCCGCAGAGCCCGACGTCAGCCTTCGCTTCGTCGCCGACAGCTTCCTGAAGCTGGTCAAGGGCTTTGAGCTCGATCCGATTCGCAAAGCGGCGGCCATCGTCTCGGCGTGCGCCTCGCTGTTTTTCCTGATTGCCGTCTCCTACTCCCCTATGCTGTGGTTCTGCGCGATTGCCTCGATCTTCACGACGTGGCTCTGCGTGCGGAAGGTACCGGTTGACACGCTTGCCTTCGCCATCGCCTATTCCGTGTTCGGCCTTAACGCCCTGTTCTCCGGTCTGCGTGGCTTGACGTATCTCGGCGGACTGTATTTCTTCTATAATCTCGACTCGTTTATCGTCCACCTGATTCTCTACGGTTTCCTCGCGCTGGTATGGCTCATCACGGTGCTCCGCCGTGTGAACCGCCACGCGCTTCGCCTTTCGGCTTTCATCGTCGCGTGCGTGATTGGCGCGTATGAATTCATCAGCATCTTCCTCACCCTGCGGTACGGCGCTCTGGCCGCCGTCGCGAATCTCGGCTGGATCTGCTTCCTCGGCGTCTATGCGCTTCTGATCTTCTCGCAGGATATGGCCGAGATGAAGCTTCGCCGCGCTGCGGCTCCGCAGACGGTACAGCAGGCAGTCCCGCAGCAGAGCTGGACGCCGTCCGCGCCGGTGCAGCAGCCCGTCCAGCCGCCGGTGCAGCAGGCCCCGTATGTCCCGCAGCAGGCGCCCTTCGTGCCGCAGCAGCCGCAGCAGCCGGCCGCGCCGTCTGATTCACAGCAGCTGCCGCCTCAGCCGTAACGGCTCTCTGCGTACATAAAAATCCCGCCGCTTCTCCCGAAAACGGAGAGCGGCGGGATTTTTTTGCGGCAAGCAAGCTTACGAAACGCGTGCCCAGAGAAGCCTGTTGTCGTCAATCCGGGCGTCGACGCGGCCCGTGTCCTTGAGCCAGGAGAGGTAGGAACGCACAGTGCTCCCGATGAGGACGTACTGCTCGTACGTCATGGTCAGGCCGAAGCGGGCGAAGATCTGCTGGAGGAGCTTGTCAAAGCCGATTGGCTCGGCGCAGAGGGAGACGATGGCCTCGGCAATCTCGTGCACCTTGTCGATGTTGAGCTGCGCAAGCGGGGCGATGTCCTCCGCCGCCTCCGCGTGGGAGGGGACGAACACCTTCGCCTCGAGCGTCTTAACCAGTTCCAGCGTCTTGAGGTAGGCGGCGACGTCATAGATGTAGCACAGGCCGTATTTTTCCAGCGTCTCGCGGCTCGTGAGGCAGTCCGCGAGATAGACGACACCGTCCGGCGTGCGGTAGCCAACCATATCGAAGAAATGACCGGGCAGCGGGATCAGCTGGAAGCCCTCGGGAAGAGCGTCGGACGTGAGCTCCTGCGCGCCGCTCTCCTGCGCGAGCAAAAACTTGTGCCGCAGCTCGCCGAACGGATATCCGCCGTAGAGGAAGGACGGCTCGAGCACCGGCCAGCGCGTGAAGGCGCACTCGATGCCCGGCGCGAAAATCTCGCAGCCCGTCTGCGCCTGCAGGTACTTGTTCCCGCCGATGTGGTCGGCGTTCGAGTGGGTGTTGTAGATGGCCCGGAGCTTCCAGCCGTTTCGGTCAAGGATTTGGCGCACCTTCCGGCCGGCGTCCTTGTCGCTGCCGCTGTCGATGAGACAGACGTCGTCTCCCTCAAGGCGGACGAGGCCAATCCTCGCGGGACTTTGAATCAGATAGCTCCTCTCGGTAAGCTGGATCAATTCATACATTTCACGATTCCTCCGTTTTTGATACTCCCCCGTCAAACGGGCGGGTAAAAGGTCCAGAACACGATAAGCACAAGCAGGATGGCAATGACGACGCGGCCCAGCTTCTGCCCGGCGCGGTAAAAGCCGCTCGGCTCTCCCCCGTCGACAGCCAGACCGTGCTGAAGATAGAAAAACAGATTCGGAAAAGCGATGTCCAGAATCAGAACTGCGAGGACAAGACAAAAGAAAAACAAAAAAACGGGATAGCCGCGCGTGTCCGTCTGAAACGCTGCGCTCCACTCGTACAGCTGGGAAAACGTCGGGAAGTTCCCCTCGGAGAAGGTCTCCAAAACGTATCCGTCTATCGCGTACACGTCAAGGGAATACGCGCCGGCATTGGGCCAGGCGTCCGTGCGCGCGGCGAATTCCCCGTCCCGGTAAAAGGAAACCTCCTCGCC
>CASFAA010000052.1 GCA_949292505.1 uncultured Oscillospiraceae bacterium
GAGCTGCGCCGCTGGGTGACGGAGCTGCTCGAAAGCTACGGCGCCCTGCTCACGGACTCCGCCGTCGAGCGCAACGGCATCATCCGCGCCGCGAAGGAATACATCCAGCGGAATCTCGACAAGAACATCAAGGCGAAGGACGTCGCCGAGCAGGTGCACCTGAGCGAGACGTACTTCACCATTTATTTTAAAAACAAGACCGGCACGAACTTCCGGGACTACCTGCTCCACGCCCGCATGGCGCTCGCACAGAAGCTTCTGGCGTCCCGCGATATCAACATCAGCGAGATCGCTTACCATGTCGGCTATCAGGATTACCGGTCGTTTTCCCGCGCGTTCAAAAATGAGACGGGAATGTCCCCTTCTGAATATATGAATACGCGCTGAAGAAAGGAGGCCGCCCATGCGCCTGTTCAGGCAGCCGAGAAGACTGGTGACGAAGCTGTGGCTGTACACGCTCGTCCCCGTGCTCCTCGGGCTGGCTGCGATTCTGGCCGCCGTCAGCTTTTTTTATTCCGGTTTCTCGCTTTCCTCCTCAGTTGAGGAGGCCGAGCAGGAAACGGAGGAGGTGGCGGAGTATGTCGAGAGGACCTACTCCTATTTGCTGCGCCGTTTTGTGAGCGCATCCGTCTCCGAGGAGACGAAGGAAACCGTCGAGCTGGTGCTCGACGGAGATCTCACCTATTCGGAATGCAACAACGAGCTGCAGGACGCTTTCACGCGCTACATTCAGATCCACGAGCTCGTCTCCTGCGCGCTCATCACGCGGGACTCGGGGAACGGGAGCACTTGGCTGTATTACCCGTATTCCTTCCGCCTCGGGAGCGGCGTCTCCGCCTATTACTGGGGAAAAGACCTGCGCGGCCTGTCCGGCGTGACCTTTCTGCCGAGTCAGAATGCGCCGCATCCGTTCAGCAACGCCGACGCCGCAGTCCCCGTCGTCTTCCCGCTCCGCTACCAGCGGGATATGAAGCTCCTTCTCCTGAGCGAAAGCCCGGAGCAGACGGATCTGCTCCTCTACGTCTTTCTTGACCGCGAGGCGCTGCAGAGCTATTTGAGCGTCTACTGCGCCGACAGCTCCGAGGGCCTGCTCTACCTGACCGACGGGGAGGGGAGGATCCTGTCGCTCGACCCGCTTTCCGAAGAGTACGCGCTGGCGGAGAGCGCGGAGATCTGTGAGGCGGCGGCAAGGATCCGCGGCGGAGAGATTGCCTATGCGCAGCTCGGAGAGCATTACGTCTTCTGCGCCGAGGCCGCGCAGGACAGCCTGTATGTCGTGAACGTTGTTCCCAGGAGCCTGTTTCTGCAGCAGTACAACGATATTCTTTTCTTCCTCCTTACCATCGCCCTGACCACCAGCCTTGTCGTCGCGACGCTGAGCATTCTGGCTTCGCTCTTTGTCACAAGGCCGCTCAAGCTGCTCATGAGCTCCCTGCACAGCATCGAGACGAACACCTACGCCGGGAAGGCTGCCGTCACCTCGCATGACGAGCTCGAGCAGCTCAACGATTCGATTGACTCGATGTACGGTACCATTCACCGCCAGATGGAGCAGATCCGGCAGGAGGAGACGGAAAAGTACGAGACGCAGCTCCAGCTGCTCTCCGAGCAGATGAATCCGCATTTCGTTTACAACGCGCTCGAGTTCATCAATATGGAGATTGTCAGCGGGCACAGCGCGAACGCCTCGAAGATGGTCTCAAGCCTCGGCAACTATCTGCGCGTCGGCCTCGCATACGGGGAAAACCTTGTGACGCTCGGGCAGGAGGCGGAGCACGCCGCAGCCTATGTGCGCATCATGAACTATCGTTTCTCCCAGCAGGTGCAGCTCTCGATCGAGATTCCCGACGAGCTGCTTGAGGTGCGCATCGTAAAGTGCATCGTGCAGCCGCTTGTCGAGAATTCCCTCAAGCACGGCTTCCGTGTCGGGACGCTGCAGAGCTTTCCGTTTGCGCCGATGGTGACGATCGCCGCCGCGCTCAGCGAGGAGTCGCTGGAGCTTTCCGTCACAGACAACGGCGCGGGGATCGATGTGGAAAAGGCGCGCGCCGCCGTGCGCCGCGAGGGCGGGGAAGGGCGCGGCCACGTCGGTCTGAACAACATCTACCGCCGCCTGTGCGCCTGTTACGGGGAGGCGGAGATCGATTTTTCGAGCGTTCCGTTTTTTGAGAACCGGGTGACAATCCGCATTCCCGCCCGTTTTTTCACCGGAAGCGAGGCGGAAACGCCGTAAAGCTTTTTCTCCTCCGGGTCTTGCCACTCCCGCGCACAGGTGTTATGCTGTAAGATAGAAACGAAAGTCCGCCCGGGCTTTCGGAGAATCGCGCCCTGCCCTCCCGCGGCGGGGCGGTTTCGTCTGGAAAGGAAGAAACAAATGCTGCTTTTGAATCTGAAAAACGAATATCATCCGGAGCCCATCGCTCCGCAGCCGGAGGAGAAGCTCCAGTGGTTCCGCGACGCAAAGTACGGGATGTTCCTGCACTGGGGGCTGTATTCCCTCCTCGGGCACGGCGAATGGACGATGTTCATGGACCGCATCAACGCCTCCGATTACGCCCGCCTCGCGGACAAGTTCTCGGCTCCCGCCTTCGACGCCGCCGCCTGGGCGCGCACGGCGAAGCAGGCCGGAATGCGGTACATGGTGCTCACGACGCGCCACCACGACGGCTTCTGCCTCTTTGACAGCAAGGTCAGCGCGTACAACAGCATGAACACCCCCGCGCACCGCGACTTCGTGCGCGAGTTCGCCGACGCCTGCCGCGCAGAGGGGCTGAAGGTCGGTTTTTACTATTCGCCGATGGACTGGCGCTTCCCCGGCTACTTTTTCCCGGAGATGTACTGCGACAGCGCCCTCGCGATGCGCGACCAGTGCCGCGAGCAGCTGCGCGAGCTCATGACGAACTACGGCAAGATCGATATGATCTGGTTCGACGGCGAATGGCTCGCCCACGGCGGGATCGGCTACGACCACGAAAAGGGCTGGCGCCGCCGCGAGGACTTCGGCAGCGACCCGCTCTACGGGGAGGTCAACTATTTCTGGCAGTCCGAGGACGTGATGCGCATGATCCGCGAGCTGCAGCCGGACATCATTGTCAACAACCGCTTCGGCTGGGAGGGCGATTTCGAGGTACGCGAGCGCTTTGTCGGCTCAATGCAGACCGACAAGCCGTGGGACAGCAACGACTGCCTCGCCAGGAGCTGGGGTTACATTCCCGATATGCCCGTGCTCTCCGTGCGGCAGGTGGTCGAGCGGCTCGTCTCCGTCGTTACCCGCGACGGCAACCTGCTCCTGAACGTCGGCCCGCGCGGCGACGGCAGCTTTGATCCCCTCCACGCCGAGCGCCTCGTGCAGGTCGGGGCGTGGCTCAGGGAGTACGGCGATACGCTCTACGGCACGCGCGGCGGCCCGGTGGAGCCCGGCCCCTGGGGCGGCGCGACGTACCGCGGCAATAAGCTGTATCTCCACGTTACGGAGTGGACGAGCGACAAAATCGCGTTCGAGAACCGCTTCGGAAGGCTCCGAAGCGCCCGCCTCGTGACGGGCGGGGAGCTGCTGCTGCGCGAGGATGGGAGCACCGTCACGTTCTCCGCCGCCCCGGAGCACCGCCACCCGTACGACACCATCGCCGAGCTCACGTTCGACGCCCCCATCGTCTGGGAAGGCGTGCGCACACATGAAAAAGCCCGCGCCGGACTCGGCGACGGGCTCTGAGAGAAAGGGAGGAAGGCTGCCATGAGAATTGTTGTGCTGGACGGCTTTACGGAGAACCCCGGCGATCTGAGCTGGGATGGCCTCGCCGCCCTCGGCGAGCTCACAGTCTATGACCGCACGCTCGGCGGGGAGGAGGAGACGATCGCGCGCATTGGGAACGCCGAAATTGTGCTGACGAACAAGACGGTGATCACGGAGAGCGTTCTCGCCGCCTGCCCGTCGGTGCGGTACATCGGCGTCCTCGCCACAGGCTACAACATTGTCGACGTCGAGGCGGCGAAGCGCCGCGCCATCCCTGTGTGCAACATCCCGTCGTACTGCGCCGAGAGCGTCGCGCAGCTCACCTTCGCCCTCCTGCTCGAGATCTGCCACCACGCGGGCGACCACAGCCGCGCCGTCCACGAGGGACGCTGGACGGCGAGCACCGACTTCTGCTTCTGGGACTATCCGCTCATCGAGCTGCTCGGCAAGACGATGGGCGTTGTCGGCTACGGCCGGATTGGCCGCGCCGCCGCGAAAATCGCCGCCGCGATGGGAATGCGGGTGCTCGCGTTCAGCCGCAGCGCCGCCCCGGGCTTCGACGGGACGGCGGAGCTCGTCCCTCTCGAGGAGCTTTTGGCCCGCAGCGACGTCGTCTCGCTTCACTGCCCGCTCAACGCCGACAGCCAGGGCATGATCGATGAGGCCGCCCTCGCGAAGATGAAGGACGGGGCGATCCTGCTCAACACCGCCCGGGGCGGTTTGATCGACGAGGCTGCCGTCGCCGCCGCCCTGCGCTCCGGAAAGCTCCTCGCCGCGGGCGTCGACGTTGTCTCGGCCGAGCCGATCCGCGCCGACAACCCGCTCCTCACGGCGGAGAACTGCGTCTTTACTCCGCACATCGCGTGGGCCCCGTACGCGTGCCGCGTCCGTCTGATGGACACCGCCGTTGCGAACGTCCGCGCCTTCCTCGCCGGAGCGCCGCAGAATGTGGTGAACAAGTAACGCATTTTTCCTTATCAAATAAGCGAAAAAGAGCGCCCGGACGAAGCGCTTTTCCATTTCAACAAAGGAGAACAGTCATGGCCGATCTGATCCTTCTCCGCGGCAATTCGGGCAGCGGCAAGACCTCGCTCGCGAAGCTCCTGCAAACCCGCCTCGGCGCGAATACCATGCGCCTCTCGCACGATATGGTGCGCATGGAGATCCTGCACGTCTGGGGGCGGGAGGGGGCGGAAAAGTCTTTGCCGCTGATGATTTCCCTGCTCCAATACGGGCGGGCACACTGTGAGACGGTCGTGCTCGAGGGCATCCTGCCCATGAGCGATTACCGCCCGCTGTTCGAGGAGGCGCAAAGGCTGTACGGCACGCGCATTTTCGCTTACTATTACGATCTCAGCTTTGAGGAGACGCTGCGCCGCCACGCGACGAAGCCGAACCGGAATGATTTCGGCGAGAGCGATATGCGCCGCTGGTGGCGGGAGCACGATTTCATCGGCTTTCTGCCCGAGACGCTCCTCCCGGCAAAGGTGAGCCTCGAGGAGGCCGCCGCCCGCGTCCTGCGCGATATGGGCAAAGAAGGCTGAGGCTGTCAGGCGGCGCTCTCCGCGTCCTCCTGCGCATCCTCCGACGCGTCGGAAGCAGCTTCAGCGCTCTCCGCGTCCTCGTCTTCGCTTTCCGACAGAACCTCCCCGCTGACGGTTTCCGACGGCACAGCCTCCGTCCCGTCGGGGGACGAGAGCGCCCAGGCAAACCACAGCGCGGCGGCGAGAAAGAGGCAGACGAGTGCGGCGATCGCGACAGGGTTCAGCTTCGCCGGCCGGGCGGCGCGCAGAATGATTGCCGCGGCTTCGGCGTCGAGCTCGTCGGGGACGGAGATCTCCGCGGCGGCCTCCCGCAGGAGCGGCCCGATCTCCCTCGCCTCGGGCGCGTCCGGCAGACCGACCTTGAAGCGCAGCAAAGAAAGCTGGCGTTTGACGGTCTGCTCCGCCTTGCGGCAGAGTCCCTCGGCGGCGGAGGTATCCCCGCCTGCGGCAAAGGCCGCGTCCTGCTCGGAGAAACCCGCCGCGAAGCGCAGCAGGAACAGAAAGCGCTGCGTCCGCGGCAGGCGGTCGGCGACGGCGAGGAGAATGTCGGACGCGGAGCTGTCTGCGGGGACGGAGAGGCTCCACAGCGATTCCGGCGGCTCGTCCCGCGCGGGCTCCGGCGGCAGGCAGGAGAACAGCGTGCGCGCCTCGCGTCGGCGGAACGCTTCCGGAGAGGCGGCGTCCCGCGGCTGGACGTCCGCCCACAGCTTTTCGAGCGCGGCGCAGAACAGCTCCGCCGCCTCCCGCTCGTTTTCGCTCAGGCGCAGGCAGAGAAACCAGAAAAGCCGGCGCTCCTTTTCATAGACACGATGCATGGCGGAGCGGTTTCCCGCCGCCGCGCGCTCCAAAACAGACGGCATACAGCAGCCTCCTTTTCAGATATATGGATTGTATTCAGTATACTCCGCGAGCCTGAACCGGGGCTGAAAACGTCTGAAAAGAAATTGTGAACGCTTTTTTCGGCAGGTTTCGCCTTTTCGCTTGCCTTTTCCTTTGGGATCCTCTATGATGAGAGCAAGCTGCTTTCCCGAGCGGAGGAAGAAGGGGGACGTCTGGTCCCAATGAAAAAGAAAGGGTGTTGGTTTTGGAAATCCTGCAAGACATTCTGGCCGCGATCGGCGTGGTGCTCAACGGCATCCCGCAGGGTCTGCTGGCGCTGACGTACGGCTTCGCGTCCGTCCCGACGGCGATCGGCTTCGCCGTGGGCGCGATCTCCTGCGGCGCGCTCAACTCGGTCGCCCCGATCTCGTTCCAGGCGGAGACGATTGTCATGGCCGGAAACATGGGA
>CASFAA010000053.1 GCA_949292505.1 uncultured Oscillospiraceae bacterium
CGCTGCCGCCGTCAAACGACGAGGCCGCGGGGACGGCGCTGCCCGGCAGATCGGCGGCAGCCGCCCCGGAGGGATCCCCCTCCGCTTCCTGGTTCATGCCCGGCGCGCTTTCGGACGGCGCGGCAGACGACGCGCTGTCCGTCCCGCCGCACGAGGCGAGCGAGAGTGCCAGCGTCAGGCTGAGAAGTACGCTCAAAAGCTTTTTCATGTTCCATACTCCATACAATTTGTAATATTGTGTCAATATTATCCCGAAAGGAAAGAGAAAAAGGGGAAAAGTAAAGATGTCTTCCTTTACGCATGACCGAGAAGGAGTTTCTGCGCCCGGCGGTATTTCTCCGCGCGCTCCAGGTCGCGGCCGGTCACTTGCTCGAGACGCGCGAGGTCGGCGTTGTGGCGCAGATCCGCCGCCTTGACGCGCCGGGCGATTGGGTTCTCCTGCAGCCGGGCGACGTAGTCGAAGTAATCCTCGCCGGGGCTGCGCGTCAGCAGGCGAAGCGCCTCGAGCACGGGCTCCGGGAAGCCCTCGCGGCGCAGATCGTCGAGCGTGTAGGGCGAGTCCTCCACGACGTCGTGCAGCAGGGCGGCGCAGATCTCCTCCTCCGTCTCCATCTGCTCCGCGAGGTGGAACGAGTGGAAGACGTAGGGCAGGCCGCCCTTGTCGCGCTGTCCGCGGTGCGCGTCATAGCAGAGGGCGAGCGCTTTCTTTGTCAGCGGCGTGTACCGCAGCCCGACCTCCCGCAGCGGGCGCATGGGCGCCGCTTTTGGCGGTCCTGCCGGGGACGGACTGCCGGATTGCGGCCCGGCAGCCGCGAGCAGCGCGTTCGCCGTCCGCTCCACCCAATCGGCGAGCTCAAGCCGGGCGAGGTCGAACGCTTCCCGCACGGCCCGCTCGCCGAGCCACGCGCCGAGCAGATTCCCGCAGACAGCGCCGGTGGAGTCGCTGTCTCCCTTATGGTTCACGGCGGCCCGCAGGGCGGCGGCGAAGTCGTCCTGGTGGCGCACGGCGCAGAATACGGCGATGGCCAGCGTCTCCTCGGCCACCCAGCCCTCGCCGAGGGCGTGGACGCCGTCGAGATCGGAGACGGACGCGTCCCCGGCCAGCGCGACGGCTCTCTGCAGCAACGCATGAATCGCCGGGGACAGCGCGCGCGGGAACAGAAGGACGGCCTCGCTCAGCCGTTTGTGAAAATCAGGGCCGGTGAAGCGGAAGCGATCCGGGTCGGTATAGACGATGTGGTGCAGGAGCCAGGCGAGCGCGCCGGAGCTTTCCCGCGCGAGCGGATGGCCGTGCGTGAGCGAGGCGTCGAGCGCGGCGAGGCGGAACGCCTCCTCCTCCCCGCCGGGAAGCGGCACGAGGCCGAAGGGGGCGGCGCGCATCACGGTGCCGCAGCCCTTGCTGTTGTTCTTCGGGAACTGCTTTGTCCCGCGGAGAAAGCGCAGCGACTGCAGGCAGGTGTTGCCGGGCGCGCGCCGCTGGTGCAGCCGCGGATCGCGGGAAAGGGCGAGCTTCGCGCCGGCGAGCGTCTCCGGCTCCTCCTGGGTGCGCAGCCATTCGTCGTAGGCGAGGCGCAGCGCGTCCTCCCGGCTGCAGCCCGTCTCCTGCGCGTACACGAGGGCGTTCGCCGCATAGAGCGTCATCTGCGTGTCGTCGGAGATGAGGGCGGGGGAGCCCGCCTGCGCGAGCGTCCGGATACCGGACGGGCCGAAGCGGCTCTCGATGCCCTGCTCGCTCGAAAACTCGACGGGATAACCGAGCGCGTCGCCGGCAGCGCCGCCGAGCAGGCTGCCGAGCACGCGGCTTCTGAGAAGCATGGGCGAGCCGCCCTCCTCCTCGAGGGGCCACAAATTGCCCGATTCGTCCATGCCGAGGGGGAAGGCGCAGCGGTCGAGCCATTCGGGCGTCGTCAGCTCCGGCACGGGGGAGGTATCGCATTTTTCACAGAAGCGGGCGACGGCCTTCTCTGTGAGCTCGTTCTCGAGATCAAACAGGCCGGTTTTCCAGAATTTCCAGCCCTCGCCGTCCGGGAGGTGGAGCAGGAAGATTCCCGTCTTCCCGCGGCAGGCGCGGACGGCGAGCACCTTGAAATGCGCGCCGCACTGCGCCGCGTGCAGCCCCCAGTTCGTTCCGTGCTCAAACGCGGAGAAGTTTACCATGTGATTTGAGAGGATCACATAGCGGTGCGTGGTGACCATCCCCATGAAGCGATCGGAGGCGTCGGTGAACGCCTTCTCGCGCAGCAGCATTCCCGGCGTGTAGCGGCTGGCGAGCGCTTCGGGGAGGTTCACGTCGCGCGCGAACATCTGCAGCCCGGGAAACACGGACTGCATGAGCGATTTATAGAATTCCCTGTCATTCGTGGAAAGGTTCATGCGGAACGTCTCCTTTCCTTCGGCAGAATTTCTGCGACGAGCGCCGTCACATTGTCGCGGCCTCCGCCGCTGAGGGCAAGCTCCACGAGCGCCCTCGCTTTCTTTCGCGGGGAGCCTTCCCCGGCGAGGACGGCGGCGATGGCGTCGTCGTCCGCCATATCGGTCAGCCCGTCGCTGCACAGGAGGAAGATATCTCCCGGCAGGAGGTCAAGGGGCTCGGTGAACGCGGGCTGAATCACCAGCTCGTCGGGGAAAATCCCGAGATGCTGTGTCAGCTCGTGGCGGCTCGGGTGACGCGCCGCCTGCTCCGGTGTGAGGACGCCAAGCTCCACCATCCGGCGGGCCTTGCTGTCGTCCTTCGAGAGCTGCGTGAGCGTCCCGCTGCGCAGCAGGTAGCACCGGCTGTCGCCGATGTGGCAGCACACGGCCTTTCCTTTGTCTATGTAGAGCGCGGTCAGGGTGGAGCCCATCCTGGAGCCGCCGTTTTTTTCGATTTCTTCGCAGATGCGCTCGTTCGCCTGCCGGAGGCACGCGCCCGCCACGGCCTTCACCTGAACGAGCGGGCAGCTCCGCAGCGACTGCACGGCGATGAGAGAGGCAATCTCCCCGCGGGCGTGGCCGCCCATGCCGTCCGCCACCGCGAAAAGGACGGCCTCGTCCCACCCTGAAAAACGGCGCGACGCCGTCTTCTTCGAGACGCGCCTGCGGATGCGCTGGTTCAGATAATAGTTGTCTTCGTTGTTTTTCCGCACGTTTCCGGCGTGCGTCATGACTGCGGCCTTGATTTTCAGGCTCATGGACAGCGCCTCCCAGCGCCCAAGCAGAACCGGAGAGCGCCGCCGGGGCGGCTGTTCTCCGGTTGACTGGGCTTTGCGGTATGCCCCGGCGCGGCGGGGGAAAGGAAAACTCAGGAAATGTCGAACATTCTCGCGCCCTGCTGGTCGAACTCGTCGCTCTTGTTCGCGAAGATCTCCATCTCGCGGGCGTACTCGAGCAGCGAGCTCTGCAGCGCGGTGAGCGTCTTCTTGTAGACCGTGTTGTAGGTCGTCTCGAAGGAGTCCTTCGAGCTGCCCTCCCAGGCGGCCGCCGTTTCGGCGATGATGCGGCTCAGCGAATTCATCTCGCTCTCGATATTGCCCGCAATGTTCTTGACCTGCGTGGCGGAGCTGCGCAGCACTGCGCTGTCAACGGATGTCTTTGCCATGGTGATTTCTCCTTTTCTGTTGTATGATATGGTTCATCTCCCGAAGGGAGTGAAGGGCGTGGCGTCAGGAGCCGAGGTTCGGGAGGGCGTCGAGGCCGCCCGCGGGAGACGCGTCCACGCGGCATACTCCCTCGGCCTTCTCCTGCATGAGCCGGTTGAGATCCTTGAACTCGACCAGCTCGTTGTATTTCCGGTTGTACGTCTCATAGAGCTCGTCGTCCCTGCCCTCGCAGAGCGAGCGCATCAGATCGTATTCCTTTACCTTCACGGCGTAGATCATCTCGTAAAGCTTGTCGGCCTCCTGCATATCGGCCTCGGTGGCGATGCCGTAGTCGAGGAGCTCCTCGTAGTCGGCGTACGCCTGCGTGAGGGAGTAGTCGAGCTGCGCGAAGCCGGAGAGCATCCGGTAGCCCTCGAGCTCATTGGAAAACGCAATCTCCGCGCCCGTGTCGATGACGGTCAGGCCGAAGTCGACGCTTCCGAGCAGAGGGATGGCCTTCTTGACCTGCTTCCAGCCCTCCTTCTTGACGTCCTCGATGACGTCGTCGCCGATCGTCTCTACTATGTCCTGGATGCTGTCGATGACCTTGTCCGTGTAGCTTTCCCGCAGCGCGTCGATCTGCTCGAGCACCGGCCCCGACGAGAAGCCCGCGTGCAGGAGGGAGGCCTCCAGCTGGTCGAGGTAGTCGATCTGCGCCGAGAAGTCGCTCGTCCCGAGGACGATCGCCTCAGCGACGTCGTCGAGAAGGTCGATTGTATCGGAGGCTGCGCCCAATCCCTCGGAGATCCTGTCGAAGAGCTCGTACTGCTTCTGGGTGAGCTCCAAAAAGACCTCCTGCTCCTCGCCTGTCATGGTGTCGAGAAGCTTCTGAAAATTCTTGTCCTGCAGCAGATCGTCAACAGGTTTCTTGGAGCTGGCGTACTTGTTGAAGATGGTCTTGAACTCGCTGAACCATTCGTCCACGTTTTCGATGCCGAGGCTCTCGCCCAATTTCTTGAGGGTGTTCTCGTCGAGCTCGTCGGTCTTCTGCGTGCCCGGCAGCTCCTGAAGCATGGCCTTGAGCGCGTCCTCCAGCAGCTCGTCGGTAAAATCGTCGGAGCCGAGCCAGAGCTCGTAGTTCGTCAGCTCGCCGAAGCCGGCGAGAAAGGCCGCGCGCTTGAAGACCTTGCTCTGCTGGAACGAGTAGAGATCGTTGTAATTCTCCGAGAAGGTTTTCCCGTAGTTGAAGTGGAACTGGTACGACTTGTAACCGGAGAGGGAGAGCCCGATCCCCGCGCCGGTGAGCGTCCAGAAGTCGCGGGAGGAGACGGAGTCGATGGCATCCTGTTTGAGGGAGGACGCGCCCTCCGCCTGCAGAGCGTTGTACTGCTCGAGGAACTGCTTCGACTTGCGAATGATCTCCTGCAAATCCTGCAGATAGCTCGCGAGGCTCCGCTTGCAGTCCGCGAGCTGGCCGTCGGAATCGTACTGCTCCATGAGGTTTTCGATGTGCTCGAGCTGAAAGGCGTGGAACGCGCTGCGCAGCTTTTCCTCCGCGGCTCCCAGCGCGTTCTGGTACCGCTCATAGCGATCCGCGTCCATTCCGAGGTTCACAGCATTCCCTCCCTTCCCGGCAGGAGCGTCAGGACGGAGCCGTCCCACGCGCCGTAGAAGGAGAGGCTTTTGGCGGGATCAAGCGCCTCGCCGCAGAAGACGAGCGCCGCCCGCCTTTCCTGCGGCAGAAGATCCGCCGCGAGGACGGAAAGCCACGAGGCGATCGGCTCCTGCAGCGGCAGGGAATAGTCTCTCGCGGTCTGGCCGCACACGACGGTCACGACGGTTTCTTCCGGCATACGGCGTTCCCTCCCCTCCTGTAAAAATGCTGCAGCACGGCCTGCGCCTGCTGCGCCGCGTCCGCGGCGGACGGCGAGGCTGCCGCCGTCCGCGGCTCCTCGTCCCCGGCGGCCTGCACGGTGAGCGTCCACTCCTCCTTGCCGGGAGCCTCCAAAAGCCGGAGGACAAGCCACCGCGCTTCGGTGAGCGGCCGCAGCGCGATGCGCCAGTATTCCGCCCCGTCCCGGCGGAGCTGCAGCAGGTCGACCGGGCCGCGCACAAAGATCGTTTCCTCCCCGCCGGCGGAGACGAGCAGCACGCTGCGCCATTTGATGAGATTGTGCAGCATCCGCGCGAAGCGGGGCTGCGGGTGGAGCGCGCCGTCAAAATCGAGCTCGACGAGCCCGAGCGCTTCCCATTCGTCGCGCGCGAGCAGAAAAGCCTTCGCGGAGTAGGCCGCCTCCGGCAGGAGCGGAAGCCCCGTGTCGGACACGGTGGCGAGCAGCTGGCCGAGCGCCAGCTCCGAAAGCCGGATCGATGGCGTCTGCATGGCTTATCTCCTCACGTCGCCGGTGAAGGTCGCCCGCGCGTACAGCTCGACCGTGCCCGCCGCGTCCAGATCCGCTGCTGTCTGCGCAATCTTCCTCTGCATCGCTTCCACCTTTTCCTGCTGCTCATTGTTGAGACCGTCGAGAGTCGAGCGGATGTACTCCGCGAGGCCGAGCAGATTTTTTTGAAGCGTGTCGAGCGTCAGCTTCGCGTTTCCAGCGGCCTGCCCCGTCCACGTCACGCCGTCCGTCAGATAGTTGATCGCCCTGCGCAGGCAGCGGACGGCGTCCTGCGTGCCGGCGGCAGAGCCGTCGCTGCCCTTGTTGCTGTCAATGTATTTCGTGAGCTCCTCCTTCGCCTCGAGCAGACTGCGCTGCCCGGCGATGAGGGCGTCCTTCTGCTTGAGCAGGCTGTCGTATTCCTGATAGGTGTGTGCCATGGCCTCTCCTTTCCGCCTCCGTCAGCCGTCGGCGCGCATCCGCTTGACGGCGGTGAAGGCTCCGCCGCGCGCGAGCACCAGCTGATCCGGGGCAAAGCCCTGCGGGAACTGCCGCGAGAGCGCCTGGGCGTCCGCGATCCGGTGCTCCGCCGGGCTGCCGCCCATGAGCAGCATTGGCCCCTCGTGCAGCGTTTCCATGAGGATGTTCTGTGAGAAGTACGCAAGCTCCGCGTTGTTCGCGGTGTCCGCGCCGATGACCGTCACGCCGATGCCCTCGCCGAGGCGGATGAACACCTCAAGCCGCGCGACGGCCTTCTGCTCCGCCCGCTCGATGACGGACGCGAGCCCGTCGACGACGATCACGATGGGCGAAAAGCGCAGCGAGGCGTCCTTCTTGTGCGCGTCGCGCCGCGCCTGCAGCTCGGGAACCAGCTCCCCGAGCACATCGTTGAGACGCTCCGGCTCGCGCACGACGCGGGCGCTGTCGAGCGAGAGCGTGGGCGAGCAGAGCAAAACGTCCGCGTCGGGCAGCTCGCCGAGCTGGCGCAGCAGCAGGGTGTAAAACGCGTCGAGCGAGACGGCGTCCCCCGCGCTCACGAGCAGGCTCGCCGTCTCCGCGAGCGGCAGGGAGACGGGGGTGATTTCGCCGCAGGAGAGGCCGAGCAGAAGCGGCTCGCCCTCGAGGGAGCCGTACGGAATATCCTGCGGCAGGCCGCGCACGGATTTGGGGCGCGGGCCCTTCCACGCCGCGTCCATTTCCTCCGCGAGCTGCCGCAGCGCGGCGGCGCGCTTGCCGTCGGTGAAGTCGGCGAAGGCGATGGCCGTCTGGAACTCGAGCGGCCCGCGCACGAGGCCGCGGCCGAGGACAGGCTTCGGGATGTTCGCCTGCACGCGGCCGACAAACTGCGAGTAGTCCGTTCTGTCGGTGAGCTGGAGCGTCAGCACGGTCTTGAAGTTCGCCGCGAGGCGGTAGCCGGGGCTGGACGCGCCCGTCACCGCCGCCGCGACATACAGGCCGAAGGATTCGCCCTCCTGGGCGATGCGCTCAAGCGCCTCCAGAAACTCAGGCAGCTTCGACGCGGCCTGGTTCAGGTTGTCGACGGCGAGAATCCACGACGGCGGCGTCTCGTCGCCCGCCTCCGCCAAGGCGGAGATGGAGCCGACGCCCGCCTTGCGGAACAGCTGCTTGCGGCGGTCGAGCTCCTCGGAGAAGAGCGCGAGGATGCGCTTCATCTGATCGGGCTCGTCGTCGCCCGCCGCGCCGCCCACATGGGGGAAGCGCTCGAGCGCGCGCAGGCCGAACGCGCCGAACTCGGCGAGATAGAGCTGCGCCTGCGCCGGGGAATACCGGCAGCACAGGCTCACGAGCAGCGTCTGCAAAAAGGTCGTCTTGCCGGAGAGCGGCATCCCGTAAAGGAGCAGGTGGCCGTTCTGCCAGAAGTCGTGGAGCAGCGGCGTCTGCCGCTGGTTCGCCGGATCGTCGATGAGGCCGAGGCAGGCCGCGGGCGCGGGGGCGCTTTCCTCCCACGCGGCAGGGCTCTCCCACAGCTTCCCGCCGGGAAGCAGAGCGGCAAGGTCGAGCTTTTCCGGCAGCGGCGCGTTCCATATCTGGCGCGCCGGGGCGATGTGACGGCGGCGGCAGTGGTCGGCGATGGCGCGCACCACGGCCTCGAGCTGCGTTCCCCGCGCGCGGGGGCCTGTATTGCGCGCCGGCGCGCCGATGGTCTGGCGCTCGCCCGTCAGCAGGACGCGCGCGACGGCGGGCCCCGCCTTCTTCGGCTGGCCGTCGGGATAGTACGGCGCGCCGGAATAGAACGGCTGCACGAGCTCCGGCACGCCGGTGCCTGAGCGCACATAGGCGCGCCCCGGCTGCGTCAGGTACGCCGCGTCGCCGACGCCGAGCATCTCGCGGCTGTCGCTCTCCGACATGACCTTGAGGCACCAGCGGAAGCACGCGTTCGCGTACATCTGCTCCGTCACGACGCCCGCGGGCTTCTGCGTCATGATGACGGTGTAGATGCCGAGCGCGCGGCCGCCGCGGAAGATGTGGTTGAGCGGGCCGGTGAAGTCGGGGTACTGCGCCTTGAAGTCGGCGAACTCGTCGATCACGAGGATGAGGAACGGCATTTCCTCCATGTCGGGATTCCGCTTCCGCATGGCCTGATAGCCGAGAATGTCGTGTGCGCCGTACCGGTCGACGAGGAGCTGGCGGCGCTCTATCTCGTTGTCGAGCGCCATCAGGCAGCGCTGAATGTCCTTGTCAAGGTTCGAGATGCTGCCCGCGAGGTGCGGCAGCGTGCGGAAAGGCTGCAGCAGGCTTGTGCCCTTGAAGTCCACGAGGACAAAATTGACGTCGCGCGGTGAGAACTGCAGCGCCATCGAGGCGATCCAGCTCTGCGCCATCTCGGACTTGCCGCTGCCGTTCGTGCCGGCCACGAGGCCGTGCGGGCCGCTGTGCTTTTCGTGAATGTCGAACGAAAAGACCATCCCGCCCGCCTTGACGCCGATTGGCGCGGCGAGGGAGCGCCAGCTGCAAGAGCTGTTCCAGAAATCGTCGATATCGAGCTCCTCGGGGCGCTGGACGCGGTAGCCCTCGAGGAAGGTCACGCTGTCCGGCAGGCGGGCGCTCTCCGCCTTCTCCGGCAGGCGGATCGGCGCGAGCGCGCGGGCGAAGGCGTCGCACTGCTTCTCATCGAGCGCGTCCATCGTGAAGCGGCGCTTCTCGCCGGGCGCGTCGCGGTGCATGAGCGTGCTGTCCGCCCCGTGCGCCGTGAGGATTTGCTGCACGCTGCCGGGGAGATCCGAAAGCTCGCGCCCGAGAAGGACGCAGCTCACGCCGAGGGCGGGATTGCCCGAGAGCAGCGTGTCCGCCGCGGGATGGCCGCTGAGCAGCGAGGGATCAGCCACGACAAAGAGAAAGTGCGGGAGCCTCTGCGCCGTGCCGCCCCAGGCTTTGGCGCTGTCCGCGGCGCGGCGGGCGAGCTCCTTCTCGAGCGGGCCGAGAAGCTGCGCCGCGTCATACCGCGTGCAGGCGAGGAGCCGCCTGTTCCCGAGCCGGGCGTGCGGCAGCCAGCGCGCCCACTCCCACGCGGAAAGCTCGCTCTGCGGGAAGAAGATGGCGATTTTCAGCTCGTCGTACCCGTGCAGCGCGGCGGCCTGTACCAGGAGGGCGCGCAGCGCGCGGAGGGCCTCCGCGCGGTTTCCCACGATGCCGAGCGTCGGCGCGCGGCGCAGGTCGCAGCACACGGGAATCCCGTCCACGAGGCGGTACTTCTCCGCCGTCTGTTCCGGCAGACGCGTATAGTCGTTCTCCTGCAGGACGAAGCCGACCTTCGGCGTCACGACCTCGACGCACAGCGGCTCCTGCCCGACGCCCGCGCGCAGGCACAGAAAGTCGTTGTCCCCGGCCGTTTTCTCCCAAAGGCGGCGATCCACCCCCGCGGCCAGGCGCAGGCACTGCTCCGGGGCGGGGTTGGCGTCGAGGAGGGCGTCGCGCTGGGCGCGGGCGGCGTCCGAGAGCCGCGCTTCGCAGGACTGGATGTACTGCCGGTACTTCTCGCGCAGCTCGCTCTCGGTATGCCTGTATTTCTTCGTCTGGCCTCTGTAGTTGAGGAAGGTGACAAGGACGCCGATGAGCACCATAGGCACGGAGAGAATCATGCCGAGCCCCGCGGTGAAGAGGGAGAGCAGCAGCGAGACCGCGAGCGTCCCGAAGACGGGCAGAAGCGTTGTCAGCCAGTTGATTTCCGGCTTTTCGCCGATGCTCGGGGCCGCCTCAATCTCGATTTTCCCGGAG
>CASFAA010000054.1 GCA_949292505.1 uncultured Oscillospiraceae bacterium
CTACCTGCAGACCGCCTGCGGCGGACGCCGTCTCTCGTACGAGTACTGGAAAGCCGTGGCAGACACGCCGAATGTGGCGGCCATCAAATGCGCGTCGTTCAACCGCTACCAGACCATCGATCTCCTGCGCGGCGTGGCGTACTCCTTCCGCCGCGATGAAATCGCCCTGTACACGGGCAACGACGACAACATCGTCTCGGATCTCCTGACGCCCTTCCGCTTCCCCGTCGGCGGCACGACCATCGAGCTGCGCTTCGTCGGCGGCCTTCTCGGCCACTGGTCGGTCTGGACCCACAGCGTGGTGCAGCTCTTTGAGGAGCTGCGGCAGTACCGCGACGGCCGTCCCATTCCTCCGGAGCTTCTGGCGCGCGGCGCGGCGATCACCGACTGCAACGGCGCGTTCTTTGACCCCGCGCACAATTTCGCGGGCTGCATCCCCGGCGTGCATGAGGTGCTGCGCCGACAGGGTCTGATGAAGGGAACCTGGTGTCTGAACCCGGATGAAGCGCTCAGCGAGGGGCAGGCGGAGGAAATTGATCGCGTGTACGCGATGTATCCCGATCTGAACGACGACGCGTTCGTCAGGGCGCACCTGCGGGAGTGGCAGGCATGAGCGCGGACGCTCTCAAGCACGCGGCCTTCGCGGCCATCGACGGCAGTGCGCGGGAATTGACGGACTTTGGGCGGGACATCCTTGCCCATCCGGAGCTCGGCTACAAGGAAACGCGCACAGCGGAGAAGGTGCTCGAGGCGTTTGGGGCGCTCGGTGTGCGGGACGTCACGCGTCCCGCGCGCACGGGCGTCAAGGGCTGGCTCTTCCGCGGGGAGGGGCCGCGCGTGGCGGTGCTGGGCGAACTTGACGCGGTCATCAGCCCCGGCCATCCGTATGCCGACAGGGAAACCGGCGCGGCGCACGCCTGCGGCCACAACGCGCAGCTCGCCGCTCTGCTCAGCTGCGCCGTGGGACTCAGGGCGGTATCGGACGCTCTTTCCGGTTCCGTCTGCCTGCTTGCCGCTCCGGCGGAGGAGTATGTGGAGATCGGCTGGCGCTCGGCGCTGCGGAACAAGGGAAGCATCCGGTATCTCGGCGGCAAGCAGCAGCTGATCGCCGAAGGGGCGTTCGACGACGTCGACATGGCCATGATGGTGCACAGCGAAACCGACGCCCCCTACCCGCGCGCTGTTGTAAACGGCGCGGCGGGCGGCTTTATCGGCAAGGAGCTGCAATTTCTCGGGAAAGAGGCGCACGCGGGCGGCGCGCCCTGGGAGGGCGTCAACGCCCTCAACGCGGCGGCTCTCGCCAGCTCGGCCATCCACGCCAATCGCGAGACCTTCCGCGACGAGGATCGCGTGCGCGTCCACCCAATCATCACAAAGGGCGGCAATCTGGTGAACACCGTTCCTGCCGACGTCCGCATGGAGAGCTACGTCCGCGCTGCGAGCGTGGAAGCCATGCGCGCAGCGAACGAAAAGGTCAACCGTGCGGCGCGCGGCGCGGCCTATGCCGTGGGCGCACAGGCGGAAATCACGGATATGCCGGGCTATCTGCCGCTTTCCCAGAACGCGGAGCTGTCGGAGCTGTTTGCCGCCAACGTCCCGCTCGCCGCGCCGGAGCTGGCCGTCGAGCGCGGCCTGCCGTTCTGCGGAAGCACGGACATGGGCGATCTGTCCTTCCTCCTCCCTGTCATCCAGCCGACGGTGAGCGGATTCACCGGCGCGGCACACAGCAGGGAGTTTACCATTCAGGACGAAGCTCTCGCTTATCTTGTCCCCGCCAAGCTGATGGCGGCGACCGTCATCGATCTGCTCGCCGGCGGCGCGGCGCGCGGCCGGACGATCGCGGGCAGCGCTCCCCGCCGCACAAAGGAGGAGTACAACGCGCTCTGGCGCAATATTCTCGAGCAGCCCGACAAACGGGAATGAAGGAGGAAACCGGATTGCTTCGCATCGGACTTGTGGGCGCTGACAATTTTCACGCCCTCGCATTTTCCAGGCTTGCCAACCTGCCGGTTTCAGAGGGAGGCTGCGGCCTGCCGGTGCGCGTCACCATGCTGTGGGGCGAATCGGAGGAACGCGCCGCCTTCGTGGCGAAAGAGGCGCAGATTCCGGCTGTCGTCAGCGACCCGTCTGAAATGCTCGGAAATGTGGACGCTGTGATGATCGTTCTGCGGCGCGGCGACGCGCACTGCGCGGCCGCTCTCCCCTTTCTGCGCGCCGGTATCCCGACATGGGTGGACAAACCCTTCACGACGGATGTCTCCGAAGCGCTGCAAATCATCGCGGAGGCGCAAAAAAGCGGCGCGCTGCTCGCCGGCGGCTCGACGTGCAAATACTGCCCGGACGTCCTGCGCCTGCGGGATCGGTATCTCGCCATGCGCGCTCAGGGCGGCGTTCTGTCGGCGGGCTTCAATTTCCCGGGCCACCTTGACAGCCCTTACGGCGGCCTGTATTTCTACTGCGGACACACGGCGGAAATCCTCACCACCGTCTTTGGTCCCGACGTGCGGAGCGTGAAGGCGGACGTCACGGCGGGAAATGTCATTGCCGTGTTCAAATACGATTCTCTGGCTGTCTGCGTCAATCTGGCGGATTCGGAGCAGTATTTCGGAATGCTGTACGGACCGGATACGGTTGAGGTTCTGCCGATCGACACCTCCACGATCTACCGCCATGGCTTCGAAAAATTCGTACAGGGCGTTCTGGCAGGTACAGCGCCGGAACCGTATGAAACGCTCGTGCGCCCCGTGCAGATCCTGAACGCACTGGCGGAAGCCGCAGAGACGGAGCGCGAGGTGTTTGTCGCACCGCCGCGCGTTTGACACGCACATTTCTCCGAAACGCTCATAGGATAACATGGAGGTGAAGTTCCATGAACGCCTGTGAGCTGACCGCCCTCGTCACCGCCGCCGCGAACACACTCGCCGCGGATCGCAGCGAGGAGGAAATCAATCTCCTCGGCGCAGTGCTGACGCAGCTTGCTGACACGCTGTTCACCATCGCGGCGTGCCGGGCCGCGTGCCAGAAAAATGAGGCAAAGAACAGCTGACGGCGGGAGTGGGAGGCTTCCGCGCGGACGCAGAGAAAAAGCCCCGAAAGGCGGCAAAAAGCCATTCTCCTGCACAGGAGGATGGCTTTTTTGTTAGGAACAGATCGTTTGCCTTATTCACTTCCGGCTTCCCGCGCGCTTCTTTTTTCCGCGTCCCAGCAGCTTTTTCAGGAGCAGAAGCAGCGCGAGCGCCAGTCCCGCCGTCAGGATGGGGTGCTCGGAAAACCACGCGGTCCATCCCGGGTCGTCCGCAAGCCGCAGCCGGTATTGTCCCGGTTCCTCCAGCACCACCTCATACCAGACCGTGCTGCCGGAGGGCTCCCCCGATTCCCCGGAACGCGAGATCGGGGCGGCTTTCTCCTCCCCGCCTCGCCACGGCAGAAACGACAGCCAATCGCCGCTTTCCTCCGCCGCGCCGTCCTGCTTCCTTGACAGAACGGGAATCCTGCCTTCCAAATCCGTCAGGCCGATGTGCAGGCGGATCTGTTCTCCCGTGGACTCGATTTCCAGCGTCTCCGCTTCCGCGGAGCCCGTCTCTGCGACGTCGGAGCCGCTCTCCTGCGCCTCGTCTCCCGCTGAGTCCGCCTCCGGGCGGTACACCGTCACCGTGTCGGACGACTCCGCGTCCCCGCCGTCTTCCTCCGGCGGGCGGACAACGCTCACGACGCCGCCCTCCATGGGAAACTCCACCGGCTCCTCTCCCACCTCCCGGTGGGCTGTTTCGAGCAGCTGATGCAGCTCCTCCGAAAAACCACCCCGCACCTCCTGAGACAGATTGGTTACGGACACCAGCGCAAAGCTGCCAACGTCGCCGCTCAGGGCCCGGAATTCCTTCGTAGTTCCGTCGTTGTAAAAATCGCCGCGCAGCCGGGTGATCAAGCCGCTTTGGTCGATATGGTACGCCGCTGCGGACGCGCCGTCCCACTCCGGCGGCAGCTCAAAGATCACCTGGTAGGAGCCGGGATGGGAAAACTGCTCCTCCCCGTCCACAGTGACGCCGATCCGGTAATAGGAAAACTGGGGCTGGCGCAGATACAAATCCTCAAACTCGAGAAATTCCTCGAGTTCCAGCGCGCGGGTCGCCTCGCTTTCGCTGTACCAGCGGTCGCCCGCGCAGTCCGCCACCGCCACAGCCGCCGCCGTCTCCTCATCCGCGTTCAGGCGCACCGAGAAATCGGTCAGCTCGCCGAAGCTCTGCTCCGTGAGCAGCCGGCTCTCCTGCGGAAACTCAATCTGATAGGCTTCGCTGTCCTCGGAGCAGTACCGGGATACCTTGGTGTAGGAATCCGGCCGCCGCTCATACAGGCAGACGCGGTTCCCCTCCTCATCCACAGCGTACGCCGCCTGCTGGATGAAGTCCGCGAATTCCTTTGCCATTTCCCCGGGCTCCATCTCCTCCGGCACGCCCTGCACAACCAGCGTATGGATGCGCCGGCTGCTGCCAAAGGCAAGGTGATTCAAATCGTAATACCGCTCCGACAGTCGGTCGAAGGCTCCGAGCTGCAGCTTTCCGGCAAAAGCCCGAGGCAGCTCCAGATACACCAGAGAAGCTCCCGGCTCGCAGACAAACGCTTCCTTCGGCAGGGTACCCTTCTCCCCTGTCCGCGCCTCTCCCCGCACCGTCACATATATCCCCGCGCCGCTGAAGGTCTGCGGCTCCAGCGAGCGCAGCCCGGCGGGCCAAGCCAGGCTTTGCAGAACGGCGCAGCCCGCGTAAACGTCCGCGCCCATTTCGGTGATCCCCGCCGGCAGCTGCGCCGCCGTCAGATTTGCGCAGTCAGCAAACGCGCACTCGCCGACCGCACCGGTCTGCGGAAGCTCCGCTTCTGTCTCAAAGCACTCCACGAGCTGAGCCGTGCAGCCCGCGAAGGCGCAGGCGCCGATCTCCTCCAGACTGTCCGGCAGCTGCACACGGGCCATTTCCGCGCCCCAGAACGCATCCGCTCCGATGCTTTGCAGGCCGTCCGGCAGGCGGACCGCCGCCTCCCCCAGCTCAAACTGAGCCTCTGAAAACGCCTTGGCGGGAATCGCCGTCAGCCCCGCAGGAAAGGACGCGTCCTCCAGACGGCAGCGGGAAAACGCCTCCGCGCCCAGTTCCCGCAGCGAGGGCGGCAGCGCCTGGACAGTCGTGCGGCTCCCCGACTCATAGGCAAACGCCCGTTCCCCGATAAACTCCACCGTGTCCGGGAGCGCGATCGCCCGCCGGCCGGAGACCACGGCGGCCGCTTCTCCCGTTTCGGTGTCGGCGGTCAGCCCGGAAAACGCTTCCTGTTCAATTCTTTTCAGGTTGAGGCTGCGCAGCGACGCCGCCGCCAGATTCTTCGCCTCCGCAAAGCACCGCGCGGGAATGGCTTCCACGTCCGCCTGCACCACAAGGCTGCTTCCGTGAAAGTCCGCCCCTTCAAAGGCGCTTTCCCCGATGGAGCGCACGGACTCCGGCAGAAGGATTGTGCCGGAGGGCGCGGGAAGAGCAGCGCTCTCCCCCGTATCGGGCGAAAGGCGGTATGCGTCCGGCGCTTCGGCCATCGCGCCGTAAAACGCCGCCTCCGCGAAGGCGCGCTCCCCGATAAATTCCACCCCGCTTCCGAACCGGATACCTCCCCCGAAAGCGCAGCGCGCAAAGCAGCCGTCAGCTATCCGCTTCACCGTGTCCGGGAGGACAAGGGCAAACTGGCCCGTGCAGCCCTCCGGCAGGGAACCGTATGCCGCCAAATACCGCGGCTCCCCCAGCGCGCCCGCCGGGCGCTCCTGATGGGCTTCCTGAAAATCCAGCTCCGTCACCGGACGGCCGTTCACATACGCCGGGATCACCAGACAGGATCCGGCGGCGGAACCGGTTCCGCCCTCTTCCGTCAGCGTCACGCCCACCGGTCTGAGCAGGGTCACGCCGTCCTCATTTTCCGTGTAGCACTCCTCTGGCACGTCCTCCACATGAAGGTTGGCGGCCGGATCGGGCAGCTCCTGCCCCAGCACGACAATCACCTGCCGCCGGGCGGTAAACTGCCCCTCCTCCGTGGACGCGGTGATCCACGCGCTGCCCGGGGAAACCGGCGTGAGCTGCCCGAACTCGTCGGTTGTCACCACCGCCGTGTCGCTGCTCTCATACCGGATGCGCCGGTTGTCCGC
>CASFAA010000055.1 GCA_949292505.1 uncultured Oscillospiraceae bacterium
GATCTCGAAGGCCTCGCGCTCTGTCCCCTCCTCTGCCGCAGAGGGATAATCGACGCGGGGCGCGAACTGTGCGAAGAAGCTTCCGCCCACAGCGAACAGCACGCAGAAGGCCGCCAGAAGCGCGGTGAGGAAATCCTGCGCAAAATACCGCCGCCGGACGGCGGGACGCCAGAGCTCCCACAGACTGCGCGGCGCACGGCGGCGCCGTTTTCCTGTGCGCGCCAAAGCTGCTTCCCCGAGCGGAGAGGCGGGCGCGGCGCGCCGGAGCGCTCCCGCGCACGACACGGTGAACGCGAGCGCGATCGCAGCGGGCGGAAGAAGCAGCGGGGGAAGGGAGAACACGGGCACGCAGCCGATTCCCCATGCGGCGAGCAGCGGCTGGGACGCGAGGTACAGAAGCAGACTGCACGAGCTCCCGAGCAGGAGGCCGGAAACCAGCTGCAGCAGAAGGAGAAGCAGCGCCGTTCGTCTGGCGAACCTGCGGGATGCTCCCGCCAGCCGCAGCAAACGCAGGAAGGGGGCGATAACGTCTGCCGACCGCCGGACAACGCCAAAGATCCCGAAGCAGGCGGCGAGCAGGAACGCCCCCGAGAGCGGAAGCACAATCAGATCCGCCGCGATCCGGCCCTCCCTCTGCCCGCCGCGGGAGGAATGATAGTAGTTTTCGGCGCGCGCGCCGCCAAGGTCGCCGGGAAAGGCCGCCCCGTTACTGAGAACGTGCGTGTAGAGCGCCGGGAGCGCGCTTTCCCCGACGAGGACGGCGGGGGGCGGCGCGGAGAGCGAGCAGCCGCTGGGGTCAAAGCGCTTCCAGTCCGCAGAGTAGTCGCTGAGAATACCGGTCAGGACGAACGTTTCCTCCGAGACGGATCCATCCTCCTGCATCAGGGGCAGGACGATCGGGTCGCCGGGCTTTGCGGAAAGCGACAGCGCGAGGCAGGCGGAGCGCTCGACGGCAGCCTCGCCCGCCGTTTGCGGGAGCCGGCCCTCCTCCACGCGGATGGACTTGAGCGAGAGGGCGTTTTCATCCATCATGCCGAGATACAGGGGGACGCCGCTCTCCGCCGCGTCGATACGGGCCAGCGCCGACACGACGCCGGAGCCGGTTCGGTCAATTTCCTCGCGGTACTGCTGCAGGGCGTCGGGGTCAACGCGGTAGAGAGCCTCCGTGTACGAGCCGTACGTCTCGGCGGCGCTCTGCTCCATCGCGGCGAGGACGCCCTCGCGCAGGAGCAGGGAGAGCTGCAGCGCGCAGAGAAACAGCGCGATGCAGGCAGCGCTCGCCGCCATATGGCGGCGGTGCGCGCGCCGGAAGCGGCGGGTCAGATACAGCGCCGTTTTCATCCGGCATCACCCCCTACGACGCCGTCCGCGATGGAGATCACGCGGGGAAAGCGTGCGGCGATTTCCGGGTTGTGCGTCACGACAAGGAGCGTCATGCCGAACTCCTGCTGAAGCTCCTCCAACAGCTCGAGCACCAGCAGGGAATTTTCCGTGTCGAGGTTTCCCGTCGGCTCGTCGCAGAGCAGAAGCTCCGGCCTGTTGGCAAGCGCCCGCGCGATGGCGGCGCGCTGCTGCTGCCCGCCTGACAGCTCCGACGGCAGGCGGTTCGCCCGATCCGCGATCCGCAGCCGCCGGAGCAGCGCGGCAATGTACCGTTTTTCCGCCTTTTTGCCGCGCAGCAGGCAGGGGAGCAGCACGTTTTCCAGCGCCGTCAGCTCGGGAATGAGCTGATAGCTCTGAAACACGAAGCCGATATGGCGCAGGCGGAAGCGCGAGGTTTCCTCGTCCCCGCCCATGAGCGGCTGCCCGTCATAGAGGACGTTCCCGTCCGTCGGCGTCTCGAGCGCGCCGAGCAGCTGCAGCAGCGTGGTTTTCCCCGAGCCGCTCGCGCCTACAATCGCGGCCCGCTCGCCGCTTTCTAGAGAGAAGGAACAGGGCCGCAGCGCCTGTACCGCCGCCTCTCCGCTTCCGTACGTTTTGCTCAGGCGTACCGCCTCAATTTTCATTCCGTATTCCTCCTCAAATTGGTTGTGCCTTCATCATAGAGGGAGGAGGCCGCCTGCGCAAGAGGCGCGGCGCGATTGACGGAAAAGTGAAAGAAAGGCCGGATAAACTGTAAGAAAACCGAAAGAATTGCCCCCGCTTGACAAATCCACCCGTCTGGATTATGATGCAGACAAGCTTTCCCGATTGCGGGGAATGGGAGGAATGAAGATGAAAATTGCAATCGTGTATGATTCCGTGACGGGCAACACCGCGAAGATGGCGGAGTACATCATGGAGGGCGTCGCCCAGGTGGAGGGCGCCGAGGCCAGGGCGTTTCCGCTCGACGCCATCGACGAGGACTATGTGAAGGAGAGCGCGGCGCTCATCGTCGGCACCCCGACGTACCACGGCACGCTCACGGCGCGCGTGAAGGCGTGGCTCGAGGGCGGACCCGGCAAGCTGAACGCCGCCGGAAAGCTCGGCGGCGCGTACGCGACGGCGGGGTACATCCACGGCGGCGGCGATTTGGCGATCCAGTGCGTGCTGACGCACCTGATGGTCGCCGGGATGATGACGTACTCCGGCGGCGGCGCCGGGGGCGCTCCCGTCATCCACCTCGGCCCGGTCGCGATAGCGCCGAACCTTGAGGAGTTTGCCGAGCTGTTCCGCATTTACGGCAAACGGATGGCCCTGCAGGCGGCGAGGCTTTCCGTATGAGGGGGCTGCGGGCGCTCTCCCTCTCTCTTGCGCTTTCCCTGCTTCTGCTGACGGGCGGATGCGGGGAAGAGCCTGCGCCTGGCGCGGCGGAAAGCGCGGCCTCCTCCGGGGACGCGGAAGTCTCGTCCCCGCCGTCCTCCGCTGCGGAAGCGTCCCCGGCGCAGGAAGCTTCCTCCGCGGCGGAGCCGTCCTCCGCCGCGGAGGAATCCGCGCCGCCGCAGGAGCCGGAGGAGGGGGAAGCCGTCATCGTCTGCTTCTCGTATACCGGCAACACGGAAGCGCTCGCCCGCGTGCTTGCGGCGCAGACCGGCGCGGAGCTTGTGCTGCTTGTCCCCGCGGAGCCGTACCCGGACGATTACGACGCCACGCTCTCCCAGGCGTGGGAGGAACGGGAGAACGACGCCCGCCCGGCGTATGAGGGGACAATCGACGTCTCCGGCTATGACACTGTCTACCTCGGCTCGCCCGTTTGGTGGGACGATCTCCCGATGCTTGTGCGCACCTTCCTTGACGGCGCGGAGCTCTCCGGCAAGACGGTCGCACCCTTCTTCACCAGCGGAAGCGGGGACGCCGAGGCGGCGTACGAAACGCTGTGCGGCGCTGTGGCGGACGCTGTCGTGACGCAGCCGCTTTCCCTGCGCAGCGAGCAGGCTGAGGAGGCGGAGCGCTTCGTCTCCGAATGGCTTTCCGCCCTCGCAGAGGAAGCATCATGAAAAAACGCTCTCCTGCCTTCCGGCGTTTGCCGGGAAGCGGGAGAGCGTTTTCCTCTTTGGCTGTTCAGGACGAGGCGAGCGCCGCGCCGACGTCGGCGCGAAAGGCGTCCCACGCCTCGGGATGATCGACAAAGTAGAGCGGACAGAGCTTGCCTGTCACGTCGTAGTGGCGGATGAGGTGCGTCTCGTCGAGGCCGAGCTCCCCGCAGAGCCATGCGCACAGCCGCACGAGGGACTCGTACGACGCGTCGGTAAACTGCCCTGTCTCGTCCGGATGGCAGACCTCGATGGAGATGGTGTCGCGGTTGCGCTCGTTCGTGGCGGCGGATTTCTCGTCGAGCGGGACGCACTGGATAATCTCCCCGTCGAGACCGATGAGAAAGTGGGCGTTCACCTCGGTCGCGGGATCGTTGAAGTAATTGCGGTTGCCCGCGGCGCTGGTGCCGGGATTCGCGACATAGTGGATCGCGAGATCGTTGACCTCTTCGAGCGGCTCCCCGGAGCGGCTTCCGCCGAGATCGAGCAGCTCCTGGTCAATCCAGTCGGGAATCTCGATGGAGGAGAGAGACTGCTCCCGCTGCACCTCGTCCGTCTCATCCTCTTCGGCGTCATCGCACGCCAGCATCGGGGAGGTCGGGGCCGGCTGCGGCGTTTCCGGCGTCCGCGCCCCAAGTCCGCTTGCCAGGAGGGGCGGGAGCAGCAGCGCAATCGAGGCGATCGCGACAAAGCTGAGAATGACGGCCAGCCCGGCCAGCGCCCGGCGGCGACGGCGTCTTCTCTTCAACCGGACGCGCCGTTCCTCCCGGCTGTCAGACCACAGATCGTCCTGCGGATAGGGTGCATACATGAAAATTCCTCCTTTTCCGTCCCCGAGGGACGTGTCCATCTATCAATAAGACGGTTTTCGCGCCGGTAAGGTTGCATTCCCGGGAAAAGTTCCCGCCGCGTTGACAAACGGCGCGCGGACTCGTATAATCAGATACGGAACCCCGCGCGTCTTCGCCGGGGAAGCGCCCGCCGGCGAAAAGGGGAATCGGGCGGACGGATTATGGATGCGCCCTGTCGGGCGCGGAAAGGCGTGAAGGAAATGAGTGAAGGATGCAGCCACGATTGTGAGCACTGCAGCGAAAATTGCGGCGAGCGCAAGATGCGCCCCGAGGATTTTCTTGAGAAGCCCCATGCGATGAGCAGTATTAAAAAGGTGATAGGCGTCGTCAGCGGCAAGGGCGGCGTCGGCAAGAGCCTTGTTACCTCCCTGATGGCGGTGGAGATGAACCGGCGCGGCGCGCACACCGCGATTCTCGACGCGGACGTGACCGGCCCCTCCATTCCGAAGGCGTTCGGCCTGCACCAGCGCGCCATGGGCAGCGAGCTCGGCCTGCTGCCGGTGAAAACGAAATCCGGCATCGACGTGATGTCCGTCAACCTCCTGCTTGACGACGAGTGCGCCCCGGTGGTCTGGCGCGGCCCGATCATCGCGAACACCGTCAAGCAGTTCTGGACGGAGGTCATCTGGAGCGACGTCGACTATATGTTTGTCGATATGCCTCCCGGGACGGGCGACGTGCCGCTCACCGTCTTCCAGAGCATCCCGCTCGACGGCATCATCATTGTGACCTCGCCGCAGGAGCTTGTCGCGATGATTGTCTCGAAGGCTGTCAACATGGCGCAGATGATGAACGTGCCGATCGTCGGCGTCATCGAGAACATGAGCTACGTCAAGTGCCCGGACTGCGGGCGCGAGATCCATGTTTTCGGCGAGAGCCATGTGAAGGAGATTGCCGCGAAGTACGGTCTCGAGCTTCTCGGCCGCCTGCCGATGGATCCCGAGACGGCGAAGAACTGCGACGTCGGCCTCGTGGAGCTTTGCCACACGGACGGTCTCGCCGCCGCCGCGGACGCGGTGGAAGCGCTTCCCGAAAAGCAGAAATAAGGAACCAAAGCCCCGCCGGCTCCCGCACCTGGGAGAACCGGCGGGGCTTTTTTATCGGACGATCAGCCCGAGGCGGCTTCCGAGCCGGGAGAGCAGCTCGTTTGTGATGGTGCCGCAGCGTCCGGCGAGCTCCTCCGCCGGGATCGTCTCCGCGCCGTCGCAGCCGATCAGCGTCACGACGTCGCCGCCCTTCGTCTCTCCCGCGTCCGTCGCGTCGAGGAGCAGCTGATCCATGCACAGCCGCCCGACGATCGGGACGCGCACGCTGTGCAGGAGGGCTTCGCCGCCCCGTTCCGCGAGGTCGCGCGGCAGGCCGTCCGCGTAGCCGATGGAGACCGCGGCGAGCACGGTCGGGCGCTGCGCCGTGAAGGCCAGCCCGTATCCGGCGCTTTCGCCCGTCTCGAGACGGCGGACGCTTGTCACCCGCGCCCGCAGAGACAGGACGGGCCGCAGGCCGCACCGGGCGTCGCGCTCCTCTGTTGTCTCCCACACGCCGAACAGCGCGAGGCCGGGCCGCGCGAGGGAAAACGGCTGCGCCTCCCAGCGCAGGAGGCCGGCACTCGCGAAGAGGTGCGTCTCGCCCACGGGGAGGCCGGACGTCTGCAGAAAGGCCGTCAGCCTGGAAAAGCGCCGGATCTGTTCACGCGTGAACGCCTCCTCCTCCGCACTCGCGCCGTTTGCCTCGCACAGATGCGAGAAGACGCCGGTGATGCGCAGGCACGGCAGCCGGTAAATCCGGCGGAACGCGGCCGTGTCCTCCGACGGGACGCCGAGCCGGTGCATCCCCGTGTCGGCGGCGAGGTGGACGCGCACGCGCCGTCCCTGCGCCGCGAGCTGACGCGCATACGGCTCGTCGACGACGGCCTGCGTCAGCCGCCAGCGGACGAGCAGCTCCGCCTCCGCGGGAGGCGTCCAGCCGAGAATCAGAATCGTTCCCCGGAGAAACGCCCTGCGGAGCGCGATGCCCTCCTCGAGCGTCGCGACGGCGAACGAGCGCACGCCGCAGCGGCGCAGCGCCCTGGCGCAGGGGACGGCGCCGTGCCCGTAGGCGTCCGCTTTGACGACCGCCATCAGCTCCGTGCGCTTTCCGGCGAGGCGGCGAAGCAGCGCGGCGTTCTGCCGCAGCGCGCCGAGATCGATTTCGCGCCACGCCCTCCCGTCAGCCTGCGGCTTTTCGGGCAGCAGGGCGGCGGCAAGCGCGAGCAGGGAGGAGAGCGCCAGCACCGCGAGAAAGTGCCCCAGGCTGTTTTCCACAAGCTGCTTTTCCAGCGAGAGCAGCTTTGCGCCGCCGCGCACGAGCACAATGCACCACGGATGCACGACGTAAAACACGGCGGAGAATCGCCGCGCCGCCCTGTCCTGTCCCGCGTTCTCCGCGAGCAGGAGCGAAAACAGCAGCACGCTGCACAGCGGCAGCAGCAGGTACATGGAGTCGTGACGCTGCCAGCCCGCGTTTTTGAGGAGAAAGGCTTCCGCGCTCATCGCAGCGAGTGAGAGGGCGAGGCCCGCACCGCAGAGAGCCGGGCTGCGGCGCTTTGCCAGCGCGCCGATCACCAGAAAGAGCGGCGCGAAGCACACGCCGCCGCGCGTGTAGGACGAGATGGTGAAGAAGCCGTCGTAGAACGCCTTTCCCGCCGGCAGGGAGGAAAACAGCCCGTAATACGAATCGCCGCCGAGGCCGATAAGGTAGAGCGCGGCGGACACGGCGAGCGCGAACCGCTTTCCGGCCTTCAGCAGGAGCCAGGCAAGGACGCTGCCAAGCAGGACGGCGGGGAAGTACCATAGATGGTAGAACGTGCCGTCGAAGAACAGCCCGCGCAGGACGTCCTGCCAGCTCGTCAGGTTTTTCGAGTAGACGTTCAGCGGCAGGTAGAGCAAAATCGCCGCGAGATAGAGCCCAGCGGTTTTTTTCAGAAAGCGCGGCAGATGGGCAAAGTCCGATCGCCCGAGGAAATACCCCGTGACGAGAAAGAAAAACGGCACGGCAAGACGGGCGAGCACGCGCGTGAGCCAGAAGTCGGCGTCCGGCGCGTACGACGCGAGCGGGGAGGTGTGGATCGTGAGCACAAGCACCGCCGCGAGAACGCGGAAGCGGTCGAGCGCGGGCGTTCTCGCTCTCATGCGCTCTCCTCCCGCACGGTGAGGAGCAGACCGCCGTCGTTGTCGCCGGAGACGGTGAACCGCACCGCGAGCGGGAGCGTGACGCCCTGCGGCCCGCAGCCTATCCGAAAAATACGCACCGCTCCGCCGCGGTATGCAAAACGCAGACCGCCTCCGCGCAGCAGCGCGAGATATTCCTCCAGGCACAGGCCGCGCTGCGCCATAATCTCGGCGTGCGGCGCGCCGACATACCGGAAATGCCACGGCTCGGACGCGATCCCCGTGACGCTCTCTTTTCCGGCCGGATAGCGTTCGATCCAGCCGAACAGCGGCGCGATCCGCCGGAATTCGCCGTACACGCCGTCCCGCGGAAAGTGGGGACGGATGAAGTCGATGAACGGCGCGTCGGCGGCGAGATCGATCGCGAGTCCCGTTTCGTGCTCGCTGCACCCCGGCCGCGCGACATAGCTCCGGGTGAACGCTTCGCCGCTTTCCCGCAGGGAGTCGTCCCAGATTTGCTGCTGTTCCTTCCGGCTTCTGTATCCGGAGACCGCCTTGATACGGCCGAGTCCGCCTGCCGCGCGGACGCACGCCGCGAGCATTCTGGCCGCGTGCCGCTCGAGCAGGACGTTCTCCTCGCCGGGAAGGGCGGGACAGAGGCGCGGCTCCGATCCGGCGGCGAGCGGGTGGGAGGCGTTCACAAGGATGAGCGGCCCGCGCTGCGTGTCCTCCCGCGTGTAAACCTGTTCTCTCATGCCTCCACCCCCAGCGCGATCAACCGGTTAACAAGGCGCTCAAACGGAATCCCGGCCGCCTTCATCATCGACGGGAAGCGGCTGTGCGCCGTAAAGCCGGGAATTGTGTTGACCTCGTTGAACAGGATGCGCCCGTCCGGTGTCAGAAACAGGTCGACGCGGGCGAACCCCCGGCAGCCGAGCGCACGGTAGACGGCCTTCGCCGCCTGCGCGGCCTCCTCCTCCTTCTGCGGGGAAATGCGGGCCGGGCAATGGATCGCCGAGGTTTTGAGCGTGTATTTCTCCTCAAAGTCGAAGAAGCCGGAGGAGAGCTCGATCTCGTCGACGCGCCCCGTGACGAGGCTCTCGTTGCCGACGACGGCGCAGCCGATCTCAAAGCCGGGCACGGCCTCCTCGAGCAGGATTTCCGCGTCGTGCCGGAAGGCCTCCTCCACTGCCGCGCGCAGCGCGTCGGGGCGCGTCACACGGCTGACGCCGAAGGACGAGCCGGAGCGCACAGGCTTGACAAAGAGCGGCCAGCCGAGAGATTCCGCCGCCCGCTCGAGTTCCCAAAAGTCCTCGCCGCGCCCGAAAACCGCGCCGCGCGGCGACGGAACGCCCGCCAGGGCGGCGAGCCGGTGCGCCCTGTCCTTGTCCATCCCGAGGGCGCTCGCGAGCGTGCCGCAGCCGACGACGGGAATCCCCGCCAGCTCGAGCAGGCCCTGCAGCGTGCCGTCCTCGCCGTTTTTGCCGTGCAGGACGGGGAACGCCGCCAGGAGCGGCAGCAGCCGGGGCGTTTCCCCGCAGAGCAGCAGCCCGGGAGCCGTCCGGTCGGGGGAGAGGAGGCAGGGGACGCAGCCGGGGTTTTGCTCCCACGAGCCGTCCGGAAGCTCGTCCGGGCTGCCGGGGAAATACCGCCATGCGCCCTTTCTTGTGATTCCCACCGCCAGCGGGCTGTACTTTGTTCTGTCAATGGCTTTGAGCACCGCCTGCGCGGACTGCAGCGAGACCTCGTGCTCCGTCGAACAGCCGCCGAAGAAGACGGCAATTTGATTTGTGTTCATTCTGACTTCCTCCTTGCAAAAGAAAACCGTCTGTTTTTTGCCACATTGATCGTAGCAAAAACAGACGGCTTGTTTTTCTCTCTTTTCTCAAGGAGATCTTGTGATTTTCGCGAAGAAATCCTACGAATTTCTTACAATCCCCGGAGCTTGAGGAGGCGGAGCGGACTGCCGCAGCGGCAGGGTGACGGTGAACAAAATGTGGTTGTCCTCGCTCGCCGCGCAGATAGAGCCGTGATGCAGGCGGACAATCTCTCTCGCAATCGCAAGGCCGAGTCCTGCGCCGCCGCTGCCGGTCGAGCGCGAGGAGTCAAGGCGGAAGAATTGCTCAAAGATGCGGTCGAGTTTTTCGCGCGGAATGGTCGGGCCGCTGTTCTCGAAGCGCAGTGTGACGAGTCCCTGCGTTTCCTCTCCGGAGACGCGGATCTGCGTGTTCGGGAAGCTGTAGAAGTTCGCGTTGCGCAGGAGGTTGTCAAAGATGCGCGCGAGCTTATTCGGATCACACTCGCACTCCAGGCGCGGCGGCAGGGAGAGCGAGACGGTCAGCCCCTTCTCGGCGAAGGCGGGCTCAAACTCGCTGCACGTCTGCTCGAGCATCCGCGTGAGGTCGATCGTCGTGAGCTCAAGCGAGAGATGCGAGAGGTTGAAGCGCGTGATCTCAAAGAATTCGTTGATGAGATCCTCGAGCCGTTCGGCCTTGTCGAGGGCGACGCCCGTGTACCGGGCGCGCAGCTCGGGGGAGATCTGCGGCTCGTCGCGCAGGAGCGTCAGGTAGCCGATGACGCTTGTCAGCGGCGTTTTGAGGTCGTGCGCAAGGTAGACGATGAGATCGTTTTTCCGCTGCTCCGCCTCGCGGGCGGCGGCCTCGCTGCGCAGCAGCTCCTGCCGCGCCGCGTTGAGCCGGTCTGCGACGGGGGCGAGCAGCTCCGGCAGCTCGATGGGGCGGTTCGGCTCCCGCGCGAGCTGCTGCGACGCCGCGACAAGCGTCTCAACGTAGCGCAGCGGCTTTCGGATGAAGTAAATTGTGATGACGAGCACTCCCGCGCACAGCGCGACGACAAACAGGAGCATGAAGTAATTGCGCACCCAATCGAGGAAGGGATAGATCAGCTCCGTGCCGTACCAGGTGCGGGACGACACGACGACGACCCCAAGGAAACAGATGACCGGCAGGGCGACGCAGTAGCCGAGCAGGCACAGCAGATACTGGAACAGGATCTGGCGCGAGAACGCCCTTCCGCCCTCGCGTCCAATGGTTTTCTTATTCAACGGTATACCCCACCCCCCAGACAGTCTTGACAAATTTCGGCCTGCGGCTCGGCTCGTGCATCTTCTCGCGTAGGCGGGCGATGTGCGTCATCACCGTGTTGTTGCTGTCCATGAATTTCTCGCCCCACACAGCCTCAAACAGCTCCTCGCTCGAGACGACCGTCCCGCGGCGCTCGCACAGGTACCACAGGATCGAGAACTCGATCGGCGTCAGGTTCAGCTCCTCGCCGTAGAGCGTGCACTTGTGGGTCGTCTTCGAGATGCACAGGCCGCGCAGCTCGAATTCCTCCGCCTGCCGCTGAGCTGGCTCCGCGCTGTTGTACCGCGTGAAGCGGCGCAGCTGCGTCTTTACCCGCGCGACGAGCTCGAGCGGGTTGAACGGCTTTGTGATATAGTCGTCCGCGCCGAGCGTCAGGCCGGTGATCTTGTCCATGTCCTCCACCTTCGCCGTGAGCATCAGGATGGGGAAGAAAAACTGCCGGCGGATTTCCCGGCAGAGCGAGAAGCCGTCGAGATCCGGCAGCATCACGTCGAGAATGGCGAGATCCGGCGGGTCGCTGCGCACCGACGCGAGAGCGTCCGCGCCGTTGTACAGCTTCGTGACCTGATACCCCTCGTTTTTCAGATAGACCTCCACCAGATCGGCGATCGACGCCTCGTCGTCGACAACCAGAATTCTTTCATTCAAATCATTTCCCTCCCGGGAGTCAGAATAGTGCGCCCTTATTGTAACACAATCCGCGCGGTTTCCCAAGCCCCTTTTTTCCCGCAGCAAAAAGGGGAGCCCGTTTCGCGGGCTCCCCGGAGGAATGCGGTGATTTATCTGGTGAGGAAACGGTAGGCCGTGACCGTTTCAAATTTCTCGCCCGGGCGCAGCACCGAGAACGGAAATTCGGGGTGGTTCGGAGAATCCGGGAAGAACTGCGTCTCGAGGCAGAACGCGCCATGGCTGACAAACGGAACGCCGCCGTGACCGACGCCGCTCAGGCCGTTCGCCGTGTAGAGCTGCATACCGGGCAGATCGGTGTACGTCTCCATCACGCGGCCGCTCTCGGGCTCGTACGCCTCGGCGACCTTCCGGAAGCCCTCGCCCCTGACGACAAAGTTGTGGTCGTAGCCGCCGCAGAGCTTGAGCATCGCGTCGTCGGCGCCGGCGTCGCGGCCGATCGTCTTCGGCTCATTGAAGTCGTACGGCGTCCCGGCGACGGGAATGTACTCGCCGTTCGGAATGAGATCCTCGCTGACGGCGGTAATCTTGTCCGCATGAATCTGCAGCTCGTGGGAGAAAATAGAGCGGGAGGCGTCGCCCGTCAGGTTGAAGAACGCGTGGTTCGTCAGATTGACGACCGTCGGCGCGTCTGTCTCGGCGCTGTAGGCGATGCGCAGCGCGTTGTCCTTCGTGAGCGTGTAGGCGACCTCAACCGTCAGGTTGCCCGGGAAGCCCTCCTCGCCGTCGCGGCTGAGATACGAGAAGACGAGCTTCGGGCCGTCCTCGGTCTCGACAGCCTCCTTCACGTCCCACACGCGGTGCGCAAAGCCCGTCGGGCCGCCGTGCAGGGAGTTGTTCCCGTCGTTCTTCGCGAGGGTGTATGTCTTGCCGTCGATGGAGAAGCTCGCCCCGCCGATGCGGTTCGCGTACCGGCCGACAGCCGTGCCCTGATAGTCGCGGTTCTTGACGTACTCGTCGAGCGTGTCGTACCCGAGCACGACGTTCACGGCCTTCCCGTCGCGGTCGGGCACAGAGAGGCGGACAATGCGGCAGCCGAGCGCCATCAGCTCAACGCTGAGGCCGCAGCCGTTTTCCAGGGTGTAGAGGTCAACGGCCGTTCCGTCCGGCATGACGCCAAAGGGAGATTTTTTGATGCTCATAACACAATCATCCTCCTGAATCATTTTTATTCGCCCAGCAGAGCCGCGCCGATGATGCCCGCGTCGTTTCCGAGCTGTGCGCGGCAGACAAGCGTCTGCTTCCCGTTTCTGCTGTTGTACGTCTCCTTCGCGACGAGCTCGCGCAGCGGGGCGAGGAGAGTTTCACCCTCGTTGCTGATGCCGCCGCCGATGCAGAGAATATCAGGCTGGAAAATGTTGATGCAGTTCGCGACGCCGCAGGCCAGGTACGCGATGTACTTGTCCACGACGGCCTTGCCGAGCGCGTCTCCGGCGCGCATCGCGTCAAACGCCGTGCGGCCGCCGACCGCGTCGAAGCTGCCGTTTGTCAGCTGCCAGATGGGGGTATCTCTCTTGTCGGCATGACCGGCCATCGCCTCGCGCGTCATGCGGATGAGCGCCGTCGCGGAGGAGTACGTCTCCCAGCAGCCCTTTCTGCCGCAGGTGCAGTCCGCGCCGTCATAGACGATGACCATATGGCCGAGCTCGCCGCCCGCGAAGTTCGAGCCGGAGTACACCTTGCCGTGGATGATGATGCCGCCGCCGACGCCCGTGCCGAGCGTGATGGCGATACCGTTGTCAGCGCCCTTGAGCGCGCCGGCCTTATATTCGCCGTACGCCGCCGCGTTGGCGTCGTTCTCCGCGAGCACGGGGCGGCCCGTCTTCTTTTCGAGCAGCTCGCACAACGGGAAATTCTCCAGATACAGGTTGTTCGCGTACTCGACGATGCCGGTGTCGCGGTTCACGGAGCCGGGGCAGCCGATGCCGATCCACGGTACGTCCTCGAGCGTGATTCCCGCGGCCTCGGCGGCTTCCTGCGCAGCTGCGGCCAGATCGTCGATCAGGCCCTCGTCGCACGGGATTCTTGTCTTGCGCTTCGCGCGCGCGATGATCTGATACGACTCGTCGACAATGCCGACGGCGATGTTCGTGCCGCCCAGATCGATGCCAAGATAATACATACCAACGTCCTCCTTGAGAGTTGAGATTGACGGATTTCCATATTTATTTTAGTATAGAGGAAAGAAACAAAAAAGTAAAGGCAATCGCGCGGAATTCTCTGCCTGCCCGGAGCGTTTTTTGTAAAAAACGCGAAACGGTCCGGAGGCGGAAAGAGCGGGAAGAGGCATTCCAAAAAAGATTTGTCGAAGTCCGTCTTCTATGCTATAATGGCGGTAAATCTTTCCGCCGCCTTTGGCGCGGGGGTATGATCAGGAAAAGGAAGGGAACACCGAAGACATGAAGGCTCAAGATTTGCCCCAGTCCATGCAGAATCCCGAGACGCTTGCCTGGGCCGAAAAGCTCGGCAGAAGGAGAGTTTCTCTCTCCGCCAAGCGCGTCTTTGACATTTTCGCCTCGCTCGTCATCCTCATTGTGACCTCGCCGTTCTTTCTCCTGCTGGCACTTGCCATCAAGCTCGACTCGCGCGGCCCCGTCTTTTACCGTCAGGTGCGCGTCGGGAGGTACGACAGGGATTTTCGCATCTTCAAATTCCGCACGATGGTGCAGAACGCCGACAAGATCGGCCTCTCGCTGACGGTCGGCCGGGATCCGCGCATCACGCGCGTCGGCCGCTTCATCCGCAAGTGCCGCCTCGACGAGTTCTCCCAGCTGCTCAACGTCCTCTCGGGCTCGATGAGCCTCGTCGGCCCGCGTCCCGAGGTGCGCCGGTACGTTGAAGCGTACCGGCCGGAATATATGGCCACGCTCCTCGTGCGTCCCGGCATTACCGCGCCGTCGAGCATCGCGTTTAAGGACGAGGACAGGCTCCTCGAAAACAGCAGCGACCCGGAACGGACGTACATCGAGGAGGTGCTTCCGCCGAAGATGAAGCTCAATCTTGACTATCTCGGGCACATTTCCGTCTGGGGCGACATCAAAATCCTGTTCCAGACGGTCGCCGCCGTCCTGCGGTGAGGAGGCGCGCCATGCTCGACGAATTCTCCCGCTCCCGGCTCCTTCTCGGCTCCGCCGCCATGGATCGGCTTTCCCGCGCGAAGGTCGCCGTGTTCGGCCTCGGCGGCGTCGGCGGGCACGCGGCGGACGCCCTCGTGCGCACCGGGATCGGCGCCTTTGTGCTGATTGACGCCGACCGCGTCAGCCTGACGAACCTGAACCGCCAGCTCATCGCCGACCACGCGGCGATTGGCCGCCTCAAGACCGAGGTCATGCGCGAGCATATGCTGCTCGTCAATCCGAATGTGCGGGTCGAGGAGCAGCCCGTTTTTTTCCTGCCGGATACGCCTGCGGATTTTCTTTGCGGCTGCGATTACATTGTCGACGCGATCGACACCGTCTCCGCGAAGCTCCGTCTCGCCCAGCTCGGGCAGGAGCTCTCGATTCCCGTCATCAGCGCGATGGGCGCGGGCAACAAGCTCGACCCCACCCGCTTTGAGGTGGCCGACATCTACGATACCTCCGTCTGCCCGCTGTGCCGCGTCATGCGGCGCGAGCTCAAAAAGCGCGGCGTCCCCCGCCTGAAGGTGGTCTATTCCCGCGAGGAGCCCGCGAAGCGCGAGGACGTCCCAGGCGCGGCGGAGGACAGCGCGAAGCGCGAGACGCCGGGCAGCCTCGCCTTCGTTCCCTCCGTGGCCGGTCTGATCCTCGCCTCGGAGGTCGTCCGGGATCTGACGCGGGGGCTGCTGCCCTCGGACGCATGAAGACTCCATCAGAAAGGAAGGGTTTGCTTTGGGGAACTGTCTGGTTTTGTTGACGAAGACTTACCCGTACGGAAAGGGAGAGGAGTTCATCGAGGACGAGCTCCCGCGCCTTGCCGGTCATTTTGAACGAATTATCATTCTCGCGACGAGCGTGACGGACGAGATGCAGACGCGCGCCACGCCGGACAACGTGTCGGTTCACCCGATCGCTGCCCGCGCCGTCCAGAAGGGATTGCCCGTCAACGGCCTGTCGCTGTTTCCGTTCGGCTCCTGCGGCGGCCTCGTCGACGACGCCGAGCACAACGAGGTGCGCGGCAGTCTCAAGCGGCGCGCGTTTCTGGTCTATTTTATCGCGAAGGCGAAGGCGGTTTACCGCGAATGCGCCCGTCTCCTGCGCAAGTATGACCTCACAGAGTACGACGGCGTGACCTTCTACAGCTTCTGGCTGTACGATGTGGCGCTCGCCGCGCTCTGGCTTGCCGAAGACTGCAAAAATCCCGTGAAGAAGGTCGTCAGCCGCGCGCACCGGTACGACCTCTATCCTTCCGCCGGCTCGGTCAATTATCTGCCGCTGCGCCGCTATCTGCTCGAGCGCCTCGACGCCGTCTATCCCTGCTCCGAGGACGGCACGGCCTTCCTCGCCGAGCACTATCCGCCGTACGCGCGCAAGGTGCACACCGCTTACCTCGGCACGCGCGACTACGGCCTCGGCCCGGCGGGCGGGGGAGAGACGTTCGAGCTTGTGAGCTGCGCCCACATCGCGCCGGTCAAGCGCGTGGAGCTGCTCGCGCAGTCGCTTGCCCTGCTCTCCGGCGAGAAGCGGAAGCTGCACTGGGTGCACTTCGGCGGCGGCGACCAGCTCGAGAGCCTCAAGACATACGCGGCGGAGCACCTCAAGTTCATGAAGACGGACTTCCCCGGCTCCGTGAAGAACGAGGATCTGATGAAATACTACCGGAAATACCCCGTCGACTGGTTCGTCAACACGAGCAGCTCCGAGGGGCTTCCCGTCTCCATCATGGAGGCCGCCTCGTTCGGCATCCCGATCATCGCGACCGACGTCGGAGGCACCTCCGAGATCGTCCGCCGCGGCGAGACGGGCTTCCTCCTCGACGCGGATTTTCAGCCCGAGGAGCTCGCCGCGCTGCTGCGCCGCCTCATTCGGCAGAAGCCGGAGGAGCGCGCCGCCATGCGCGCCGCCAGCCGCCGCTTGTGGGAGGAGAATTTCAACGCCTCGGAGAACTTCGACCGCTTTGCCCGCCTGATCAGCCCGCAGAGCGAGGAAGCCGTGATCTGAGGAGAACAACAGAAAGGAACTTGGCAACCATGAATTTTCTGAAAAATCTGATTTGCGGCGCCTGCATCGGCATTGCGGAGGCGATTCCCGGCGTCTCAGGCGGCACCGTCGCGGTGCTGCTCAAAATCTACGACGAGCTGATTGGCTCGATCAGCAAGCTGCGGAAGGAGTTCAAAAAAAGCATCCTGTTTCTGATTCCGATTGTGCTCGGCATGGGGCTCGGCCTGTTCGGCTTCAGCCATGTCATCACCTATCTGCTCGAGAACTTCCCGATGGCCGTCAACTACTTCTTTGTCGGCCTGATTGTCGGCCTTGTGCCGATGCTCCTGCGCCGTTCGCTCGACGGCGGCTTCCGTGTCTCGTCGTTCTGGCCGTTTGTCGTCATGCTCGGCGTGATGGCGGCGCTCGCCTTCCTGCCCGGGGAATCCGCCGAATCTGCCGGGCTGATCACCGAAATGGATGTCCCGACGGCGATCCGCTTCTTCTTCTGCGGCATTATCGCCGCGGTCTGCATGATTCTCCCCGGCATCAGCGGCTCGATGATGATGGTTATCTTCGGCGTTTATGACTCCGTCATCAAGGCGGTCAGCACGCTGAATATTCCGGTGCTGATTCCGGTCGGCCTCGGCGCGCTGGTCGGCATCCTGTTTGGCGCGAAGCTGGTGGACTTCTTCCTCCGCCGCTTCCCGCAGGCGACGTACTTCGGCATTCTTGGCCTCGTCCTCGGCTCGCTGTTCTCCCTGTTCCAGAAGGCGGGCTTTGCTTTCGCGACGCCGCAGGGCGTCGCTGCAATCTGTACTCTCGCCGCCGGCGTCGTGATCTCGCTCTTCTTCACGAAGGAGCCGAAGAATCAGGCGGACAAGCTGAAGGCGTGACCGTTGGTACATGAATGAAAAAGCGTAGGCTCACATGAGCCTGCGCTTTTTTCACGGCGGCGGACAGTCAGCGTACGTCCTTTTTTCCCGCTTTCAGATACCCCTTCTCCACGCTCTCGCGGATCAGCGAGTCGACGAGCGGCCAGAGCGCGGGCGCGGCCTCCTTCGTGACTTCGAGGCGCTCGCGTACCTGATCGCTCGTCACATTGCCCTCCTTCCAGGTGTGCCCCTCCGTCAGGCAGTTGTTGAGGAAGGGCTGGATGCGGTCGACGGCGGCGGCGAAGCGCGCGTCCGGCGTCTCCCTCGCGTCGAATTCCTCCCAGAGCGCGCGCAGCTCCTGCCCCTGATCCGGGGGAAGCAGGGCAAAGAGCTTGTCCGCGGCCTGCTCCTCGCGGGCGCGCTGCGTCTTCTTGCCCTCGCCGTCGTACGCGAACGTGTCCCCGGCGTAGATCTCCACAAGGTCGTGGACGAGCGCCATGCGGATCACACGGCTGACGTCGACGCCCGGCTCGGCGTATTCGGCGAGCAGCAGTGCCATGAGCGCAAAGTGCCAGGAATGCTCCGCGTCCGTCTCGCGCCGCGAGCGGTCGGCGAGGAGCGTCCGCCGGTAGACGCTTTTCATGCGGTCCACCTCGGTGATGAACTTCATCTGCTGTGCGAGTCTCTTTTCCTCCATTGCGTTTTCCCTCCCGTGTTCTTCTTCGCCGATTATACCATTTTCCTCGCTCCGCCGCAAGAAAGCCTGTCACTTTGCCGCCTGTTCAGAAAGGGCGTTCGCATGATATAATACAAAACAGGAGCCGCCTGCGCAAGGGCGTCTCCCGCAACACTGAACTTCCGCAAAGGAGAAATATCCTCATGATTACCGTATCCGATCTGAGCCTGAGCTTCAGCGGCCAGGCGCTGTTTTCCCATGCCGACCTGCTGTTCACCGAGGGCAACTGCTACGGCGTCATCGGCGCGAACGGGGCGGGCAAGTCGACCTTCCTGCGCATCCTCTCCGGCGAGCTTGAGCCGACCAGCGGCTCGGTCAGCATCGATCCGAAGCTTCGGATGTCCGTCCTCAAGCAGGACCATCACGCCTACGACGACTATACCGTCTTCGAGACTATCCTGATGGGCAACCCGCGCCTTTACGAGGTGCTCAAGGAGAAGGACGCCCTCTACGCCAAGGAGGACTTCTCCGACGAGGACGGCGACCGCGCCGCCGAGCTTGAGGCCGAGTTCGCCGAGCTCAACGGCTGGGAGGCCGAGACGGAAGCCGGCCGCCTCCTGCAGGGCCTCGGCATCGACAATATGGCGCTCTATTCTGTCATGTCGTCCCTCACGGGCGCGGAGAAGGTCAACGTGCTGCTTGCCCGCCCCCTGTTCGGTCATCCCGACATCAACCTTCTCGACGAGCCGACGAACGACCTCGACGTCCGCTCCATCAACTGGCTCGAGGACTGGCTCGCCGAGTTCCCCGGCACGGTCATCGTCGTCTCGCATGACCGCCACTTCCTCAACAACGTCTGCACCCACATCGTCGACATCGATTACAACAAGATCAAGCTCTACGTCGGCAACTACGATTTCTGGTATGAGTCGAGTCAGCTTATCCAGCGCATGATCCGCGATCAGAACCGCAAGGCTGAGGAGAAGATCAAGGAGCTGCAGAGCTTCATTCAGCGCTTCTCCGCGAACCGGAGCAAATCGAAGCAGGCCACCTCGCGCAAGCGCCTCCTCGACAAGATCACCGTCGAGGAGATGCCCGCCTCGAGCCGCCGCTATCCGTATGTCGGCTTCACCATGGACCGCGAACCCGGCAAGGAAATTCTGACCGTCGAGAACCTCTCGAAAACCGTCGACGGCGTGAAGGTGCTCGACAGGGTGAGCTTCCGCGTCAACCGCGGCGACAAGATCGCCTTCGTCGGGAACGAGCTGGCGAACACAACCCTGTTCAAGATTCTCGCTGGGGAGCTCGAGCCGGACGAGGGAACGTTCCGCTGGGGCGTGTCCACCTCGCAGTCGTATTTCCCGCAGGACAACTCCGCGTACTTTAACGGCTGCGAGCTCTCGATCCTCGAGTGGATCGGCCAGTATTCCGCGAAGGACACGACCGAGACGTATCTGAGGGGCTTCCTCGGCAAGATGCTTTTCAGCGGTGACGAGGTCTACAAGCCTGTCAAGGTGCTCTCCGGCGGCGAGAAGGTGCGCTGTATGCTCTCGCGCATGATGCTCTACGGCTCGAACGTGCTCCTGCTCGACCAGCCGACGAACCACCTCGACCTCGAGTCCATCACCGCGGTCAACAACGGCGTCGCGGAGTTCAAGGGCGTCGTCCTGTTCGCGTCGCACGATCACCAGTTCGTCCAGACCATCGCGAACCGCATCATCGAGCTCGGAGAGGGCGGCTGCCGCTTTGATCGCTCCTGCACGTACGACGAGTATCTCGAGCTGACCGGCGCGATTGCGCAGGTGTGAGTCTGCGGGAGGGGAACATGGAGCTTCTATATCACTGGGCGTCGGACGTGGAGCTTGACATCCTGACGCGCACGCGGGTGGAGACGCTGCGGGCCGCCAACGGCCTGCCCGACGCTGCCGACCTGAGCGAGGTGGAGCGGCAGTCCCGCGCGTATTACCGGCGCGCGCTCGCAGAAGGGACGCACGCCGCCCTGCTTGTGCTGGACGGCGAGCAGGTCGTTGGGACGGGCGGCGTCACCTTCTTTGAGGTCATGCCGACCTGCTGCAATCCCAGCGGGAAGAAGGCATACCTCATGAATCTCTACACGGCTCCCGCTTACCGGAGGCGCGGCATCGCACGCCATGTGCTGGAGCTGCTGGTGGAGGCGTGCAGGGAGAGAAATGTTACGGTCATCTCCCTAGAGGCGACCGCTATGGGACGCCCGCTCTATGAGCGGTTCGGCTTTCTCCCCATGGAGAACGAGATGGAGCTGCCGTTCCCTCCGGCGCCGTGAACGAAAAGCGAGCGTACCGCAGTGATTGCAGCGGACTGGGCAGGGGCCGGGAGTTGTTCTCTGCCGGAAATGGGTTTCATTGATCGAAAAAGGAGCCGGGCTTGCGCTGCCGCAGCCCCGGCTCCTTTTTCGATCAAGCTGCTTATCCACAATGAGTCAGCTTATATCCGATTTTGCCTTCGCGGCCGGCGTTTTCCCAAAGAGGATAAATCCAAGCGCCGAAACCCCCATCAGAATCGGATAGAACAGATACGGCAGCAGATGCAGGGGCGTCACGGAAAGGGCGGTGGCCGCCGCGAGCAGCTGCGCGCCGTAGGGGATGATCCCCTGCCACACGGAGGTGAAAATGTCGAGCAGGGCCGCCGTACGGCGCGGCGGAATCCCGTATTCCTCTGAGATCTCCTTCGCGATTGGGCCGGACATCACAATCGCAATCGTATTGTTCGCCGTGGAAATGTCGACGAGCGAGCTCAGCGCCGCGATGCCAATCTGCGCGCCCTTCGGGGAGCGGACGTGCCGCTTGATCGCCCCGAGCACAAAGTCGATGCCGCCATTTGCTTTTACCAGCCCGATGACGCCGGCCACCACAATCGAGATGACGGTAATGTCATACATACTCATGACGCCGCTCTCCCCGTCCGGCCCCTGGGCGACGACGGTGAAGATGTCCTGCGGCGCAATGGAGCCCGTGGCCACGCCGATCACGATGGAAAGGACTGTACCGAGGACGAGCACGAGAAACACGTTCATTCCCGCCAGCGCGCCGACGAGCACAACGAGGTAGGGAAGCACCTGCCACAGGTTGTAGGAGAGATCGCCCGACACGCGGTATTCGCCGCCGGAAAACACGAGGAACAGAATCAGGGAGAGAATGGCCGCGGGGATAACAATGCGGATGTTCTCGCGAAATTTATCCTTCATCTCGCAGCCCTGTGTGCGCGTCGCGGCGATGGTCGTGTCGGAAATCATCGAGAGATTGTCGCCGAACATCGCGCCGCTCACGACGGCGCCCATGCACAGCGCGCCCGCGATGCCCGTCTTCTCGCTGATGCCGACGGCGATCGGCGCAAGCGCGACGATCGTGCCGACAGAGGTGCCCATCGCTGTGGAGATGAAGCAGCCGATGAGAAAGAGGCCCGCCACGGCAATCTGCGGCGGCAGAATGGAGAGGCCGAAGTTCACCGTGCTGTCGACGCCGCCTGCCGCCTTCACCGCGCCGGAGAACGCGCCCGCGAGGACGAAGACGAGGCACATGATCATCACGTTCTCGTCGCCCATGTTTTTCGTCACGCTCGTGAGCTTGTCTGCGAAGCTGCGCTTCGGATTCTGCAGGAAGGCGACGACGAGCGCAATCAGGAAGCCGACGATAGCCGGCATCGCGTAAAAATCCCCGAACAGGATGCCGCAGCCGATGAAGACGGCCAGAAAGACGACGATGGGCAGCAGCGCCCATGGGTTTTCCTTTTTCATATTCCATTCTCCCCTGATATTGTTGTTTCCCCAAATGGGGGCGTCTCCAAAAGGCGGGAGCCTTCCAGGACGTTTCTTTTCAGTATACAGGAGATTTCAATCGGCATCAACGGAAAGAGCGCAATTTTCCTCAAAAAAGCGGGAAATCGGGCCTCAAAGCGCAAAGACAACAGATTTCTGAAAAATGACTCTGATAATTTCTGATAAATTTTTGGAGGCGCAATGTGACAAAATCCTGCCAGACTATGATATAATAATGCAGTTATGGTGCGGGACAGCCAGCCCCGCACAGGAAAGCTCAGCCGGTTCCGAAAGCTGTATGAGCCGGCAAAACGGAGGTAATGATTGCATGGGCGGTTTTTTTGGAGTAGCATCGGAATCGAGCTGCGTTCTGGATCTCTTCTTCGGGACGGATTACCATTCCCATCTGGGAACGAAGCGCGGCGGCATGGCCGTATACGGGCCGGACGGCTTTTCCCGCGCGATTCACAACATTGAGAATTCTCCCTTCCGCACGAAATTTGAGCGGGACGTCGAGGAGCTCGAGGGAAATCTCGGCATCGGCTGCATTTCCGACAGCGACCCCCAGCCGCTGCTCGTCCAGTCTCATCTCGGCAGTTTTGCCATTACGACCGTCGGCAAGGTCAACAATGCCGACGAGCTTGTCCAGTCCGTCTATGAGAACGGCTGTACGCACTTCCTCGAGATGAGCGGCAGCCGAATCAACACGTCCGAGCTTATGGCGGCTCTCATCAGCCAGAAGGACTCGATCGAGGAGGGCCTTCAGTATATGCAGGAGCGCGTCGACGGCTCCATGTCCGTCCTGATCCTGACGAAGGACGGCATCTACGCCTCCCGCGACAGGTGGGGCAGAACGCCGCTTGCCATCGGCAGGAAGGACGGCGCGTACTGCGTTTCCTTCGAGGATTTCGCCTACGTCAACCTTGGCTACAGCCATTTCGCCGAGCTCGGGCCGGGAGAGATCGTCCGGGTGACGCCGAGAGGCGTCGAGCGCCTCGTCAAGCCGAGAAAGGAAATGAAGATCTGCACCTTCCTCTGGGTGTATTACGGCTACCCAACTTCGTCCTATGAGGGCGTCAACGTCGAGGAAATGCGCTACAAGTGCGGCGCGAAGCTTGCCGAGCGCGACCATGCCGACTGCGACCTCGTCGCCGGCGTCCCGGATTCCGGCACGGCGCACGCCATCGGCTATTCCAACCGTTCCGGCATTCCGTTCGGCCGCCCGTTCATCAAGTACACGCCTACCTGGCCGCGCTCCTTCATGCCGCCGCGCCAGGCGCAGCGCGACCTCATCGCCCGCATGAAGCTGATTCCCGTCGAGGCGTTCATCCGCGACAAGAGCCTGCTTCTGATCGACGACTCCATCGTCCGCGGCACGCAGCTGCGCGAGACAACCGAGTTCCTTTATCACAGCGGCGCGAAGGCTGTCCATGTCCGCCCGGCCTGCCCGCCGATCCTCTACGGCTGCAAATACCTCAACTTCTCGCGATCGAACTCCGACATGGAGCTTTTCGGCCGCCGTGTGATCAACGACCTCGAGGGCCGTCCGACGGCGGGCGAGGGCGTTAAGCCGTACACCGACCCCGACAGCCCGTGCTATAAAAAGATGGTGGACAAGATCCGCGAGTACCAGAACTTCACAAGCCTGCAGTTCCAGCGTCTCGACGACCTCATTGACTCCGTTGGCATCGAGCCGTGCAAGCTCTGCACCTACTGCTGGAACGGAAGGGAGTAAAAGGCAGTGCGGACGGGGAAGAATGCATATGGTTAGGGAAGCGGGCAGAGAGGATCTTCCAGCTCTGCTGAATCTGTATTTGAGCCTGCATGAGACGGCTGTGCCTGAAGATTCCGTTTTTCTTCGTCAGGTCTGGGAAGCCATTCTTCGGGATGAAAACCGTCATCTGCTGGTTTATGAAAGGGATGGGGAACTGGTTTCCTCCTGCGATTGCGTGATCATTCCGAATCTGACGCGCGGCGTAAGACCGTACGCATTGATAGAAAACGTAGTGACCCGAACGGATTGCAGGGGAAAAGGGTTTGCTTCGCAGTGCCTCGCCCGTGCCGGAGCGCTTGCCGCAGCTGCCGGCTGCTACAAAGTGATGCTTATGACCGGTTCCAGGCAGGAAAGCACGCTGCGTTTTTACCGGAAAGCGGGGTTTGACAGCGAGGAGAAAACGGCCTTTGTTCTGCGTCTGGATCGCTGAGAGGCGTTCTATGAACACAGCTGCGCCGCAGACTGCCGCAAACCCTTGTGCAAATATGCCGCAGAGAGGGAACAAACTGTGAATTTATCAGAAAATAATTGTAATACGGGGAGTAATGTGCTACAATAAGCACACTACGGCGTTATACCCGTTCACTTTATTTCACGGAGGATTCGGCAAGCTATGAATCAGGACGTTTTTGTGGAGCAAATCATCCAGCGCAAGCACAGCGGGACGGACTACCTCATTTTTGTGGGGCTGTCTCTCGCATTCCTCGTGGTTGTTTTTCTCGGTCTGTTTGTGATCCCGATGTTCGGCTTTCTTGTGATCATCGCCGCCGGCTACGGCGGGTACTGGCTGTTTACGTCGCGCAATCTCGAGTTTGAGTACAGCGTGACGAACGGCGATTTGACCGTTGACCGTATTGTCAACCGCCAGCGCCGCAAGCGCGTGATCTCCTTTGACTGCAAGGACGCGGAGGCCATTGGCAAGTATAAGGCCGTCGATCACCAGTCGAAGCACTACGACAAGAAGTTCTTCGTCTCCCAGAAGGCGGACGGCTCCGACGAGGGCGCATGGTATATTGCCGTTCGCTCCGCAAAATACGGCGGGCT
>CASFAA010000056.1 GCA_949292505.1 uncultured Oscillospiraceae bacterium
TCTGCACGCGGGCAAGCAGCACGCGCTCGCCTGTCCGGAGCGCTACGCGGACTGCGGCGCGGACGGTCTGCCCGTTGACGATCGCCTCCGTCTCGTACGCCGTCACGCGCTGTGTGAGGACGAGCATCTTCCCCTCGTAGACGGCTCCCTGCTCCGCCTGTATTTTCAGGGGAGACTCGCCGACCACCGTCCCGAACAGCAGCCGCACCGGCTTTTCGGCCTCCACGGCCTCCACCGCCGCCCGCTTGACCAGCTCGACGGCGTTTCCCTCTTTAGGCAATAAATTCCCCTCCAATCAGCGTCAGATCCATCGTGTGCACGCCTCCGTCAAAATGATGTACGACCTTCTCCGCGAGCAGAAAACGGTTGAGCGTGACGTCGTCAAAGCGCAGCGAGACAGCCACCGCGCAGCCGGCGCGCACGCGCGGATCTCCGGCGGCTCCCCGCACGGTCAGGCTGCGCGTGGGCTGGCCGTACAGCTTCATGAGGGCTTCCGCCTTCGCGGCGGCGCCGGTGGACGTCTGCACCTCCTCGAAGTACTGCAGCACGCCCCAGGCGTTCATCTTCTCCCCGTTCTGCACGACAAACGCCTCGCGCCTGCCCGTCTCCTCATTGTCGTAGACAAGCTTGATTTTCGTGTACGTCTCCCGATCGATTCCCGATTCATAGTCGTAGCTTTCCGCCGTCTCCTCGTCGAGCAGCAGATTGAGCTTCATGGAATTGATATTCTTCAGGGTCAGCGCCCCGGCGTCGTCATAGAGGCAGTAGAGCTGTCCGGTGTGAAGCAGCGTCTCGTCGAGCGCGTTCTGGAGCATATCAAACAGCGTCACGTTTTCCTCGACGCACGTCTCAAGCACATAGCCCGTGTCTTCGACCTCGCCGAGGCGCAGCCGGAAGTCGGCCGCCAGACGCCGGAGCAGGTCGGAGGCCTTGATCCCCTCCGCGACGACCGTGTCCTTGTTCTTGAGATAGCGCAGCTGGTCGTACGCCGTCACCTCGACGGCAGGCGTCCCGGCCTTTCGCTTCTTCCCGAAGACGAAGCCGTAAAAGACGGTCGTCCCGTCCACGGTCAGCTTCACGGCGTTCCCCTCGGAGAACTGCAGCGCCTCGTCCTGCACGACGGTGAAGCTGAGCTTGCCGGGCACGCCCTTGCGTTCCAGCGTGAGGGTGACGCCCTCCTCCGCCGCGGGAAAGTACACCGCGCTGCCGTTTTGTATGAACAGCTCCAGCTGCAAACGCGCTCCCTCCTTTACGACGGCAGCGTCAGCACCTGACCGGGATAGATCAGGTTCGGATTTGTGATTTTATCTCGGTTCAGCTCATAGATCTCCGTATACCGCGACCCGCTGCCCAAAAGCGATTTCGCGATGTTCCACAGACAATCGCCCGTCTTCACGGTATACGTCCTCGCCGACGGCGCGCCGGACGTCTCGCGCGCGGGCTCCTCCACCGAGGCGGAGACCGTGCCGCCCGTATCAGTCTGCAGCGTCACGGTTTTCGTTCCGAACGGGCGGTATTGGCGCAGCTTCACCGAAACGGTCAGGTCGAAGCCCTCGGACGCGTCGTCCGTGAGTTCGTACTCCTCGAGGCTGACCGTCATGTTCGTGTGCAACAGCCGTTCCCCGTTGGGACGTTCCCGGCTGAGCACCCATTGGAACGACCGGCGCTCCGTCTTGAGGCGCTCGAGCAGGGAGAGGTAATATGAGGCGCTTTTGGAGGACGCGCTGAACGGGTAGCGGCTCTGCGGCAGGAGCAGGTCGAAGGTCACCTCCGTGAGGCCGGGCGCCTTGAGCAGGGCAATCTCCTCCCCGCTGATGAGCGTCATCGTCTTGTTCTGTCCGCGGATTTTCAGCTTGACCTTCGAGGGCGTGACGGGCAGCAGCACCCCGTCGAGATACATCTGATACGCCATTACGCGTGCACCCCCTCGCCGGAAATGTCGAGCCGCGCAGCAAACTCGCCCGCCCAGGCGTCCATGACGCCGTCGAGATCCGTGTCGGGGCTGACGTAGTTCGTGTTGTGCTGCTCAACGGTGATGGAGGCCGTCGTGAAGCGGTTGACGGCCTCCCGCTCCGCGATGTCGCGCAGATACGCGAGCTCCTCCTCCGCGAGGTCGAGCGCGTCGCTCATGGCGGCGGTACTCCCCGCGGTGTCCTCCGTGTTCCGGAGCAGCTCGTCCCACTGCTGCGAGAGGTCTTCCCCGCTCTCTGCGGCAGCGGCGTCCTGCACCTGCTGCCACAGATCGTCAAACAGGCCGGAAAAGCGAAACGCACTCGCTTCCTCGCCCCACTTATCCAGCGCGCCGCGCACCTTGTCCATATCGAGCGGCTCCCACGGCTCCGCCGACTCGATTGCCTGCCGGTGAAGCTCGATGGCGGAGAGTGCGCCGGATCTCTGCGATTCCAGCCAGGACGACGCCTCCGTCAGCTTCCCCTTTATGGCCCCGACGTCGATCAGCGGCTGCCCCATCGCTTCAGCCATGGCGTTGTAGACGCCGGCGAGCCCGGAAAGCGCCTCCACCGCCTGTGAAACATTGCCGACGATTCCGACGGCCATGTCATAATAGAGGTTGACTGCGGAGCTGCAGAAGCCGGCGATTCCCGGTATCATGCTCTTCTGCGCGCTGAGCCATCCGTTGTAGACGGGAACAATCGCGTTGTTGTAAAACCAGAAGATCGCCTCCGCGTTCTGCTTCGTGGAATCGATGAAGAAATTGCGGAAGCCCTCGCAGTTGTCCCAGAGCAGCATGAATGCCGCGGCGAGGGCGATGATCAGCACAATGATCCAGGTGAGAGGGCAGGCCAGCAGAGACGCGTTCAGGCCGTCCTGCGCCGCGGTAGCTCCGAGGGTCGCTCCTGTGCTCATGGCCGTCGCGGCGGCTTTCACGCCCTCGGCGATCGCCATCGCGCCGTTTACGCCCGCGACAATCAGCCCCGCGGCGTAATACGCGCCGAGCGCCGTTACAACGACCCAGACGATGGGCGCTATCCGCGGCCAGTTGTCCGCCGCGAACGCATAGATCCGCGTCATCGCGTTGAGCACAGCGCCGGCCACGTTGGCCGCCGCCTGCATGGCTGTCTCCACGCCCTTCATGAACTGTTCCGTCCGCTCGCTGTTCGCGAGATCGTTGATTTTCTGCAAAAGGGGATTGAAGATGGTGAGAGCCCGGTTCCTGAGCTGCGTGCCGAGCTGCGCCCACGTTTTCGGCATCCTCTCGAACTTCGCGTTCGTCTCGTCCGCCGCGGCAAACATCGCGTTCTTGACCACCTGCGCCGTAATGAGCCCCTGCTCCGCGTACTGCTTGATGGAACCCTCCGCAATTCCCATATAGCTCTCAATGGCGCGCGCGATGCCGGGGGCGTTTTCCAAAATGGAATTCAATTCCTCGCCGCGCAGCGCGCCCGCTGCCATCGCCTGCGTGAGCTGCAGCATCGCGGCGGACTGCCCCTGTGCCGACGCGCCGCCGATGGCGAACTGCTTGTTGATCTGCTCCATGAAGGCAATGATCTCGTCCGTGCCGGAAAAAGCGGCCTTTGCGTTCGCCCCCATGCTCGCGACGGCGGACGCGGTGTCAAAGTAGTACGCTCTCGCGCGCTGCGCGGAGGCCATGATTTTCTGCTCCAGCTCGCCGAGGGAGCCGCCGTCGTCCACAATGAGCTGCAGACGCGCCTTTGTCCCCGCCGCGGTGTCGGAGAGGGAGATGAGCTTACCGGCGCCGGACGCCAGCCCCAGCGCGGCGGCCGCCGCCTTCAGCTTCCCCCACAGCCCGTCCGCCGCGCGGGCGCCCGCCGTGATTTTCCCGTTGAAGGAGTCCTGCTGCCTGCCTGCGCTGCGGATGCTCTCCTCCATGCCGTCGAAGGCTGTGCCCGCGCGGTCAAGCTCCTCCCGCGCCCTGCGGATGGAGGAGACGTCCACCGCCCCTGCGGAGGCTCCCTGCATCGCCTCGAAGCTGTCGAGGACGGTGCGCATCGCCCTGCGCATGGACTGCAGCGGCCCCGTCACGCCGTCCGTCAGCGCGATCATCGTCCGAATGGCTGCCAATTTGCTTCTCCCCTCCTTTCCCTATCGGGTGCGCCTCTTGCCCGCACGGGACGCGGCGCGGCTGCGCTCGAGCTCCCGCCGCTCCTCCTCCTCGCGCTCCGTGCGCAGCTCGATGGCCGCGATGAGGAAGGCGCGCTCCTGTCTGTCGAGGGCGAACAGCTGCGACGGCAGCAGATGGAGCTCGTGCAGGCAGTAATACGCGATGTTCGCCTCCGCGTCGCCCCCCACAATCAGTTTTTTGCCTCGTCCACCTCGTCCTGCAGCGTCGTGTCAAAGCCGCAGACCTCCTGCACTCTGGTCAGGTATTCCGCATATTCTCCGGGCGTCAGCATGGTTTTCAGAAGCGCCTCGGCGCCCATCACCTTCCAGCTGTCCTGCAGCGCCTGATCGTTCAGATTGGGGAACACCGTACAGGCCACGGCCAGCTTACCGAGGTACATATCATAGTCGGTTTCCTTCTGGTACTGGTTCTTTTTGCCCGGAACAGGAACCCGCTTCGCGCAGGACTTCCGAATGGCTTCGTCCTCGGTGCTGGTAATCGCCTTGATTTCCCATTCCACAGGCTTTTTTGTGTCGGCGTCCACGAAGCGTTTGGAAACCGCAAGCTTCACATTTTCCACCTTGAGAGCGTTTTGACTAAGGAATGCCGAGAGGCTCATGTAATCCGTCCTTTCCCCGCATACAAATTATTTTCGGATTCTCACACCATCCCCGTCAGGACGGTAAACGTCTCGGGGATCTCGAAATCCTCGAACGTGAAGTTCATCTCCTCGTCGAGGTACTCGGCGTCCGCGTCAAACTTCGCGAGCGTGCCGCCGTCGATGTTGCAGTCGCGCAGAATCACCGTCTGGCGGCCGACGGCGGACGTCGGATCCTCGTTCGTCACCTGGATGTCGAAGTAGACATCCTCGCCGGTTTCCTTGTACCGGTACATCAGCTCGCGGAAAATCGACGTGTTGTAGTGGAACGTCGCCGAGCCGGTACCGCTCCAGCCGGAGGCCTTGTTGCCCTTGCCGGTCTTGCCGAGAATCGGCACGGTCGTCTTCGTCTTTTCAAACTTCGCCTCGAGGTTGATGGCCTGCATGAAGCAGTACCGGTTCCCCTCGATCGTCACGAAGCACTCCGCGAGGGAGGCCGACACGGTGTCCCTCGCGCGCATGACATTCTTCACAGTCTTCCCTCCCTTACTGGACGTACACCGTCATGTACAGCTGCTCCATCGCGCCGACGACGGTCACGGCATCCGAGACGGCGACGGCCTTCTTCGTCTCCCCGGGCGCGACGGTGACGTCGTCCGGCGAGAAGCCTTCAATCGCGCGCAGGCTCTCGAGCTCGCGGTGATGCTTCACAATCTCGTTCCACAGGCTCACGCGGCCCGCGGCGTCGTTCGGCACCCTGCCGAGGAAGCGCGTGCGGAACACGACGGCGATGTCGTTCGCAATCTGGTCGATGACGCGAATCGTCTGGTTGTCGGAAAACGCGGAGGACTTCTCCGCCGCCGCGGAGACGAAGGTGTTCCTGTCCGCGAGGACGGCGGGCTTCCCGTCGACGAGATGCAGCGCCCAGGAGCCCTCGGTGATGGCCTGCTCAAGCTCCTTCTGCGTATAGCGGGTATCAACCGCGCATTCGCCGTCATACGCGAGGTTTGTCGCGGACGCGTTCACCGCCGTGGCCGCGACGACGCCGGTCGCCCACGCGGCAAGCGCCGGATTTTCGCTGTCTCCGGCAAGGCCGTTCTTCACGCTGACGACGCCCTCGCAGTCCGCGAGCGTGCGGAACAGCACCGCCTGAAACTTCTTGCCGGCCTTGTCGCGCTGCTCTCTGCAGTACGCTGCAAGCCGCTCCGTCACCGCCGCGTCTGCGCTCAGGCAGCCCAGCGCGTGAAACGAAAACGGCTCGATGCCGTCGAGGAAGGCCTGCCACGCGTCCTCCTCCACGGCGCCGTCGGAGCCGCCCGTCAGCGGGGCGGCGGCCGTCGCCTGCAGCTCTGCCTCCGGCAGGAAGGAGACGAAGTCGTTCGGGACGAGCTCGGAGGCGTCCGCGACGGCCTTCTGCTCGTCGACCGCCTGCGTGCCGAGATACGTCGTGACGTCGTACCGCTTCGCCTCGGGCGTGCCCGCCTCACTCTCGGCGACAGCGATTTTCAGATCGTTGCCGCGCACGCCGGAATACTTCGCCTGTGCAAACGCGCACGCCGCCTTCTCGCCGCCGGAGTTGAGACGCCAGAAACGGACGCTGCCCGCGTGGCGGAACAGCTCGCGCACCGGCAGCAGCTCCGCCGCCGTCCCGGGAGCCGCGAAGAAGCGCTCGGGCGACTTCCGAAATTCCTCCTGCGTGACGGTAAAGACCTCCTGCTCGGGGCCCCAGTGGAGCTCGAGCGGGAAGGCCGCAATGCCGCGCTCGGAAAGCGCGGAGCTTGCCGCGGCCACCGAGACGAAATTGATATAGGTTCCGGGCAGTATTTTCGTCTGCGCCGTAAAGGCGCCGCCGCCAAGAGCCATAGCTTTCACCTGTCCTTTCTCTCCTCTGCGCCGCGCGGCGCAGGACTCAGGGTTTTGAGGGCGAGGGACTCCATCGCGGGCTCCCGCTCCTCCTTCGCAAGGAAAAAGAGGCGGTACTCCACAAAGACGTGGAGCACGCCGTCCTCCGTCTCACAGCGCATGGAATGGCCCCGCACAGCGCCGCCGTCGGGCAGCGTGACGGTCTCCAGCGCCTCTGTCATCCGCTCCGCCGCGCGGAGGAGCGCGTCGTTCTTCCCCGGCGTTTCGGGGAAGAAATGGACGTCGAGCGGCACCGTCCAGGCATAGCGGTTCCCGAGCATCGGCATGCGCTCCAGCTTGAGGACGGCAAGAAAAAAGCAGGGCTCCTGCAGTCCCTGCCTGACGTCGTTCTGATAGACCTCGTACGAGTCGCCGAATTCGCTGCGCAGCGCCTTCGCGGCGCCCGAAAGAATCCCGTTAAACATCGAAGCTCTCCTTCAAAAGCCGGTACAGCCGCCTCTCCACGAGCTTCGGGGCGAGCCGCTCGACCTCCTGCTCGGAGATTGTCAGCATATGCCGCCCCGGCACCCAGGCTTTTTTGAGCACCATGCCGCCCTCGGCCTCTGGATCGTAGACGAACCGGTCTCCCTCCCAGCGTCCGGGGACAAACCGCCCGGGGCGCTGGCGGTGGCCGTACTCCACATAGGACACATACGCGAGATTATTGAGCACCGTCGCCGTGTACACGCCCCCGGAGCGCTCCACGGGAAGCACGGCCCACGCGTTCCGGAGAGCGCCGTACACCACCGGCGTCCTCTTTTTCACCTTCCCGAGCAGCTGCCCCGCCAGCTCCGCCGCCGCGGCGCGGCAGAGCGCGTCAAGGTCGCTCTGCGCCAGCCGGTCGAGCTGGCCGCTCAGCTTTTTGAGTTCACTGTACTCACATTTCCCCCAGCGCATCACGCGTACCCCCTGAACTGCTCGAGCAGGATTTCCTGATGGTCGCCGTAATACGCGGGCTCGCCGCTTCTCGCGAACGTCAGCTTCCGCTCCGGCTCCCCGGCGCGCGTCACGACGATTTTGCAGCCGGCGGGAATTTCCCGCTCCGGCGCGAGAAAGAGC
>CASFAA010000057.1 GCA_949292505.1 uncultured Oscillospiraceae bacterium
GGCGACGCCGTGCGCGGCCTGCGCCCCGGCGACCGCGTCGCGGCGAACTGCATCACCTTCTGCGGCGACTGCTGGTTCTGCCGCCGCGGGTACATCAACAACTGCGAGCGCGGCGGCTGGGAGCTCGGCTGCCGCATCGACGGCTGTCAGGCGGAGTACGTCCGTGTGCCGTTCGCTTCGACCGGCCTGACGCCCATCCCCGACACGGTGACGGACGAGAACGCCCTGTTTCTCGGCGACATCCTCTCGAGCGGGTACTTCGGCGCGGAGCTCTGCGCCCTCACGCCGGGCGACAGCGCGGCCGTCATCGGGGCGGGGCCGGTCGGCCTGTGCGCGATGGCGTGCGCCCGCCTGTTCGGCGCGTCGAAGGTGATTGCCTTCGACGTCGATCCGCAGCGTCTCGCCCGCGCGAAAGCCCTCGGTCTTGCGGACGACGCGATCGATCCCCGCGCGGAGGACGCCGAGATCGCCGTAAAGGCGCTGACAGAGGGCCGCGGGGCGGACGGCGTCGTCGAGGCCGCCGGCGGAGCAGACAGCTTTGAGGCGGCGTGGAAAATCGCCCGCCCGAACGCCGCTGTCGCTCTCGTCGCGATGTACGAGCAGGATCAGCGCTTCCCGCTGCCGTCGATGTACGGGAAGAACCTCATCTTCAAGACGGGCGGCGTCGACGCCGTCCACTGCGCGCGCCTGATGCGCCTGATCGAGTCCGGCAGGCTGAACACGGACTTCCTCATCACGCACAAGGCCCCGCTCAACCGGATTCTCGAAGGCTACCGCGTCTTTGAAAACCGCGAGGACGGCTGCCTGAAATGGGCCGTTACCCCCTGGGAGGAGGCGTAAGCCGTGCCGCGCGGGAAAAATCAGAAACGCAAGCTGTTCATCCTGCTGCGCTTTCTGCGCTCCGAGAGCGACGAGCAGCATCCCGTCACGATGCGTCAGCTTCTCGCCGCCCTTGAGCGCGAGGACATCACGGCGGAGCGCAAGAGTGTGTACGACGACCTCGAGACGCTGCGCGAGCTCGGCTATGACGTCATCCAGACGGAGGAGCAGCCCGCCGGATACTTCCTCGGCGCGCGCGAGTTTGAGCTCGCGGAGCTCAAGCTCCTCGTCGACGCGGTGCAGTCGTCCCGCTTCCTGACGGAGAAGAAGTCGCGCGATCTCATCGGCAAGCTCGAGCAGCTTGAGAGCCGCTGGCAGGCCGGCGCGCTGCGCCGCCAGGTGCACGTTGCAGACCGCGTCAAAACGATGAACGAGAGCGTCTATTACAGCATCGACACGCTGCACGCGGCGATCTCGCAGGAAAAGCGCGTCTCGTTCCGGTATTTCGAGTGGGTCGTCCCGGAGGACGGCTCGTCGTTCCGCCGTCAATTCCGGCACGGCGGCGCGAAGTACTGCGTCAGCCCGTGGGCGCTGATGTGGGACAACCAGAATTATTACCTCGTCGCCTATGACGGCGCGGCGGGCCGCATCAAGCACTACCGCGTCGACAAGCTCGACTCCCTCTCCCTCGAGGATATGCCGCGCGAGGGGCAGGAGGCGTTCGCTGGCTTCGACCTCGCCCGGTACGCGAAGTCGGTGTTCGGGATGTACGGCGGCGAGCTGCGGTACGTCGGCCTGCGCTTCGCGTCCTCGCTGGCCGGGGCGGTCGCCGATCGCTTCGGCGCGGACGTGCTCCTTGCGCGCGACGGCGCGGACGCCTTCCGCGTGACGGTGCCGGTGGCCGTCAGCCCGCAGTTTTTCGGCTGGCTGGCCGGCTTCGGCAGCCGGGCGCAGCTGCTCTCCCCGCCGGACGTCGCGCAGTCGTACGCCGCCTGGCTGCACGAGACGCTCGCAGCGCTGCCGTCGGCGTCTGAGTGAGGAAAAGAACCGAGGCGCGCCCCTGTCATCGTGAGCTTATGATAAATGGAAACGGCCGCCGTGCTTTCACGGCGGCCGTTTGCTTATCGTCCGCGCTTCGGCGCGGGACTGCCTGTCTTGAGAAACTCGGGGAAAAAGGAATCGGGATTCTCCTTGAACCGCTCCACGAGCGATTTCTCCGTCTCGGGCGCGGCGGGCTTCCCGCTGCGCATCCATACGGGGACGGGGTTCTCCTCCGGGTTTTCGCAGTGATAGATCTTCATCTCCACCTGTCGTCACCTCCGCCCCATATTATTCGGCAGGGCGGTTCATCTGTTCCACTTCAGAGAGAAAAGCGGCGAGCGTGTCGTCGAACGAGTCATACGGGCGGGGATTGCCGCCGTTCGTGCTCTTGCACTGGTTGTCGCTGTACTCCTGCCCGGCGGCGAACAGGTCGCCGAGCGTGATTTCGTACCCGAGGGACTGGGCGAGGCGGCAGAACGCGTCCATCGGGTCGCTGTCCTGCGCCGTCGCGAGCAGGCGGGCGCGCAGCGCGGCATCCTCCCGCGCCGCAGCGAGGAGGCGGTCAAGTTCACGGAACAGATCGGTCATGGCACGGACGTCCTTTCTTCGAGTAGTTTCTGAAATGCGAGACGCTCCGGGTCCGGCTCCGGCGTGTGGACGAGCCGGATGACGCCGCACGCGGTAAAGCCGGCGCGCGCGAGCAGGGCGCGCATCGGCAGATTCCCCCGGTGCGTGTCGGCGCGCAGGCTGCCGGCGCCGCGCGAGACGGCGAGCGCCTCCGCTTCCCGGAGCAGCCGGAGGGCATATCCGCCGCGCAGAGCGGGCTGCGCCGTCATGAGGCGGTGCACGGCGGCGTACGGCCCCTCCCTGAGCCACGCGCCCTCAATCGAGCGGTAGCTCTCGTCCTCCCCAAAGCAGATCGCGGCGTAGGTGAGCGCTATTTCTCCGCGCGCGAGCAGAAAACCTCGCCCGATGGCAATGTCCTCCCGCAGCGTTTCGCCGTCCGGGTAGCCGGACTGCCACTGCGTCAGCCCAAGGGCGCGCAGGCGCTCCTTTGCCGCCTCCAGCATCGGCAGCAGCTGTGGAAGGTCTTCCGGGCTGGCCGGGCGGAGCCGCACTGGCTCAGGAGGGATCGCTGTCGTTGCTGTCGCTGTCATAGAAATCCTGAATCCGGCGCTCGAAGATCGGGAGGGAGGTCAGATTCTCCGCTCCCTCGACGATAATGGCAACGCCAATGAACCGCGTGAGCACCATTGCGCTCTGGAACGGCTGGCACAGCAACACAATACCGAGGGCAAGCGAAACAGCCGCCATGATCAGAGGGACAAACCAGCCCGGAGCCTGTATGCGCCTTAAATCCGCCGCCGTCTGGATTTTCCCGGCGCAGCCCGCGAGGAGCAGCAGCCCGAAGACGAATGGCAGCAGCGACACGACGGCGTCGGGCCGCAGAATCAAAAACGCCGCCGCGGAGACGAGCACCAGACCGACGGCGAGATCTCTGCGCATCATACCGTTGTATTTGTCTCGGAAGAAATAGCGCAGCACGCGGAGCACGCCCGCCACCGCGATGACCGCGCCGAAGGCATAGCAGATGATCCGCGCCGACGTTTCAGGCCAGCCGAGCAGAATGACGCCGAGCAGGACGTAGAACAGTGAAATGAGCGTGAAATCGGACAACAGGCGCTTCTTTTTCATAAAAGACACTTCCTATCCCGGCCTCATGGCCGCTGTGTCCCCCACAAAGAGGGAGCTTCTTTTTTAAATCGTACCATGTTTTGTCTGAAAAGAAAAGAAAAAAATGCATTTCGCGGAAAAACGCCGCAAGCGCTTGACAAGCGGGGGGTAAAGGCGTAAGGTTAATGTGATTTATTATTTACGAGATTTTTACAATTCGGAGGAGTATGAAAGCCCCAGGGGGCGGAAAGGGATTGCGATGAGAAAGAGCGAAACCATGATGTTTTCGAATCAGGCGCTGAAGCGGCTCATCTGGCCGCTTGTCATTGAGCAGCTTCTCGCAGTGACCATTGGCATGGCCGACACGGTGATGGTCGCGTCCTGCGGCGAGGCGGCGGTGTCCGGCGTGTCGCTCGTCGACTCGATCAACATTCTGCTGATCAACGTCTTCTCGGCACTCGCGACGGGCGGCGCGATCGTCGCCTCGCAGTACCTCGGCCGCGACGACCTCGAGAATGCGAACCTCGCCGCGCGTCAGCTCCTGCTCTCGGTGGGCTTCCTTTCCGCGCTGCTCGCGGTGCTGGCGCTTATCGGGAACCACAGCGTGCTGAACCTGATTTTCGGCAGCGCTGAGGCGGACGTCATGGAAAACAGCTACACCTATTTTTTCTGGTCGGCGCTCTCTTATCCGTTTCTCGGCGTGTACAACGGCGGCGCGGCCCTCTTCCGCGCGATGGGCAATTCCAAGGTGTCGATGCGCACGTCTATCATCATGAACGTCCTGAACGTCTGCGGCAATGCGCTTCTGATCTTCGTTTTTCATCTCGGTGTGGCCGGCGCGGCCATCTCGACGCTCGTCTCCCGCGCGCTCGGCGCCTTCATCATGGTCTGGCTCCTGCGTTCCAAGCAGCATCACGGCGATAAAATCCATCTTGATAGCCTCAACATCTTCCGGTTCAACTGGTCGATGATTCGGAAAATCCTTAACATCGGCATCCCGAACGGCCTCGAGAACGGAATGTTCCAGATCGGCAAAATCCTCGTCCAGGGTCTCGTCGCGACCTTCGGCACCGCCGCCATCGCCGCGAACGCCGCCGCGGGCTCCGTCTGCTCGCTGCCGCAGATCCCCTCGACCGCCGTCGGCCTCGCGATGGTGACGGTCATCGGCCAGTGTGTCGGCGCGGGCGAGTATGAGCAGGCGAAGAAGTATACGCTCCGCCTCACGTTCCTCTCCTACCTCTGCATCACGGTGCTCTCTCTGGCTGAGATGGCCGCGGCGTACCCGCTTACGAGCCTGTACAGCCTCTCCGCGGAGGCGACGCAGATGGCCGTGGAGGTCATCCTGTGGAACGGCGTGTTCTCCATCCTGATTTGGCCCGCGAGCTTTACCCTTCCGAACGGCC
>CASFAA010000058.1 GCA_949292505.1 uncultured Oscillospiraceae bacterium
CGTCTCGCGGCGCTGCTGCGGGAGTACGCGGAGCGTAAGCTCAGCGGCGGCGCGATGAAGACGGCTCGGTTTTCCCATCTGTTCTCGCGTCTGTCCGGCGCGGCGGCCGCCGTGATTCGCCGGATTGCTGAGGAGCTTGCGCAGAGCCGCTTTGCCCCGGCGGACTTCGAGCTTCCCGTCGGGAAAGAGGGCGTTCCGGCGCTGCGCATCCCCGTCGAGGGCGGCGGGACGGTCGCCGTCGAGGGGAAGATCGACCGCGTCGATCTGTATGAGGAGAACGGCGAGACGTATGTGCGCGTCGTGGACTACAAGACCGGGAAAAAGGAGTTCCGCCTGTCCGACGTGCTGCAGGGGCTGAACCTGCAGATGCTGCTTTACCTGGCCGCCGTCTGTGAGAACGGGGAGGCGCGGTACGGCGTTTCCCCGACGCCCGCCGGCGTGCTGTATATGCCCTCTGCGGAGCCGCAGCTCGCGGCGAGCCGCGGCGAGAGCGCCGACCGTCTGCGCGCCGAGCGTGACAAGGCGCTGCGCATGAACGGTCTTCTGCTCGACGATCCGGACGTCCTGCGCGCGATGGAGGCGAAGGGGGAGGGTAAGTTTATCCCCGTCGCTTTGAAAAACGGCGAACCGGCGCGCCGCGATTCCGTCGCGTCGCCCGCGGAGCTGCGCTGTATTCTCGCGCACGTCTGCCGTCTCGTCGCCGGGATGGCGCGGGAGCTGCGGGAGGGCCATGTCGAGGCGGAGCCTGTCTCCGGTTCGACCGACGCCTGCGCGTGGTGTCCCTATGCGGCGGTATGCGGCCACGAGAAGGACGATCCCGTCCGCGCGCTGGAGAAGTTCAGCCGCGACGAGGCAATGACCCGTTTGAGAGAGGAGGAGAGCCATGGCGAGACAATGGACCGAAGCGCAGACTGACGCCATCCGTGCGCGCGGCGGCAGCCTGCTCGTCTCCGCGGCGGCTGGGTCGGGAAAGACGGCCGTGCTCGTCGAGCGCGTCCTCGAGCGCCTGACCGACCCGGAGCATCCGACGGCGGCGGACAGGCTGCTCGTCGTCACCTTCACCCGCGCCGCGGCCTCGGAGATGAGCGCCCGCATCTCGCGCCAGCTCTCCCTGCTGCTCGAGAAGAATCCGCGCGACGTCCACCTGCAGCGCCAGCAGCTGCTGATGGCGCGCGCGCACATCAGCACCATCCACAGCTTTTGCAGCGACCTCGTGCGCGAGTTCTTCTACAAGCTTGATATTTCCCCCGACTTCCGCATTCTCGACGACAGCGAGATGGCCGTCCTGCGCGCCGACGCCGTCGAGGAGGTGCTCGAGGATTATTACGGCAGGGGGGACGCGGATTTCCTCGAGCTGATCGACGCCTTCGCCGCGGGGCGCGACGACTCGCGGATCACCCGCACGATCGACACGCTGTACGATTTCGTGCGTTCCCATCCGTTTCCCGAGCGCTGGCTGCGCGAGAAGGCCGCCGCCTACCGGGACGTGACGGATCCCGGCGCGACCATGTGGGGCGAGACGGTCTTTTCCTTCGCGGAGCAGGCGGCGGAGTACGCCCTCTCGCTCACGGAGCACGCTTTGCGTCTCCTCGGGGAAGCGCCGGAGCTCGAGGCTGCGTACCGCGACGGCTTCGCGTCCGACAAGGCCGGGCTGCTTGCGCTGCTCGAAGCGTTTCGGGCGCGCGACTGGGGCGCTTCCGTCTTTCGCTGCTCCTCGTTCTCGTTTGCCCGCCTCAAGGCGGTGCGCGGCTTCTCCGAGGACCCGGTGAAGGTGCGTGCCGCCGCGGCGCGCGACGAGGTGAAGGCCGTCGTCAAGCGCCTTGCCGGCCTCTTTTCCTCGTCAAAGGACGAGTGTGTGTCCGACATCGGGAGGCTGGCCCCGCTTGTCGGGAAGCTGTTCGAGGTGACGCAGGCGTACGCCCGCGCCCTCGACGCGAAGAAGGCCGAGCGGCGCGCCGCCGATTTCGGCGACCTCGAGCACTGGACGCTCCGCCTGCTGTGGCAGGACGGCGAGGACGGCCCGTCGCTCACCCCCGAGGCGGCGGAGATCGCCGCGCGCTTCGACGAGGTCATGGTCGACGAGTACCAGGACACGAACGAGGCGCAGGACATGATCTTCCGCGCCGTTTCCCGCCGCGAGGAAAACCTCTTTGTCGTCGGCGACGTCAAGCAGAGCATCTACGGCTTCCGGCAGGCCATGCCGCAGATTTTTCTGCGCCGCCGCGCGTCGTTTCCGCCGTACGACCGGGAAAAGGACGAGTACCCCGCGAGCGTGACGCTCGACCGCAACTTCCGCAGCCGCGAGGGGATCGCCGACGCCGTCAACTTCGTTTTCCGCCAGCTTATGAGCCGCGAGACGGGCGACCTCGATTACGGCGGCCTCGAGGAGCTTGTTCCCGCCGCCGTCTTCCCGAGCGGCGGGGAGCCTGCCGTCGAGCTCGAGCTGCTCGACCTTGCCGACGCGGAGGAGGACGAGGCGCTCGCCGTGCAGGAGAGCCGCCGCATCGCCGCGATTCTGCTCGAGAAGAAGGAGACGTTCCGCGTCTATGAGAACGGCGAGGAGCGTCCGCTGCGCTGGTCGGACGTCTGCGTCCTGCTGCGCAGCGCGAACCGCTTCGCGTACGAGTACGCCCGCGAGCTCCAGCGGGCGGGGATTCCCGCCCGCGCCGACGCTGCGGGAGGCTTTTTCGCCGCGCGGGAGGTCATGCTCGCCCTCTCGTTTCTGCGCTGCATCGACAATCCGCTGCTCGACATTCCGCTCGCCGCCGTGCTGACGAGCCCCGTCTACGGCTTCACGCCGGACGATCTCGCCCGCATCCGCCTCGCCGATCGCAGCGCGCCGCTGTACCTCGCCGTGCGCCGGGCAGCGGAGAAAAACGAGGCGCTCGCCGCCTTCCTGCGCGAACTCGCCGAGCTGCGTGGCCTTGCCGCCGCCCTGCCGTCAAACCGCCTGCTCGCGGAGCTGTACGACAGGACGAGCCTGCCGGAGATCGCAGAGGCCATGCGCGGCGGCGAGCTGCGCCTCGCGAACCTGCGCCTGCTGCTCGAGTACGCCGGGAAATACGAGGAGTCCGGACACGGCGGGCTCTCCGGCTTCCTGCGCTTCCTCGACCGCCTCGAGCGGAAGAAGGCCGACCTCGCCGCCGCCCAGACGCCCGGCGATCTCGGCGACGCGGTGCGTATTATGAGCGTTCACCGCAGCAAGGGGCTGGAGTTTCCCGTCTGCTTTCTGGCAGGATGCTCGCGCCGCTTCAACAAGGAGAGGGGGGAGGTGCTGCTGCACCCCGAGCTCGGCCTCGGCATCCGCCTTCCCGATCGGGAGACGGGCGTGCGGTACGACGTCCTCCCGCGCCAGGCGGCGGCGCTCGAGCTCGACCGCGACGAGATGAGCGAGGAGCTGCGCGTCCTGTACGTCGCGATGACGCGCCCGAAGCAGAAGCTGATTCTGCTCGCGGGCGTGAAGGACGCCTCCAAGGCGCTCGCGCGCCTTGTGCCGCGCCTGCGCGAGGAGGAAAAGCTCCCGCCGTACACGGTGCGCACCTGCTCGAGCATCGCGGACTGGCTTCTGCTCTGCGCGCTGCGCCACCCGAGCGGCGGCGAGCTGCGCGACAGGGCGGGCGCGCTTCCCGGCCTCGTTTTGCCCGCCGAGGAGCCGTGGCTTGTCCGCGTGACGCGCCCGGAGCCCGTCCAAAACGCCTGCGCAGAGGAGAAAGCGCCGGAGCCGCCGGACGCCGAAGCCCTCCGAAGGCTTCGCGAGCGCCTCTCGTGGCGCTATCCCGGCGAGGCGCTTGTAGGCGTCCCGTCGAAGGCGGCGGCGTCCGATCTCGCGGAGCGCGCTCTGCGGCGCGAGCACTGGGCGTCCTCGCGCCCGGCTTTCCTCGGCAAGGGCGGCCTCACGCCCGCCGAGCGCGGCACGGCGCTGCACCAGTACCTGCAGTTCGCCGATTGGGAAAAGGCGGCGGCGGATCCCGCCGCCGAGCTTCTGCGCCTTGAGACAAAGCGCTATCTCACGGCGGAGCAGGCCGCCGCCGTCGACCTCGCGCGCGTCAAACGCTTCTTCGCGTCGAAGCTCGCGAAGCGGATCTTTTCCTCGCCGCGCGTCCTGCGCGAATACCGCTTCACCTGCGAAATACCCGCCTCCCGCGTCAAGCCGGAGCTCACGGGGCCGGACGCCGCGCGTCCGATTGTGCTGCAGGGCGTCGTCGACTGCGCGTTCGTCGAGAACGGCGCGCTCGTCGTCCTCGATTTCAAGACCGACCGCGTCCCGGACGGCGCGGCGCTGCTCTCGCGCTACGGCGGCCAGCTTGCCCTCTACCGCGAGGCGCTGACGCAGTGCCTTTCCCTGCCGGTTTCTGAGTGCGTGCTCTACTCGTTCCATCTCGGAGCATCGTTCCCTTATTCCGGCGGAGAACGCGAAAAAAGTTCTTGACATTCGCAGAATGCCTGCGTATAATGGGAAAGGTAAAACAAAGCAGGGTGCAGTATGCCCTCACCTGTGAGGTTTCGTCCGCCACGGGTCAATAGCGTGAAGCAGCGCGGCGCAGCCGCGCGGTAAACTTGCGTTATTGCGGGCGGAGCGTCTTCCGCCCGCTTTTTGTTTTGCAATCCGTCAAATCAAACGTGTGATATGTTGTGGAGGTGCTTAACCATTAGCAAACAGGAGCTGCAGATCAACGAGGAGATCCGCGACAGGGAGGTTCGGGTAATCGGTCCGGACGGCGCGCAGCTGGGAGTCATGTCCTCTCAGAAGGCGCTCGAGCTGGCGTTTTCGCAGAATCTCGATCTGGTAAAGATTGCGCCGCAGGCGACGCCGCCGGTGTGCAAGATCATCGACTACGGCAAGTTCCGCTTCGAACAGGCCAAGCGTGAGAAGGAAGCGAGAAAGAACCAGCGTGTGGTGGATATCAAGGAGGTCCGGCTCTCTCTGAACATCGACACGCACGATTTTGAGACGAAGGTCGGCCACGCGCAGCGCTTCCTCAAGGAAGGCAACAAGGTCAAGGCGTCTATCCGCTTCCGCGGCCGTGAGATGGGGCATCCCGAGCACGGCTACGAGGTCATGAAGCGCTTTGCCGAGGCTCTTGCCGACGTGGCGAACGTGGAGAAGCCCGCGAAGCTCGAGGGGCGCAATATGCTGATGTTCCTCGCTTCCAAGCCCGCAAAATCTTAAATTTTCTATCAATATCAAGGAGGGGCAAAATTATGCCTAAGCTCAAGACTCATTCCGGCGCCAAGAAGCGTTTCAAGCTGACGAAGAATGGCAAGGTCGTTCGCGCTCATGCGAATATGTCTCACCTGCTCAACGGTCACGGCAAGACCCGCAAGACCAAGAGAGCCCTCAGAGGCACCGCTATCGCCGACAAGACGAATGTGGCCCAGGTCAAGAGACTGCTTCCCTATCAGAACTGAATCGTCAAACGAACAAGAACCACGAATAGTTGGAGGTAATGATAAATGGCTCGTATTAAGGGCGCGATGATGACTCGCAAAAGAAGAAAGAAGATTCTGAAGCTGGCCAAGGGCTACTGGGGCTCCAAGAGCAGACACTTTAAGATGGCCAAGCAGGCCGTCATGAAGTCCGGCAACTATGCGTACATCGGCCGCAAAGCCAGAAAGCGCGATTTCCGCCGCCTGTGGATCACCCGCATTTCCGCCGCCTGCCGCATGAACGACATGAGCTACTCCGTTTTCATGAACGGCCTGAAGAAGGCGAATATTACGCTCAACCGCAAGATGCTCGCCGAGATTGCCGTTGCCGACGAGGCCGCGTTCAAGGCTCTTGTGGAAAAGGCGAAAGCCGCTTTATAAAAAAGCTGTCAGTGCGCCCGGAGCAATCCCCGGGCGCACTGTTTTTGAACGGAAAACTTTTTCGGGAGGAGGGAAACGCGCATGACAGAACGCATCACCAGCAGGAAAAACGACGCGGTCCGCGCCGCGGCGAGGCTCGCGCAGAGCGCTGCCGCGAGGCGGGAGAGCGGCCTTTTCCTCTGCGAGGGGGCGCGCCTTTGCGCCGACGCCGCCCTGAGCGGCGCCGCGATCGAGAGCCTCTTCTTCACCGAAAAGGCCGCGGAAAAGTACGCCGCTTACCTCGCGCCCATCGAGCGCGCCGCGAAGCGCGCCTTCCTCGTCTCCGAGCCTGTCGAAGCCCTGCTCTCGTGCACCGGCGCGAGCCAGGGCGTGTTCTGCGTCTGCCGCATGGCGGAGAAGCGCGGGGAGGCGGAGCTGCCGCTCACGCACTGCCTCGCGCTCGAGACGCTGCAGGATCCGGGCAATCTCGGGACGGCGCTTCGCACCGCGGAGGCGCTCGGAATCGGCTCCGTTCTCCTCGCCGGAGAGTGCTGCGACGTCTATTCCCCGAAGGTGCTCCGCGCGAGCATGGGGGCGGTGTTCCGCCTCCCCGTCTTTTTCGCGGAAAGCCTGCCGGAGGCGCTCGGACGTCTCTCGGCGCGCAGCTTCTTTTCCTGCGCCGCCGTGCCGGACAGCGCCGCCGAGCCCGTCACCCGCGTGGACTTCTCGCGTCCTTGCGTGATGGCCGTCGGCAACGAGGGGAACGGCCTCTCTCGGGAGGCGATCGAAGCCTGCGACCGGCGCGTGACCATCCCGATGCTCGGGCGCGCGGAGAGCCTGAACGCGGCGTCGTCCGCCGCCATTCTCATGTGGGAGATGACGAGAGGGGGAGGCGTTCGCCGTGACGGATAACCGCGTCTACTGGATCTGGCTGCAGCGCGGCCTCGCCGCGGGCAGTCCGCGCGTCTCGAAAATATTGAGCCGCTTCGGCTCGCCGAAGGAATTTTTCGAGGGCGGCAGGGAATATTGGCTCACGCCGGGCCTTCTCTCCGAGCGGGAGTACGAAGCCCTCGACTCCTTTACGCTCGAGGACGCGGCCGCGCAGATCGAGTTCGCGGAGCGCCTCGGCCAGAAGGTGATTGTCTACGACGATCCCGCGTTTCCGCCTCTCCTGCGGGAGATTCCCGCTCCGCCGTGCGCGCTGTACGTCAAGGGAGAGCTTCCGGAGCCCGGCGCGCTGTGCATCGCGATGGTCGGGACGCGCAAGGCCACGCCCGACGGCATCGAGGCCGCTTCCCGGCTCTCGCGCTCGCTCGGCGAGAGGGGCGTGGTCGTCGTCAGCGGCGGCGCGCTCGGCATCGACTCCGCGTGCCACGAGGGAGCCATGGAGGGCGGCGGAGAGACCGTCTGCGTCCTCGGCTGCGGGATCGGCGCGAATTACCTGATGAAGAACGCGCCGCTGCGCAGCAAAATCGCGAGAAACGGCGCGCTCGTGTCGGAATACCCGCCGAATACGCCCGCCTCCGTGCACACGTTCCCGGTGCGCAACCGAATCCTCTCCGGCCTCTGCGCCGGGACGGTGGTGATCGAGTGCGGCGAAAAGAGCGGCGCGCTTGTCACGGTGTCCCTCGCGCTCGAGCAGGGCCGCGACGTCTTTGCCGTTCCCGGCTCGCCGGTCAATCCCTCCGCGCGCGGCGTGAACCGCCTCATCAGCGACGGCGCGAAGCCGGTGCTCACGGCGGACGACATCCTCGAGGAGTACCCGTCCTTCTCCTCAAACCGGGCGCTGCGGGAAGCGCAAAGCTTACGCGCCGCCGCGGACGGCGGGGAGGAGGCGGCTCCGATCGTGCGCATCCCGTGCGGCGAAGAGCGCAGCCCCGCGTCGCTTTCCCGGGAGGCGCGGGCGCTGTACGATCTGCTCACCGCGGAGCAGCGCCATGTTTCGGAGCTCGCGGCGGAGGCGGGGCTCTCCATGCGCGAAACGCTCGGCGCGCTGACCGAGCTCGAGCTCGGCGGCTGGATTCATTCCTATTCCGGCCGCAGGTACAGCCGATAAGGGCGCGGCTTTCCGCCGCGCAGCTGTGCCCTGTTAAAATTCGCCGGAGTCCGGCGGATTTTAACAGGGCAGAACCGTTCTCCGGCGTCCGCACGGGGCGCGCCGCCGGAATTTGTCAGTCCCCGAAATTCATGTGGAAGATGAGGTGTGATGAGTGCCCAAGCTTGTCATAGTGGAGTCGCCTACCAAGGTGAAAACAATAAAGAAATATCTCGGTTCCGATTTTGACGTCGTCGCGACGATGGGTCATATCCGCGACCTGCCGGAGACGCGGCTGAGCGTCGACATCAAAAAGAACTTTACGCCGAAATATGAGATCATCAAGGGAAAGGAAAAGCTCGTCGAGGAGCTCAAGGAGAAGGCGGAGAAGAGCTCCGGCGTCCTCCTCGCGACCGACCCGGACCGCGAGGGAGAAGCGATTTCCTGGCATCTCGCGTACATTCTCGGCCTCGATACCTCCGAGAAGAACCGCGTGACCTTCAACGAGATCACGAAGACCGGCATCACCGCCGGCATGGAGCATCCCCGCAGCATCGACCAGAACCTGGTCAACGCCCAGCAGGCGCGCCGTATTCTCGACCGCCTCGTCGGCTACAAGCTCAGCCCGTTCCTCTCGCAGAAAATCCGCCGCGGCCTCTCCGCGGGGCGCGTACAGTCCGTCGCGGTGCGCCTCATTGTCGACCGCGAGGAGGAGATCCGCGCGTTCAAGCCCGAGGAGTACTGGACGATCGATGCGAAGATGCTCCCGACCGGCTCGCGCAAGGCGTTTCCCGCCACGTTCTACGGCGATTCGAGCGGAAAGCTGAAGATTGAAAACGGGGAGCAGGCCAACCGCATCCTCGACGACCTCAAGGACGCCGCCTATCAGGTGGCGAAGGTCAAGAAGGGAACGCGCCGCAAGTCGCCCGCGCCGCCGTTCATCACCTCGACGCTCCAGCAGGAGGCCTCGCGCCGCCTCGGCTTCCAGGCCAAGCGCACGATGAAGGCCGCGCAGGAGCTGTACGAGGGCGTCGAGATCGGCGAGCTCGGCGCGGTCGGTCTCATCACCTACATGAGAACCGATTCGCTGCGCATCTCCGAGGACGCGATTGCCGAAGTCACCGCGTATATCGAGAACCGCTGGGGCAAGAAGTACCTGCCCGACGCGCCGCGCCACTTCAAGACGCGCGCCAACGCGCAGGACGGCCATGAGGCCATCCGCCCGACGTCCATCGAGCTTTCGCCCGACAAGGTGAAGGCAAGCCTCTCGAACGATCAGTATAAGCTCTATAAGCTCATCTGGGAGCGCTTCGTCGCCTGCCAGATGTCCAACTGCCTGCAGAGCACCACGCAGGCCGACATCACCGCCGCCGGCGCGTCCGGGGAGGAATACCTCTTCAAGGCGTCCGGCTACACCGTGACCTTCGACGGCTTTACCGTCCTCTACGAGGAGGGCAAGGACGAGGAGACGGAGGACGAGGGCAGCCTTCCGCCGCTTGAGAACGGGATGAAGCTGCGCTGTAAGGAGATTCAGGGCAACCAGCATTTCACGCAGCCGCCCGCACGCTACACCGAGGCCACGCTCATCAAGGCGCTCGAGGAGAACGGCATCGGCCGCCCGTCGACGTACGCCGCGACGATCTCCACCCTCACGGGCCGCACCTACGTCGTGCGCGAGGGTAAGGCGCTCAAGCCGACCGAGCTCGGCGAGGTGACGACGAAGCTCATGAAGGAGCGCTTCCCGAAGATCGTCAACGTAAAGTTTACCGCGCAGGTCGAGAACGACCTCGACGGCGTCCAGAGCGGCGAGAGCGACTGGGTCGAGACGCTCGACCGCTTCTATACCGACTTCGACAAAACGCTCAAGCAGGCCAAGGAGGAGATGAAGGGCGTCAAGATCCAGCTCAAGGAGGACGAGACGGACATCATCTGCGAAAAGTGCGGCCGCCGGATGGTCATCAAGACGGGCCGCTTCGGTCGCTTCATCGCCTGCCCCGGCTATCCCGAGTGCAAGAACGTCAAGAAGCTCGTGCAGGAGAACGGCGCGGAGTGCCCGAAGTGCGGCGGCAAGGTCGTCGTGAAGAAGTCGAAGAAGGGCCGCGTCTTCTACGGCTGCTCGAATTACCCGAACTGCGACTTCGTCTCCTGGGATGAGCCGACGCAGCAGAAGTGTCCGCGCTGCGGCAAGACGCTTCTGAAAAAGAAGGGCAAGAAGCCGAAGTATTACTGCGTCACCCCGGAGTGCGGGTACGAGAAGGTCGAGGACGGCGAGGAATGATACAGGTAATTGGAGCCGGACTCGCCGGCTGCGAGGCCGCGTGGCAGATTGCCGAGGCGGGCGAGGAGGCCGAGCTCATCGAAATGAAGCCCGCCCGCTATTCTCCCGCCCACAAGAGCCCGCTGTTCGCGGAGCTTATCTGCTCGAATTCGCTCAAGGCCGCGCGAATTGAGAGCGCCGCCGGCCTGCTCAAGGAGGAAATGCGCCGCCTCGGCTCGCTTCTCGTCGAGTGCGCGCAGTCGTGCGCCGTCCCGGCGGGAGGCGCGCTCGCCGTCGACCGCGGGGCGTTCTCCTCGCTCGTGACGAAGCGCGTCCGCGAGCATCCGCGCATCCATGTCCGCGAGGGCGTGGAGGTGCGCGAGCTCCCGCTGGAGGGCATCGCGATCGTCGCGACGGGCCCGCTTACAAGCGACGCCCTCGCGGAGAGGATTCGCGAGCTGTGCGGCGGGGCGCTGAGCTTTTTTGACGCCGCCGCTCCCATTGTGACGGCGGAAAGCCTCGACAGGACGAAAATTTTCTGCGCGTCCCGCTACGACAAGGGCGGCGACGACGCTTACCTCAACTGCCCGTTCGACAAGCCCTCCTATGAGGCGTTCCGCGAGGCCCTTGTGGAAGCGGAGCGCGCGCCGGTGCACGACTTTGACGTGCGCGACCCGAAGGTGTACGAGGGCTGTATGCCGATTGAAATACTCGCCCAGCGCGGGATGGACGCCATGCGGTACGGGCCGATGAAGCCCGTCGGCCTGCGCGACCCGGCGACGGGACGCCGCCCCTGGGCGGTCGTCCAGCTCCGGCGCGAGGACAGGGAGGGCACGCTCTACAACCTCGTCGGCTTTCAGACGAATCTGAAATTCGGCGAGCAGAAGCGTGTGTTCGGGATGATTCCAGGCCTCGAAAACGCGGAATTCACGCGCTACGGCGTGATGCACCGGAACACCTTTCTCAATTCCCCGGCGCTGCTCAACGCCGATTTCAGTATGCGGGAGAGGCCGGAGCTCTTCTTCGCCGGGCAGATCACCGGCGTCGAGGGGTACATGGAGTCTGCGGCCTCCGGCCTGATGGCCGGGCGCAACGCCGTGTGCCGCCTGCGCGGCGAGGAGACCTGGATGCTCCCGCGCGAGACGATGATCGGCGCGCTCAGCCGCTATATGGCCGAGGGCGGGGAGAGCGAGTTCCAGCCTATGGGCGCGAACTTCGGCGTCGTGCCGCCGCTCGGCATGAAAATCAAGGACAAGCGCGATCGCTACGCCGCCTTTGCGGAGCGCGGCCTTCGCGCCTTCACAAAATATCTGGAAGAACGCGGCGCGACAGCCGCGCATCATGAAAATGCAGGGGGTCAACTGAAATGAAAATCATTGTAGACGCGTTCGGCGGGGACAACGCCCCCCTCGAAATCATCAAGGGCTGCGCGGAGGCGACGAAGGAGCTCGACATCGACATCATGCTCACCGGCGACGAGCAGGAGATCCGCCGCGTCGCGAAGGAGAACGAAATTTCCCTCGACCGCATCACGATCGCCGACGCGCCCGACGTCATCACGATGGAGGATTCCGCCGGCGACATCATGAAGTCGAAGAGCAATTCCTCGATGGCCGTCGGCCTCAAGAAGCTCGCCGCGGACGAGGGAGACGCCTTCCTCTCCGCCGGCAACTCCGGCGCGCTCGTCGTCGGCGCGACGATGATCGTCAAGCGCATCAAGGGCGTCAAGCGCGTCGCCTTCGCGCCCGTCATGCCGAAGGACAAGGGCTTCTTCATGCTCATCGACAGCGGCGCGAACGTCGACTGCAAGCCGGAAATGCTCCGCCAGTTCGGCGTGATGGCCTCCATCTATGTGGAGAAGGTCATGGGCGTCAAGAATCCGCGCGTCGGCCTCGCGAACGTCGGCGTTGAGGATCACAAGGGCGGCGAGCTGCAGCACGCGGCCTTCGCTCTGCTCAAGGATTCCCCGATCAATTTCATTGGCAACATCGAGGCGCGCGACATCCCGTTTGACGCCGCGGACGTTGTCGTCGCCGACGGCTTCACCGGCAACTGCATCCTCAAGCTGTACGAGGGCGTCGCGATGGTGATGATGGGCAAAATCAAGAAGATCTTCAAAAAGAGCGTGAAGAACACGATCGCCGCCTCCCTTATCATGAAGGATCTCAAGGGCCTCAAGAAGGAGATGGACTACAACGAGTACGGCGGCGCGCCGATCATGGGCGCGGCGAAGCCCGTCTTCAAAGCGCACGGCAGTTCGAAGGCGAAGACCATCAAGAGCGCGCTGCGCCTGACGAAGGCGTACGTCGAGGGCAACGTCGTCCAGGAGATCGCCGACTCCATCCAGGCGCTGAAGGGGGACTCCGAGGAATGAGCCATCCCAGACAGACGGCCCCCGCGCCCGACTGGAAAAGCCTCGAGAAGAACATCGGCTATTCCTTTCACAATCCTGCCCTGCTCAAAAACGCGATGACGCACTCCTCCTACGCGAACGAGAGCAAGAAGTCCGCGGGGAGCAACGAGCGCCTTGAATTTCTCGGCGACTCCGTCCTCGGCTACGTCGTCGCCGATTATCTGTTCCGCAATTGCCCGCACCTTCCCGAGGGAGAACTGACGAAGATGCGCGCGGCTCTCGTCTGCGAAAAGGCGTGCTGCGGTTTTTCACGCCAGCTCGGCGTGGGCGGTTATCTGCTTTTGAGCCACGGCGAGCAGAATTCCGGCGGCGCGTCGCGCCCGTCTATCCTTGCCGATGCGTTCGAGGCCATCATCGCCGCCATCTACCTCGACGGCGGCATGGAGGAGGCGCGCAGCTTCATTCTGCGTTTCGTCAAGCCGATGCTCCAGACGACGCGCCCAAAGCCCTTCAAGGATTACAAGACGATGCTGCAGGAGATTATCCAGAAAAATCCCGAGGAATCGCTCGAGTACGTCCTGACGGGCGAGAGCGGCCCCGACCACAACAAGCACTTCACCGTCGAGGTGCATCTGAACTCCAACGTGATCGGCAAGGGCGGCGGGCGCAGCAAGAAGGAAGCGGAGCAGCAGGCGGCGCGCGAGGCGCTCGAGCTGATGGGCTACTGATGCGCCACGCGAACGCGGCTGTTTTCGTGCCGCACAACGGCTGCCCGCACCGGTGCAGCTTCTGCAACCAGAATACCATTTCCGGGTGCGCCGCGCAGCCGGGGGCGGAGGACGTCCGGGCGGCGGCGCGCCGCGCCGAGGAGACGCTGCCGCCCGGCGTTCCAGCGGAGTTCGCCTTTTTTGGCGGCAGCTTCACGGCGATCGGCCGCGCCTACATGACGGAGCTGCTCGACGCCGTGCAGCCCTGGCTCCGAAAGGGCGTTTTCACCGGGATCCGCTGCTCGACCCGGCCCGACTGCGTTGACGCGGAGCTCCTTTCTTATTTGAAGGAGCGCGGCGTGAAGGCGGTTGAGCTCGGCGCGCAGAGCATGGACGACGCGGTGCTCGCGAAAAACGGGCGCGGCCATACGGCGGCGGACGTGGAGCACGCTTCCCGCCTGATCCGCGAGGCCGGGCTTTCCCTCGGCCTGCAGATGATGACGGGCCTGCCCGGCGACACAGCGGCGGGCGCGTGGGAGACGGCGCGCCGCCTGGCGGCGCTTTTCCCCGACACGATGCGCATTTACCCGGCGATCGTCCTGCCCGGGACGGCGATGGCCGCATGGTACCGCGAGGGAAGCTACCGGCCGATGGAGCTTGACGAGGCGGTCGGCCTTTGCGCCGGCCTCCTCGATTTCTTTGAACAGAAGGGCGTGCGGGTGATCCGCCTCGGCCTGCACAGCTCGCCGGAGCTTGAGCGCGAACGGCTTGCGGGGCCGTACCACCCTGCGTTCCGCGAGCTGTGTTTGAGCCGCCTGTTTCTCCGGCGGATGGAGGAGGCGGCGTCCCGCTTTCCGGCGGGCGCGGCGCTCGCCTTTCTCGTCTGCCCGCGCGACTTGTCCGCCGTCCTCGGGCAGAAGCGGGCGAATCTCGAGGCGCTGCGGCGCGATGGAGTAAACGCCTGCGTGCGCCCGGATGAATCGGTGCCGCGCGGCGCGTTCGTCGTGCGCGCAGGGGAGGAGAGCGTTTTCTTTTCTCCCGGGGGACGGATGGATGTACAGAAGGAGGGACCGGCTGTTTGCGATTAAAATCTCTCGAGCTTCAGGGCTTTAAGACCTTTCCCGACAAGACGACGCTGTCGTTCGACACCGGCGTGACAGCCGTCGTCGGCCCGAACGGAAGCGGAAAAAGCAATATCTCCGACGCGATCCGCTGGGTGTTGGGGGAGCAGTCCGCCAAGACGCTTCGCTGCGCCCGCATGGAGGGCCTGATCTTCAACGGTACGCCGAGCCGGAAGGCGCAGGGCTTCGCCGAGGTCACGCTCACCATCGACAACAGCGACCGCGGCCTGAATTTTGACAGCGACGAGGTCGCCGTGACCCGCCGCTATTACCGCTCCGGCGAGAGCGAATATATGCTCAACCGCGCCGCCGTGCGATTGCGCGACGTCACGGAGCTGTTTCTCGACACCGGCCTCGGCCGCGACGGCTACTCGATGATAGGGCAGGGCCGCATCGACGCCATCGTCGCCGCCCGCAGCGAGGACAGGCGCGAGATCTTCGAGGAGGCTGCGGGCATTTCGCGCTTCCGCTACCGCAAGGAGGAGTCGGAGCACCGTCTCGCCCGCGCGGAGGAGAATCTGCTGCGCCTGCGCGACATCCTCTCCGAGCTGGAGGAGCGCATCGGCCCTCTGAAGGAGCAGTCCGAGAAGGCGGCGCAGTTCCTCGCGCTGTCCGGCGAAAAGCGGACGCTTGAGATCGGCCTGTGGCTCGACACGCTCGAGCGCTCGGGGCGCGTCCTGCGCGAGCACGAGGACAAGCTGCTCGTCGCGCGCAGCCAGTATGAGGACGCCTCGGCCGCGATCGAGGCCGTCGAGGCCGAGATCGACGAGCTGTTCCGCCGCAGTGCCGCCTGCACCGCCCGCGCGGACGAGCTGCGCCAGGAGAGCGCCCGCCTCGAGGAGGCCGCCGCCCGCAAGGACGGCGAGATTTCCGTTCTCGAGAACGACATCCTCCACGCGAACGAGAACATCGCCCGCATCGGCCGCGAGATGGAGGAGGCGGCGCGGTCCGGCAGGGGGACGGACGACGAGATCGCCGGAAAGCAGCTCGAGATCCAAAAGAAAAACGAAGAAAAAGCCGCCGCTGAGGAGGAGGAGGCCGCGCTGCTCGCGTCCCTCGACGAGCTGCGCCGCGGCATGGACGAGGTCAGCGGCCAAATTGCCGATTTGACGCGCGCCATCGCCGACCGGACAGCCGTCTCCACCGAGGCGCGCGTCGCGGCCGGGACGGCAGCCTCCTCCGCCGAGGAGCTGCGCCTGCGCCGGGAAGCCGCGCAGGCGAGCCGCCGGGACAAGGAGGAGCGCCGCGCCGCGCTCGAGCAGGAGCGCGGAGATTGCGCCCGCCTGCTCGCGGAGACGAGGACGAACATCGAGTCGCTCAAAAACGCCGTGCGCGGCAGGGAGCTTCGCCTCGAGAGCCGCCGGAAAAAGGCGGAGGAGGCGCGCAAAAAGCGCGACGCGATTCATCTCGACACGCAGGAGCGCGAGCGCCGCGCCGCCCTGCTCGAGGATCTCGAGCGGAACATGGAGGGCTTCTCGCAGAGCGTCAAGACGGTCATGCGCGAGACGAAGCGCGGCGCGCTCGGCGGCGTCCACGGCCCCGTGTCGCGGCTGCTGCAGGTGCCGCCGCAGTACGCCGTCGCGATTGAGACGGCGCTCGGCGCGGCGATGCAGAACATCGTCGTCAGCACGGAGCGCGACGCAAAGCTCGCCATCGGCCTGCTCAAGCAGCGCGACGCGGGCCGCGCCACCTTCCTGCCCATCTCCACGATCCGCGGCTCCGTGCTGCAGGAGAAGGGGCTCGACGAGTGCGCCGGCTTCGTCGGGATTGCCGGGTCGCTGTGCGGCTGCAAGCCGGAGTACGAGGGGATTCTCCGCTCGCTCCTCGGGCGCATCGCCGTCGCGGAGGATCTCGACAGCGCCGTCGCCATCGCGAAGCGGTTCTCGTACCGCTTCCGCGTCGTCACGCTCGACGGCCAGGTCGTCAACGCGGGCGGTTCCCTGACGGGCGGCTCGCTCGCGAGAAATTCCGGCCTTCTGAGCCGCCGTGCCGAGATCGACCGCCTCCGCGCGGAGGCCGCCCGGCTCGCCGCGGAGACGGAGCAGGCCGAAAAGCAGTGGAAGGCGCTGCAGGAGGAGGCCGCGCGCGAGGAGGCGGAGCTGACCGCCGTGCGCGCAGGGCTTTCCACCGCCCAGGAGGACGCCGTCCGCTTTGAGGCGGCGGAAAAGAGCGCCGTCTCCGCGCTCAAGAGCCTTGCGCTCGACGAGGAATCGCTGCGCCGCGAGGACGAGGAGGCCGCCCGCCGCCTGGACGAGCTTTCCCGCGCGCAGCGCGAGGCGGAGGAGAAGGCCGCCGCGGCCGCCGCGGAGATCGCCGTCCTCGAGGAAAAGCTCGGGGCCATCCACGCCGACCGCGACGAGAATACCCGCCGCTCCGACGAGCTGACGGAACGCCTGCAGGCGAGCCGGATGCGCATCCTCGAGCTGAGCAAGGACGTTTCCGCCCTCGAGGCCATGAAGGAGGAGCTGGAGCGCCGCCGCGCCGGCCACGAGGACAAGGCCGAAGCGCTGCGCGCCGAAAAGCGCGCCGTCGAGGAATCGCTCTCCGGGATCCGCGAGCGGATCGAGAGCATCGGCCTTGAGGCCGAGAGCCTGCGCCGCGACGCGAAGGCCGCCGCCAAAGGCGCCGAGAACGTCAACACGGAGCGCATGGAGCTTGAGCAGAAGACAACCGTGCTGCGCACCCGCGAGAAGGAGAAGTCCGCGGAGCGCGAGAAGGCGGGCCACGAGGTCGCGCGCCTCGAGGAGCGCCGCGACAGTCTTCAGAAGGAGTACGACGAAATCACCTCCCGCCTCTGGGAGGAGTACGAGCTCACCCGCCGCGAGGCGGAGGAGACCTGTCAGAAGCCGGACGATCCGCAGCAGTCGCGCCGCCGTCTCGCGGAGATCAAGACGAAGATCAAAGCGCTCGGCTCCGTCAACGTGGCGGCGATCGAGGAGTACAAGGAGGTCAGCGGCCGGTACGAGTTCCTCTCGGCGCAGGTCGCCGACGTCGAGCAGAGCCGCGACAGCCTCCGCCGCCTGATTGCCGATCTGACGAAGCAGATGAAGGAGCTGTTCCTCGACCGCTTCGCCGAGATCTCCCGCCGCTTTACCGAGGTGTTCCGCGAGCTGTTCGGCGGCGGCACGGCGGAGCTTTCGCTCAGCGACCCCGAGGACGTGCTCGGCAGCGGCATCGACGTCTCCGTCCAGCCGCCCGGCAAGATTGTCAACAACCTCGAAAGCCTCTCGGGCGGCGAGAAGGCGCTCGTCGCCATCGCGCTCTACTTCGCCATCATGAAGGTCAACCCGCCGCCGTTCTGCGTTCTCGACGAGATCGAGGCCGCGCTGGACGACGTGAACGTGACGCGTTTCGCCGCCTACCTGCGGCGCATGAACCAGCGCACGCAGTTCATCGCCATCACGCACCGCCGCGGTACGATGGAGGAGGCGGACGTGCTCTACGGCGTCACGATGCAGGACGAGGGCGTCTCCAAGCTGTTGAAAATGTCGGCCTCGGAAATCGAGAGCCATCTGCTCACGCAGAAGAACGCCTGACCCTCTGACGCCAAAGCCTTGACGCGGGGGCGCTTCGGCAGTACAATAATAAAGATAGTGCATCCGCGCCGGAATTCCCAGCGCGGCGCGCTGATATTCTTCCGAACAGGGAGGCTCATATGGGACTTTTTTCTAAAATCAAGGAAGGGCTCAAGAAGACGAGGGAGAACGTAAGCTCCTCGATTGAGAAGATGCTCCATTCCTTTCAGAAGATTGACGACGAGCTGTTCGAGGAGCTTGAGGAGCTGCTCGTCCTCGGCGACGTCGGCGTGCCGACGGCGGAGCGCATCTGCGAGGAGTGCCGCCGCCAGGTCAAGGAGCGCCGCATCTCGCAGCCGGAGGAGATCTACGATCTGATCCGCGAGATCACCGCTGATATGATGCGCGGCGGGGAAGCGCTCGACGTCTCCACGAAGCCGTCCGTCATTCTCGTCATCGGCGTCAACGGCGTCGGCAAGACGACGACGATCGGCAAGCTTGCCTACCGCCTGAAAAGCGACGGCAAGCGCGTGATCCTCGCCGCCGCCGATACCTTCCGCGCCGCCGCGATCGAGCAGCTCGAGGTCTGGGCGGAGCGCAGCGGCTGCGAGCTCATCAAGCAGGCGGAGGGCAGCGATCCGGCGAGCGTCGTGTTCGACGCCATCGCCGCCGCGAAGGCGCGGGGCGCGGACGTCGTGATCGCCGATACGGCGGGACGCCTCCACACCAAGAAAAATCTGATGGCGGAGCTTGCCAAAATCAACCGCATCATCGACCGCGAGCTTCCCGGCGCCGCGAAAGAGGTTCTCCTCGTGCTCGACGCCGCCACCGGCCAGAACGCCGTGAACCAGGCGCGCGAGTTCAAGAACGCGGCGGACATCACCGGCATCGTCCTCACGAAGCTCGACGGCACGCCGAAGGGCGGCGTCGTCCTCGCGATCCGCGAGGATCTTAAAATCCCGGTCAAGTTCATCGGCGTCGGCGAGCAGCTCGACGATCTGCAGCCCTTCGACGCCGACGAGTTTGCGCGGGCTCTGTTTGAACAGGAATAAAGGGGAGAATTCTTTTGGAAACATTTATCATGGCGACTCATAACCGGCATAAGGTGCGGGAGCTTCAGCGCATTCTCGCGCCGCTCGGGATCGAGGTTTCGACCGCCGAGCTGCCGGAGGTGGAGGAAACGGGAGCCACCTTTGAGGAAAACGCGGAGCTCAAGGCCCGCTCCGCCTGCAGGGCGACGGGTCTGCCAAGCGTGGCGGACGACTCCGGCATCGTCGTCGACGCCCTGGGCGGCGCGCCCGGCGTCTACTCCGCCCGGTACGCTGGGCCGGACGCGACGGACGAGGAGAGGAACCGCAAGCTTCTCGAGGAGCTGCGCGGCGTGCCGGATGAAAAGCGCACGGCGCGCTTCGTCAGCGCCGTCTGCTGCGCCTTCCCGGATGGGGAGGCGATCACCGTGACGGGCGTCTGCGAGGGGCGCGTCGCCTACCTGCCGAGCGGCAGCGGCGGCTTCGGGTACGATCCGATTTTCCTCGTCGGAAAGAAGACGTACGCCGAGCTGACGCCCTCCGAGAAGGACGCCGTCAGCCACAGAGGAAAGGCGCTCCGCCTGCTGGCCGCCCGCCTGCAGGAGCGCGCGAAACAGAATTGACGAAAGAGGTACATTTATGCTTACGAGTAAACAGCGCGCATACCTGCGCTCCCTCGCGGTCGACCTGGACACCATCCTGATGGTCGGTAAATCCGGCATCGGCCCGGAGCTGACGAAGCAGGCGGACGACGCCCTCGAGGCCCGCGAGCTCATCAAGGGCAAGGTGCTCGTCGAGACGAGTCCCGTCTCGCCGCGCGAGGCCGCCGAGGCGCTCGCCTCGGCTACCTCCTCCGAGGTCGTGCAGGTGATCGGCTCGAAGTTCGTCCTTTTCCGCCAGAAGGAGAAGGAATCGAAGTACACGCTGCCGAAGACGAAGCGCGGGGTGTGACGGAATGCGGCTGGGCGTATTCGGCGGAACCTTCAATCCGATTCATCTCGGGCACCTGCACATTGCGCAGGAGTTCGCCCGCCTGCTCTCGCTCGACCGTGTTCTCCTGATTCCCGCCGCCACGCCGCCGCACAAGGCGGCTCCCGAGCTCGCGGACGCGGCGGATCGCCTCGCCATGTGCCGGCTGGCCGTGCAGGGGCATCCCGTCTGCCGCGTGAGCGACACGGAGCTTCGCCGCGGCGGAAAGAGCTACACCGCCGACACGCTCGCCGAGCTTTCGGCAGCGTATCGCGGGGACAGGCTGTTCCTCCTCATGGGGGAAGATATGTTTCTCACCCTGCAGAACTGGCGGCAGCCCGAGCGCATCTGGGGCGCGGCGGAGATCTGCGCCGCGCCGCGCAGCGAGCACGCCGAGCGGGAGATGCGCGCGCAGAAGCAGCGCCTCGAGTCGCTCGGCGCGGCGGTGCACATCTGTCCCATCGAGTTTCTGCCGCTCTCCTCGACGATGGTGCGCCGCGCCGCGCGGGAAGGGCAGAGCCTCGCCGGCATGGTGCCGCCGCCGGTCGAGCGCTATATCCGGGAGAAGGGGCTGTATGCTCCCGCCCTGTGACAGCAAAGAAGAAGGGGGCTTCACTATGACGGCTCAGGAAGCGAAGGCGCTCATCCGCCCGATGCTCGACGAGAAGCGTTATCACCATTCCATGTGCGTTGCGAAGGAGGCGGTCCGCCTCGCGAAGCGCTTCGGCGCGGATCCGGAAAAGGCCGAGCTCGCGGGAATCCTGCACGATATCGTCAAGCAGATTCCGGCGGAGAAGCAATTGCAAATGATGGACGGGTTTGCTATAATACTAACGGAAACGGAGCGGAAAAGCCGGAAGATCTGGCACGCCATTCTCGGCGCCGCCTATCTCGAGCGGGAATGCGGCGTAACCGACCCCGAGCTCCTCAGCGCAGTGCGCTGGCACACGACGGGGAAGGCCGGGATGACGCTCCTCGACCGGATCGTCTTCACGGCGGATTTCGTGTCGGAAGACAGGGAGTACAAGGGCGTCGAAAAGCTCCGCCGCCTCGCGGAAAAGGATCTGAACGCCGCCATGCTGGAGGGTACGGCCTTTACTATCGCCGATCTGGCCTCCCACGAGGCGCTGATCCATCCCGATACCGTTTCCCTCTACAACAGCCTCCTCCTTGAGCGGGAGAAGGCTGCAAAAGCCGAAAAATAACAGACAGGGAGAGAGAATATGGAGGCCAAGGCACTGGCGGTTACCGCCGCGCAGATTTTGGACGCAAAGAAGGCCGATCAGGTCCGCCTGATCGATATTTCGCAGATTTCCACGCTGGGGGACTACTTTGTGCTGGCGACCGGTACGAGCGGCACGCACGTCAAGGCCCTGGCGGACGAGCTTGAGTATCAGCTCAAGGAGAAGGGAGTCCCCGCGGGCCGCGTGGAGGGCTACCGCTCCAACTCCTGGATTCTGCTCGACTACGAGTCGGTGATCATCCACATCTTCACCCCGGAGGCGCGCGCCTTCTACGATCTCGACCGCCTGTGGCAGGACGGGATCCCCGTCGACCCGGCGGAATACCTCACAAAATAACAGCGTCAGCTGATTTTATCACAGTAGGAGCGACAGCAGCATGAAGTGTGAAAAGTACGACCATAAGCTTCTGGAAAAGAAATGGCAGGACAGATGGGAGGAGGCCGGCGTTTACCACGCCGAAAACTCCTTCGATAAGCCGAAATTCTACGCCCTCGTCGAGTTCCCCTACCCGTCCGGGCAGGGCCTGCACGTCGGCCATCCGCGCCCGTATACGGCGCTCGACATCGTGGCGAGAAAGCGCCGCATGGAGGGCTACAACGTCCTGTACCCGATCGGCTGGGACGCCTTCGGCCTGCCGACGGAGAACTACGCCATCAAGAACCATGTCCATCCCGCCGAGGTGACGAAGAAGAACGTCGCTCGCTTCAAACAGCAGATCCAGTCCCTCGGTATCTCCTTCGACTGGTCCCGCGAGATCAACACCACCGATCCCGACTATTACAAGTGGACGCAGTGGATCTTCCTGCAGCTGTTCAAGCACGGCCTCGCCTACAAGAAGGAGATGGCCGTCAACTGGTGCACATCCTGCAAGTGCGTCCTCGCGAACGAGGAGGTCGTCGACGGCGTCTGCGAGCGCTGCGGCGCGCCCGTCGTCCATAAGGTCAAGTCCCAGTGGATGCTCAAAATCACCGAGTACGCGGATCGCCTCATCAACGATCTCGACCTCGTCGACTACCCGGAGCGCGTCAAGGCGCAGCAGAAGAACTGGATCGGCCGCTCCACCGGCGCGGAGGTCGACTTCACCGCCACGACGGGCGACAAGCTCACCATCTTCACTACCCGCCCCGACACGCTGTACGGCGTGACGTACATGGTTCTCTCCCCGGAGCACGCGCTGCTCGCGAAATGGAAGGACCAGATCAAAAACTGGGACGAGGTGGAAGCGTATCAGGAGGCCGCGGCGCGCAAGTCCGACTTTGAGCGCACCGAGGTTGCGAAGGACAAGACGGGCGTCCGCCTCGACGGCGTGGCGGCTGTCAATCCGGTCAACGGCGTCGAGATCCCGATCTTCATCTCCGACTACGTTCTGACCACCTACGGCACCGGCGCCATCATGGCCGTGCCGGGCCACGATACCCGCGACTGGGAGTTTGCGAAGAAGTTCGGCCTGCCGATCATCGAGGTCGTCAAGGGCGGCGACGTCGAAAAGGAGGCCTTCACCGACTGCGAGACCGGCATCATGGTCAATTCCGGTATTCTCGACGGGCTTTCCGTCGAGGACGCGAAGGTGCGCATCCGCGAGTTCCTTGAGGAGAAGGGCATCGGTCACAGCAAGGTCAACTTCAAGCTGCGCGACTGGGTCTTCTCGCGCCAGCGCTACTGGGGCGAGCCGATTCCGATTGTACACTGCGAGAAGTGCGGCTTCGTCGCGCTGCCGGAGAGCGAGCTGCCGCTCCGCCTGCCGGACGTCAAGTCGTATGAGCCGACGGACAACGGCGAGTCCCCGCTCGCCCACATGACCGACTGGGTCAACACGACCTGCCCGCACTGCGGAGGCCCCGCCCGCCGCGAGACGGACACCATGCCCCAGTGGGCCGGTTCGTCCTGGTACTTCCTGCGCTACATGGATCCGCACAATGAGAACGCCATCGCCTCGAAGGAGGCGCTCGAATACTGGTCGCCCGTCAACTGGTACAACGGCGGCATGGAGCACACGACGCTCCACCTCCTCTACAGCCGCTTCTGGCACAAGTTCCTCTACGACATCGGCGTCGTCCCGACGCCCGAGCCGTATGCGAAGCGCACCAGCCACGGCATGATTCTCGGCGAGAACGGGGAGAAGATGAGCAAGAGCCGCGGCAACGTCGTCAACCCCGACGACGTCGTCAACGAGTTCGGCGCGGACACCATGCGCCTCTACGAGATGTTCATCGGCGACTTTGAGAAGGCCGCCCCGTGGAATCCCGCCAGCATCCGCGGCTGCCGCCGCTTCATCGAGCGCTACTGGAATTTCCAGAGCATCCTCGCCGACGGCGGAATCCGCGAGAAGCTCGAGACGCCGTTCCACAAGACGATCAAGAAGGTCACGGAGGACGTCGAGAACCTCAAGTTCAACACGGCCATCGCCGCCCTCATGAGCCTGATGAACGACGTGTACGACACGGGCTCCGTCACGCGCGAGGAGCTGCGCGTCTTCTCGCTCCTGCTCTCGCCCTTCGCCCCTCATGTGGTCGAGGAGGTCTGGGAGAACGCGGGCTTCGGCGGCGGCTTCGCCTGCCAGCAGCAGTGGCCGGCGTACGACGAGAGCAAGTGCCGCGAGAACACGGTGGAGATTGCCGTCCAGGTGAACGGCAAGGTGCGCGCGCGCATCACGATCGCCGCCGACCTCTCGAAGGAGGACGCCATCGCCGCCGCGAAGGCGGAGGAGAGAGTCGCCTCCGAGATTGCGGGCAAGACAATTGTCAAGGAGATCTGCGTCCCCGGCAAGCTCGTCAACATCGTCGCAAAATAAGAAAAGCCGTGCGCTCTTTGGGGACTTGCCCCGAAACGCGCACGGCTCTTTTTTTGAGGAGGAGAAAGGGAAAATGACCGAGGTGCTGACAAAGGCGGGCGTCCTGCTCGCCATGATTGTGCTCGGCTATGTCTTGAAACGGCTCCGCGTTTTTGACCGAAGCGACTGCCAGACCGTATCGAAAATCGTCTTCCGCCTGACGCTGCCCGCCGCCACGGTGACAGCCTTCAGCGAGGGCTTCGAGCAGTCCTCCGTGCTGTACCTTGTGACGCTGCTCGGCCTCGGCACGGACGTGCTGATGTGGGCGGGCGCGTTCCTCGCGACGCGCAGAAACGAGACGTCCCGCGCCTTCTTCACGCAGAACGTCTCCGGCTACAACATCGGCGCGTTCACGCTGCCGTTTGTGCAGAGCTTCCTCGGTTCGTTCGGCGTCGTGACGGCCTGTATGTTTGACATGGGGAACGCCTTGATGTGCACGGGCGGCAATTACGCGCTGACCTCCACTTTGATGGGCCGCACGGAGGGCAGCCGGCTGAAGACCTTCCTGCGCCGCCTGTTCTCGTCCGTAACGATTGATACCTACCTCGTCCTGCTGATTCTGAGCCTGCTGCACCTCTCGCTCCCGGCTCCCGTGCTTTCGCTCGCGGAGCGCATCGGGGCGGCGAACCCCTTCCTCTCGATGTTCATGATCGGGATGATGATCGAGTTTTCCCTGCAGAGGTCGAAGCTGAAAAAGGCCGCCGTCGTCCTGTTCGTGCGGTACGCCGCGGCTGCCGCCTTTGCGCTCCTGTTCTGGTTCGTGCTGCCGTTCCCGGTCGAGATCCGCCGGATTCTTGTTCTGCTGAGTTTCTCGCCGATCCCGTCGATGTCCCCGTTCTTCACGGAGCTTCTCGGGGGAGACGGCGCGCTCTCCGGCTTCACCGCCTCGTTCTCGTTCGTCATCAGCGTGGTGTGCATCACGTCGGTCATCCTCGCGATGGGGATCGGCGTCTGAGCTACCAGACGAGCACGCCGAACCAGAGGAGCGCCGCGATCACGGCGGCCTCCGCCAACAGAATCAGCGGAATTCCCACCATGAATTTCCTGTGCTTCGTCTTGTGGCGGATCCGCCGCATCACGGCGTACATCACGACGCCTCCGCCGAGCGCGGCGAGCAGGAGCAGCGTCCGTTCCGGGACGCGCCTGCCGCCGCGCCTCGCGCTTTTCTTGTCCCACACCGTCACCGCGGCGGAGACAATGCTGACTGCGCACAGCCAGATAAGAATCGGAAGCAGCGCTGTTCTGAGTGTCATGTCAGGTCCCTCCTGGGCATAGAATGGTACGGTAAATCCATTGTACAGGATTTCGGACAAGACGTCAAAGGAAAGGCGTGATAAGCATGAGATTCCGGTTCGTCAGGCGGCACGGCCTTCTCGCGGGCGCGATGCTCCTCCTCTGCGCGGTGGTGGCCGCGACGAGACTGTGCGGCGGAGGGGGAGAGGAGAGCGAGTCCCCTTCGTCCGCGACTTCCTTCCCCTCCGCCGCGGTTTCCTCCGCCGCGTCCGAACCGGCGCAGCCGCCCGCCTCCTCCGCTTCGTCCGGGGCGGAGCCTGTCCAGACGGGCGCGGCGATCTCCGGCGGGGAGGAGATGCGCGGCGTCTGGGTGCCGTTCATGACGCTCGACATGAGCGGCGAGTCCGACAAAAGCGAAGCCGCGTTCCGGAAGCGCTTTTCCGCCATTGTCTCCGGCGCGAAGAACTACGGCATGAACGCGCTGATTGTCCACGTCCGGCCGTTCGGCGACGCGCTGTACGATTCCGACTATGTCCCGTGGAGCCATCTGAGCTCCGGCACGCAGGGGGTCGATCCGGGGTATGATCCGCTTGCCGTGATGGTGGAGCTCGCGCACGCGGAGGGTCTGGAGCTGCACGCGTGGATGAACCCGCTCCGCATCCAGATGAACGAGACGCCGTCCGTCCTGTCGCAGGACAATCCGTGGAACCTCTGGCAGGGGGACGCGGAGAAGGCGGGCTGGGTCGTGCAGAGCGGGACGGGCAAATATTATAATCCCGCCTATCCGGAGGTGCGCGCGCAGATTGCCGCGTGCGCCGAGGAGATTGCCGCGCGCTACGACGTCGACGGCATCCAGTTTGACGACTATTTCTACCCGACGCAGGACGCGTCTTTCGACGAGGCGGCCTATCAGGCGTATGTGGAGGAGACGTCCGGCGGCGGCGAACCGCTTTCCCTCCTCGAATGGCGGACGGCAAACATCAACGCGCTCGTCTCCGAGGTCTACCGCCGTGTTAAGGCCGTCAACCCGGACGTCCGCTTCGGCATCGCGCCGCAGGGCAACCTGCAGAACAATCAGAATATGGGGGCGGACGTGGCGTCCTGGTGCAGCGCAAGAGGCTTCCTCGATTACATCTGCCCGCAGCTCTATGTCAATTTTGAGAACGAGACGCTCCCGTTCGGGACGGCGGCGCAGACATGGAAGAACCTTGTCGTCAACCCGGAGATCGATCTGTACTTTGGGCTCGCCGTCTACAAGGCGGGCTCCGACGCCGACGGCGGGACATGGAAATCGGCGAACGATATTCTCGCCCGGCAGGTCAGCCTCGGGCGGACCGTCGAATGTGACGGCTTCCTGTTTTACTCGTGGGACTATTTTTCCGCCGAGCAGACGCAGCAGGAGGTCGCGAATGTGATGAAGGTGCTCGGTCAGGAGAGCGCCTCCGAGGAATAAGGAGGATGTGAAATATGAAGGAATACACGGAGGTCAATGCCAGAACGGTTGACCGCTGGGTCGAAAACGGCTGGGAGTGGGGGACGCCCGTTTCCCATGAGGTCTGCGGGAAGGCGCGCCGCGGGGAGTGGGACGTCCTGCTCACGCCGACAAAGCCCGTCCCGCACGAATGGTTCCCGCCGTTTCCCGGATGCCGCCTGCTGGGCCTCGCGTCGGGCGGCGGGCAGCAGATCCCGATTTTTTCGCTGCTCGGCGCGTCGTGCACCGTGCTTGACTATTCGGCGCGCCAGCTCGAGCAGGAGGCGCTGGTCGCCGGGCGGGAGGGCTATCACGCCGAGCTCGTCCGCGCCGACATGACGAAGCCGCTTCCGTTTCCGGACGGCGCGTTCGACTGCATCTTTCACCCGGTGTCGAACTGCTACATTGAGAAGGTGGAGCCCGTCTGGCGCGAGTGCTTCCGCGTCTTGAAGCCTGGCGGCGTCCTGCTCGCGGGCGTCGATAACGGCCTGAACTATCTCTTTGACGAGGACAGCCCCACCCTCGCCCATCCGCTTCCCTTCAACCCGCTCCTCGACGAGGAGCTGTACCGCAGAAGCGTCGAGCAGTACGACGGCATCCAGTTCTCCCACACGACGGAGGAGCAGCTGCGCCCGCTTCTGCGCGCCGGGTTCTCCCTCCTCGACCTGTACGAGGACACGAACGGTTACGGCGTTCTCGAGCGCTTCCGCGTTCCCACCTTCCTCGCCTTCCTCGCGAAAAAGCCGCAGTGACCCGCCAGCGGGATGGGACGTGCTGTGTCCCATCCCGTTTTTGCGCGCTTTGCGTCCTGTACGCTTCTGGCGAATTGTGGTATGCTCAGGCTGAAAGGAGGAAACGGAACATGGATACAGGCAAAACAGGCGCCCTTCTCCGCGAGCTTCGGCGGGAGAAGGGCCTCACGCAGGAACAGGCGGCGGAGCAGTTTCGCGTCTCGCGCAGAACGGTTTCGCGCTGGGAGACTGGCAGCAACCTGCCGGATCTGACCATCCTGATGGAAATGGCCGATTTCTATGCGGTGGATTTGCGGGAGCTTTTGGAAGGAGAAAGGAAGGCGGAACGGATGGATAGGGAATTGGAGCAGACAGTGCGGAAAGCCGCGGATTACAGCGAGGAGGGGAAGAGAAGGCTCACGAGAAGGATGCATCTGCTCTTTCTGTTCGGCGTGCTGATTTCCGCCGTCTATGCGGTTCTCCATTTCTTTGATCTGGCAGATGGAGCCCTCGGCGGATTCTGCGCAGGCGTCTCGATGGGCGTGATGATTGTGGGCGCTCTGATGACGAGCCGCCAGGCCGCGCGCATCCAGGCGTGGAAATGGAAGCTTTGCTCCCGGAAAAAGCGCTCCGAAGACGGCTGAGAAAGAAAGAAGCCCCGGAAAATCCGGCGCCGGTCATGGACCGGCGGGATTTCCCGGGGCTTTGCGTATTTCGGAAGACGAGAAAAGGCTTACGAGCGCTCCGCGGCCTTGCGCGCCGCCTCCGCCGCTTCCTCGGACGCCTTCAGCTGGCTTCTGCCGAGGAACAAAATCAGTCCGCCGACGGCGAACAGCACGAGGAGGCTCAGAATACCGAAGGACGAACGCCCCGTGAGGCCGGTCACAGCCGCGACGAGGAACGGGCCGACGACGGTGGCGAACTTGCCGAAGATGTCGAAGAAGCCGAAATACTCGTTGCTCTTGTCCGGCGGGACGAGGCGGCTGAAATACGAGCGCGACAGCGCCTGAATACCGCCCTGCACCGTGCCGACGAGGAAGGCCATCATCCAGAACAGCACCTGCGCCGTGCCGATCGCGCTCTCGTCGACCTCGATGATGTAGCCCATGTAGAAGCCGACGACGCAGATCACGAAATAGATCGCGATAGCGATGCCAATCATCCGCACCGCGCCGAGCTTCTTCGCGAGCCGCCCGAACAGGATGGAGCACGGCATCGCGACAATCTGCGTGACGAGCAATGCGAGGATCATGCCCACCGTGTCGAGGCCGAGCGTGCTGCCGTAGGACGTCGACATATGGATGACAGTGCCGACGCCGTCGATATAGCAGAAGTACGCAATCACATAGCAGAACAGGCCCTTGTTCTTCACAATATCGCGCAGCGTGTGCGCGACGTTCGAGAACGCGGCGGAGGCCATGTGCTTCGGCCTGCCCTCGAGGTAGTATTTCTGGTCGACGTTGCGCAGCATCGGGATGCTGAACAGTCCCCACCAGACGGAGGTCAGCACAACGACGCTCTTGACGGCCGTCGGATTGTCCATGCCCATCACGAGGAGAATGCCGATGGAGATGAGGAACGGAATGGTGCTCCCGCCGATGTAGCCCATCGCGTAGCCCCACGCGGAGACCTTGTCCATGCGCTCGCGCGTCGTCACGTCGGTGAGGAACGAGTCGTAGAACAGGCACGAGCCTGCGAAGCCAATGTAGGAGAGAATGTATCCGATGAGGAGCATCTGCCAGTTGTCAAAGATCGCCATGATGAGCGTGCACAGGACGCCGACGAGCATGAAGAAGGTGAAGAACTTTTTCTTCATCCCCTTATAGTCGCCGAGCGAGCCGAGGATCGGCGCGAGCACCGCCACGACGAGCGTCGCGAGCGACGTGCCGTACCCCCACCACTGGATGCCGGCCGTGTCGCCGCCGCACACCGCCGTGAAATAGATAGGGAAGATTGCCGCCATGATGTTGGTGGCGTACACGGAATTCGCCCAGTCGTACAGAATCCAGCTCTTTTCCTGCTTCGTAAACTTGTCCTTTGCCGGAGCCGCCATTTCTTTCCCTCTTTTCCCATTCAAGATACTATCATTGTGACAGATTCTGAGAAAAAGTCAACTGTTTTTGATTTCTTGACGGAATTTTTACCCGGTTACGCTTTCTCCTCAATTACGCCGAGGCAGAAGTCCCCGCAGGCCTCCTCGAGGCGGACGGGCAGCAGCAGCCCGGC
>CASFAA010000059.1 GCA_949292505.1 uncultured Oscillospiraceae bacterium
CAGAATACCAGAATGATAAAGTCCGGCAACCGTTACCTTCGTTATTACCTGCTGGAAGCCGCCAACTCCGTGAGAAGATGCGACTCCGAGTTCCGGCGCTACTATGACCTCAAGTTCCACGAGGTCAATAAGTTCCAGCACAAACGCGCACTCGCTTTGACTGCCAGAAAACTGGTCCGTGTTGTCTTTCGACTGCTGAAGGACAACCGCCTGTATATCGTGCCGGAGAGCTGATTCCAGCAGCTCCTCCCGGTGGCTACAGGCCCTGTTGAAAAATTGCAGTAAGCAGGGCTTAGGTCGGTGTGCGCATTTTTGCCAATCCTGGCCGGTTTGGGACACTAACTATTGAAAAATTCTTTTCATTCGTCTATTGACATCACACCATTAGACTTTGGTGGGGGTGGAGTGTGGCAAGGGGCGTTAGACAGTGCGCCCCTTCGCTTCCCCCTTGGCTTTCCCGCGAGGGGGAAGAAGAAAAATTTAGCTGACGGCGTTCTTTCAACCTCCCTCAGCTCGAGGGAGATGCCGCCGAAGGCGACGGAGGGAGGGGTTTTGCCCTCCTGCTGCGCGGAAAAATCAGAGGAATTCTGCTTGCGATTCGCCGTTCCTAGCCCCCTTCCACCAAGGGAGGTTTCAAGAACGGTGCTCCCGTACGCTGTGAGCCCCACATTTTGCTCGCGGCAAGAGGACAGCCCCCTCAAATCTTCAAAATATTCGTCACGATCCCGGCCTTCGTGATGTCCACAATCCCGAACGTCCCCTCCGTGCCGTGAAGGGTGCCGGGGTTCATGATGTAGAGGCCGTCCTCGTAGTCCGTCAGCGCGTTGTGCGTGTGGCCGAAGAGCAGAATATCCGCCTTGCGCTCGCGCGCCGCGCAGACAATCTGATACATTCCGTATTTTACGTTATAAATATGCCCATGCGTATAGAAGATCTTCTTTCCCTCGAGCGTGATTTCGCCGGTGAGCGGCAGCATCGACCCCCAGTCGCAGTTGCCGCGTACCTGCAGAAACGTCTTGTTCGGGAACTGCGGCCGCAGGAGGGACGCCTCCTCCTCCCCGTCGCCGAGGTGGATGACGGCGTCGGCCTTCGGCTGGCGCAGGATGGCGGCGCGCAGGGCGAACTCGTCATGGTGGGTGTCGGACGTGACAAGAATTCTCATACAGCATTTCCTCCAGGCATGAAAAAACAGTCGGGCGCATACAACTATCGGTAGGGGGCGCGCCCCCGGGAAAGGGTGATGAGTCAGATGAAAGAGGTCCATTCCGACGCGGATCGCCGCGCGCTGCTCGAACAGCTGAGGCGGCAGCTTTCCCCGGAGGACGAGTCGAAGCTTCAGCACATTCTCGCGGACAAGGACGCGCAGCACAAGCTTCTGAGCACGCCGCAGGCGCGGGAGCTGATGCGCCGCCTGTTCGGCAAATAAGGAGGCGAAGGGCGTGGACGATCTCAGCGGCAAGCTCGGCGAGATTCTCAGCGATCCGGCGGCGATGGCGAAGATCCAGAGCCTCGCCCAGTCGCTCGGCCTCGACGGCGGCGGGCAGCAGGCGGAGTCCCGCCCCGCGCCGCAGGAATCCGGCGGACAGAAGCCCGCGTCCGGCGACGGGGGTCTGCTCTCCGCGCTCTCGGGGCTGCTCGGCGGAAGCGCTGCGAAGCCGCAGGGGAACGACACGGCGCAGGCGCTTTTGCGCATGGCCCCGCTGCTCGGCGGCCTGCGCGAGGAGACGGACGGCACGCGGCTGCTGCGCGCGCTGCGGCCTCTGCTTTCCCCTGCGCGTCAGGCGCGGCTCGATCAGGCCGTCCGGCTTTTGCAGCTCATGCGCGTCCTGCCGCTTCTGCGACAGAGCGGATTGTTCTGAATGAGGGGGAATCGAAATGCCGCAGAACGATGAAATGCAGCGCCTCCAGCAGGAGGCCGCGCGCCGCGTGCGGGAGATGCAGTCGCGCGCGCAGATGGCGGCCCAGCCGCCGCAGCAGAACCGGCAGGAGGAACAGCGGCAGGAGGAGCAGCAGGAGCACGGCGGCGGGCAGAGCCGCCATCCCGAGCCGGGAGGCGGGAGCCGCCCGCCCGAGCTGCTTTCCCTTTTGTACAAGGAGGAGGACAAAACGATCATCCTCCTGCTCCTGCTGCTCCTGCTCGAGGAAAATCAGGATCCGTCCGTGCTGCTCGCGCTGCTGTACCTCGCGATGTCGCCGGGGTAAGTCAGGCGGGCTCGCGCACGGCGTAGAGCACCGGCTCGCCCGTCTCCTCGTCCGTGCGCATGACGTACTCCATCGTTTTCGACGGCGTGGGCGCGGACTCGGAGGCGTCCGTGCGGTACGGGTCGGTCGGAAGGACGTAGCCGACGGTCAGGACGGTCATGCCGTTCTCCGTGCGGCTCTTTTCGACGTACGGCGTCATCGCGCTGTCGTTGCTGAACACGGAGACGTGGTAGGTGTTGTCCGCCGAATCGTAGGTGTAGAACGTCTCCTCCGTCGGGGCGAGCGGGCTGAGCGTGAAGTCGGAGCCGAAGATCTCGCGCGCGGACGCCGCCACAACGCCCAGCGGAATTACCGCGAGCCCGGCGTCGTCGTAGCCCGTCCACTCGGAGCGCTTCTCGAGGATCGATTTCCACAGCGCCGCGTTCTGCACAAAGAGCGGGTCGGCGGTCTCGGGCGAGTCAAACGGCTCCGGATCCTGCATGACGACGCACGCGAGCTGCTCGTCGTACGCGCGCAGCGCCGAGTCGTCCGTCACGCTCGAATAGATCTGCGTGCCGATCATCCCCGCGAGGGAGACGACGCCCACGAGGGCGAGCAGCAGCACCACGGAGCCGAGCAGCACGCCGTACCGCCGCTTCCCGCGCGGGCGGCTCGTGCGGTCCGTCGCTTTTTGGGCGGCCGCGGCGGATTCGTCGCGCCATTTGGAAAGCATATCGTCGTCGGGAAGCGTCTCCCCCTCGGGGAGGAAATCGTCGAGCTCGATGTCGTCGCGATCCTGCAGCCTCTCGCGTTCCTGCACAGTCTCGCGAGAAACTGCAGGATCGTCGGAAGCCACGGGTCTGGACGAGCCGCTGCGGTAATCCGCCGAAAAGGAAAGCGCGTCCTTGGCCTTTCTGCGTTTTTTGTTTGCCATACTCTGTGTGCTCCTTTCCTCCGATCAGCGGATCTGGCCGTCTCCCTCGATGATGAATTTCGTCGACGTCAGCTCGTTGACGCCCATCGGGCCGCGCGCGTGGAGCTTCTGCGTGGAGATGCCGATCTCCGCGCCGAGGCCGAACTCGCCTCCGTCCGTGAACCGCGTCGAGCAGTTGACATAAACCGCCGCCGCGTCGATCTCGTTCGTGAACCGGCGGGCGTTGGCGTAATTTTCGGTGACGATGCACTCGCTGTGGCCGCTCGAGTGGGCGGCGATGTGGGCGGCGGCCTCGTCAAAGGACGAGACGACGCGCACCGCGAGGATGAGATCGAGGAATTCGGTGTCCCAGTCCTCGCCGCAGGCGGGGACGGCGGGAATGCCGTGCGCTTGGAGAATCGCGAGCGCCTTCGGACAGGCGCGCAGCTCGACGCCGCGGTCGGCGAGCTGTCTCCCGACGAGCGGGAGAAGCTTTTCCGCCGCGCCCTCGTGGACGAGCATCGTCTCGAGCGCGTTGCAGACGGAGGGGCGCTGCGTCTTGCCGTTGACGGCGATGTCGGCGGCCATCTGCGGGTCGGCGGACTCGTCGAGGAACAGGTGGCAGTTGCCGACGCCCGTCTCAATCACGGGGACGCGCGAATTCTCCACGACGGAGCGAATCAGCCCCGCCCCGCCGCGCGGGATCAGCACGTCGAGATAGCCTGTCAGGCCCATCAGCTCGACGGAGGACGCGCGGGAGGTATCCCGGACAAGCTGCATCGCTCCGTCGGGCAGCCCGGCGCGCACGGCGGCCTCGGCCATGCAGTCGAGGATGGCGGAATTCGAGCGGATGGCCTCCTTGCCGCCGCGCAGGATGACAGCGTTTCCGGCCTTGAGGCAGAGAGCGGCGGCGTCGGCGGTGACGTTCGGCCTCGCCTCGTAGATGATGCCGACGACGCCGAGCGGGACGCGCACGCGGCGGATGGTCATGCCGTTCGGGCGGACAATGCCGCTGACGACGGAACCGATGGGGTCGGTCTGCGCGGCGACCTGCCGCACGCCGTCCGCCATGGCGGCGACGCGCTTCTCATTGAGGGAGAGGCGGTCGAGGAGGGACTCGCTCATCCCGTTCGCGCGCGCGGCCTCGACGTCCTCGCGGTTCGCGGCGAGGATGTCGCCGGTGTGGTCGAGCAGCGCCTGCGCCATCGCGAGCAGCGCTTTGTCCTTGAGCGCCCCCGCGCAGGCCAGCGACCGCGCCGCCTCCTTCGCCTTCGCGCCCATCATTTGCAGTTCTGTCATTTGCAGGTACCTCCTTCGCGCCGCCCGGCGGCGCTGGTTTTAATTTTATGGGAAATAGACAGGGTTGTTTTTTAAGGGGTGGCCCTCCAGCTGAGAGAAAAAATCAAGCAGTTCCGCTGACGGTTCGCCGTCCATCGCCCCCTTGGGTGTATGTCGGGGGTGGTTGCGCCGCCGCTGCGGCGGCGCACACCACCGGACTTCCACCAAAGGAGGTTTCAAGAACGTCAACCCGTGAGCGGAAATGCTCTGAATTTCCCTCGCAGCTTCTCCTCTCCCATCATACCCCCGCGGAGCTCAAAATTTTATCACATTTTCTCCCGGCGCTTCATGCCGAACACCGTGCCGAGCTGTTCGCCGTCGAAGAGGCGGTAGAGGCTTTCCGGGTTCGCGCCGCTCATGACGCAGCACGGGATGCCGTGGGCGTTGACCATCTTCGCGGCGCGAACCTTCGTCGCCATGCCGCCGGTGCCGCGGTTCGTGCCCGCGCCGCCCGCGAGGGCCTCGACCTCCTCCGTCACGCCCGCGACGTATGGGATGCGGCGCGCGTCCGGGTCGATGCGCGGGTTCGCGGTGTAGAGGCCGTCGATGTCCGTGAGCAGGATCAGCAGATCGGCCCCCGTCAGCTGCGCGACAATCGCCGAGAGCGTGTCGTTGTCGCCGATGTGGCTGCCGACCAGCTCGTCGACGCCGACGGTGTCGTTCTCGTTGACAATCGGGATGATCCCCATCCCGATGAGCTCCGCGAACGTGTTCTCGACGTTCTTGCGGCTGCGGTCGTGGTCGACGACGTCGCCCGTCAGGAGCACCTGCGCGACCGTGCGGCTGTATTCGCCGAAGAACTTGTCGTAGATGAACATCAGCTCGCACTGGCCGACAGCCGCGAGCGCCTGCTTCTTCTCCGTCTCGGACGGGCGGTCGTGCAGGCCGAGCTTGCCCATCCCGACGCCAATCGCGCCCGACGTCACGAGGACGATCTCGCGTCCGCCGTTCTGCAGGTCGCTGAGCACGCGGCACAGCGATTCCACGCGCCGCAGGTTCAGCTTTCCGTTCTCATACGTCAGCGTGGAGGTGCCTACCTTCACGACGACGCGCTTTGCCTGTGTGATTTCCGACATTGGTTCGTTCCCTCCTCCGGGGCGGGTTCCCCGGCGCAAAATCGAAAGGGGCCGCCGCAAGCGCTCAGCTTCCGGCGGCCCCATTGACGTTTTGTTTATTCGTCGCGGTTGCGCGGCTTGTTCGTGTTCGCGTAGAAGCCGTTGCTCGCGCGCGGGCGATCCTCGCGGCGCGGGCCGTGGTCGCGGCGGGGACGTCTCGGCGCGTCGGAGATCTCGTTCTCCGGCACCAGACCCTCCACCTCAATCAGCGCGTCGCGGCGGGACAGGTTCAGCCGTCCCTTGTCGTCGATCTCGAGCACCTTGACCATCACCTCGTCGCCGACGTTGACGACGTCCGTCACCTTCTCGGTGCGCTTGACGTCAAGCCGCGAGATGTGGACAAGCCCCTCCTTGCCGGGGGCGATTTCGACGAACGCGCCGAAGTCCATCAGGCGCGTAACCTTGCCCTTGTAGATGGCGCCCGGCTCCGGATCGTTGACGATCGTGTCGACAATCGACAGCGCGCGGCGGCAGTTGTCCGCGTCCAGGCCCGAGATGAAGACGTGCCCGTCCTCCTCGACGTCGACCTTGACGTTGCACTCGGCGCAGATCTTCTGGATGACCTTGCCGCCCGTGCCGATGACCTCGCGGATCTTGTCCACCGGAATGACGGTGCTCATCATCTTCGGCGCGTACGGAGAAAGTTCCTTGCGCGGCTCCGGAATCGCCTTGAGCAGCACCTCGTCGATGATATAGTTGCGCGCCTTGTGGGTCTTCTCGAGCGCTTCCTTGACCATCTCCGGGAGCAGGCCGTCGATCTTCAGGTCCATCTGGATGGCTGTGATGCCCTCCTTCGTGCCCGCGACCTTGAAGTCCATGTCGCCGAAGAAGTCCTCGAGGCCCTGGATGTCGACCATCGTCATCCAGCGGCTGCCCTCGGTGATGAGGCCGCAGGAGATGCCGGCGACGGGAGCCTTGATCGGCACGCCCGCGTCCATCAGGGCGAGGGTGGAGCCGCAGACGGACGCCTGCGACGTCGAGCCGTTCGAGCTGAGCACCTCGGAGACGAGGCGGTACGCGTACGGGAATTCCTCCACGGAGGGGATGACCGGCAGCAGGGCGCGCTCGGCGAGAGCGCCGTGGCCGATCTCGCGCCGTCCCGGGCCGCGGCTCGGCTTCGTCTCGCCGACCGAGTAGGACGGGAAGTTATACTGATGCATATAACGCTTGAATTCTTCCTGATCGATGCCGTCGAGCATCTGCTGATCGCTCACCGGGCCGAGCGTCGCCACGGTCAGCACCTGCGTCTGGCCGCGCGTGAACATACCGGAGCCGTGCGTGCGCGGCAGCAGGGCGACCTCTGCGGCGAGCGGGCGCATCTCGTCCATGCCGCGTCCGTCGACGCGCTTCTGCTCGTCGAGCAGCCAGCGGCGGACGACGTACTTCTGCGTCTTGTAGAGGCACTCGTCGATCTGCGCCTCCTGATCCGGGTAGAGCGGGTCGAAGTGCTCGTGCACCTTCTCGTAGACGGGCTTGAGGCGCGCGTCGCGGACGGTCTTGTCGTCCGTGTCGAGAGCCGCCTGCACGTCCTCGAGCGCGAACGCGCGGACGGCCTCCTGCAGCTCGTCGCTCGCGTGCACCGCCGGGTACTCGAACTTCGGCTTGCCGATCTGCGCCTGGATGTCCTTGATGAAGGCGATGATCTTCTGGTTCGCCTCGTGGCCGGCCATGATGCCGTTGTACATGACCTCGTCGGAGACAATGTTCGCGCCCGCTTCAATCATCGGGATGCGCGTCTCGGTGGAGGCCACGGTGACGGCCATCTGGCTCACGGCGCGCTGGGCGGCCGTCGGGTTGATGACGTACTCCCCGTCGACGAGGCCGACGGAGACGCCCGAGATCGGGCCGTGCCACGGAATGTCGGAGATGGAGAGCGCGATGCTCGTGCCGACCATGCCCGCAATCTCCGGCGAGCAGTCGTGGTCGACGCTCATGACCGTGCAGACGACGGACACGTCGTTTCTCATATCCTTCGGGAACAGCGGGCGGATCGGGCGGTCGATCACGCGGCTCGTGAGGATCGCCTTGTCTGTCGGGCGTCCCTCGCGCTTTAAGAAGGAGCCCGGGATCTTGCCGACCGAGTACAGCTTTTCCTCAAAGTCGACGGAGAGCGGGAAGAAGTCGATGCCGTCGCGCGGCTTCGCGGACGCCGTGACCGCGACGTGCACCGCCGTCTCGCCGTAGCGGACGAGGCACGCGCCGTTGGCGAGCCCCGCCATCTTTCCCGTCTCGATCACCAGCGGGCGGCCGGCGAAGTCGGTTTCAAACCTGCGGAAATTTTCAAACACTGGGAATGCCTCCTTTTCATTTCGGTTCGGGGCGGTTTCCCGGCTTTAGCAATAAAATCCGCGCCCCCTTTTTCCAAAGCGCGGAGGCGCGCATTTCACTGCTAAAACAGGAGCCTTCCCCGTTTCGCGGCGGTTCGGGAGAAGGGCGCGCCTTCTCCCTAATGCCACAAAGGCAGGCAGGAATTTCTCCCGCCTGCCTTACAGTTTCGTTTTTACTTGCGGATGCCGAGGCGCTCGATCAGGGCGCGGTAACGCTCGATGTCGACGCGCATGAGGTAGTTGAGCAGGTTTCTTCTCTGACCAACCATCTTCAGCAGGCCGCGGCGGCTGTGGTGATCCTTCTGATGGGTCTTGAGGTGATCCGTCAGATCGTTGATGCGCTTCGTCAGAACGGCAACCTGAACCTCCGGGGAACCGGTGTCGCCCTCGTGGGTCGCATACTCCTTGATAATTGCGGTCTTTTCTTCCTTCAGCATGGAAATTCCACCTTTCCTTATTTCGATTCTCCGGCGGCGCAGGCCAGGGCCGCTGAATCTCCCCGTGCGGGGCTTGCCCCCTGATCCGCGGTGCGGAAAAACTCGTTTCTATAGTATAGCACAAAAGTCATAGCTTGTAAATGATTTTCTTCGCCGTTTCCCGGTCGCGGAAAATCTGCTCCTGCAGCTCCCGCAGGCCGGGGAAGCGGCGCTCGTCGCGCACGAAGCCGTGCAGCTCGCAGCTCACCGTCTCGCCGTAGAGCTCGCGCCCGCGGTAGTCCGGCATCCACGTCTCGCACACCGGCCCCTCGGACCCGACCGTCGGCTTGACCCCGACGTTCGTCACGCCGTAGTATTTTTCGCCTCCCACGTCCACGAGCGACGCGTACACGCCGAAGCGCGGGAGGATGAAGCTTTCGGGGATGCGCTGGTTCAGCGTCGGGAAGCCGAGCGTCCGCCCGAGCTGCCTGCCGTGCACAACCGGGAAGTCGTACGAGAACGGCCTCCCGAGCAGGCGGTTCGCCTCCTCGATCTCGCCGTCCGCGATGAGCGAGCGGATGCGCGTCGAGCTCACCGTCCCCCCGGCGAGCGTCACCGGCTCCGTCACCGAGACGGTAAAGCCGTACCGTTTTCCGAGCTGTGCGAGCGTCTGCACCGTGCCCGCCCCGTTTTTTCCAAAATGGAAATTAAAACCGCAGCAGACGCGTTTGGCGCGGCACACGCCCGCGAGCACGTCGCGCGCGAAGGCCTCCGCCTCCATGTCGCGGATGGCGGAAAACGGGATCGACCAGCAGAGCCTGACGCCCAGCTCGCCGAGCAGCGCGAGCTTTTTTTCGCGCGGCAGCAGCACCGGCGCGCCCTTCCCGGCCTTGCCGAGCACGTCCGTCTCGAACGTGAACACCGCCGGGGTCTCCGGCGCGTGCAGCGCCGCCCCGATCACCCGCCGGTGGCCGAGGTGCAGCCCGTCGAATACGCCGAGCGCGACCGCCGTCGGCTCCCCCGACGGCGTGAGCTCCTCAAACAGCTTCATCCGTTTTCCTCCTTTCCCGTTCCCGGCTCGCAGAACAGGCGCAGCACCGCGAGCGCGCCGCCCGCCGTCTCCCCGAGCCCCAGAAACGATCCGTCCGGGGCGTGGACGCGCAGCCGCGTCCCGTCCGGGACAGCCTGTCCGCGCAGCGCCGTGCGCGAAAGGTCGAGCGCGCCGCCGTTCGAGAAGCGCGCCGCCTGCGCCGCGCTGACGGAGACGGCGGGAAGCCCGGCGAACAGCCCGTCCACCGGCCGCACCAGCGCCGCGAGCGTCCCTTGTTCG
>CASFAA010000060.1 GCA_949292505.1 uncultured Oscillospiraceae bacterium
CCGCCTTCTGCTTCTTCGCGGCCTCGACGGCTGCGGCGTCATAGGCGGGCGCTTCGCGCTCCTCAAAGGCGATGGCCCCCGTCGGGCAGGCGGGCAGGCAATCTCCGAGACCGTCGCAGTAATCCTCGCGCAGGAGGACGGCCTTTCCGTCCACCATGCCGATCGCGCCCTCGTGGCACGCCTGCGCGCACGCGCCGCAGCCGTTGCATTTTTCTGCGTCAATGTGTATAATTTTCCTGAGCATATTCTTTCCAATCCTTTCTTTTTTCTCCGGTTCCCGTTTTCGTGTCCTCAGCATACCACAGACAAAGCGGAAAGTATGTTGTTTCCACAACATTTTGCGGAGAAAAAATATTTATCAGGGCCTGCAATAAAACGCGCGTCCCAAGCAATATATGGATGACAGGAGAAAACGGACATGATTTTCTTCACCTTCAGTGAACCGGCCGCGAGGCGCGGCGCGTCTCAAACAGAACAGCATCTTGATCGGCTGCTTGTCTCGATTGCCGGCGGAGACACGGCGGCGCTCGGAGAGCTGTATCAGGAGACGGAGCCGGCGCTCTACGCCTATCTGCTTTCCCTGTTGAAGAACAGTGCCGACGCGCGCGACGCGCTGCAGGACGTCTATGTGGACGTCTTCACCTCGGCGGCGGGATACCGCCCCGGGAGCCGCGCAAAAGCATGGCTGTACGCCGTCGCGAAAAACAAGGCGATGCAAGTCTACCGCCGCCGCAGGCTCCGGGGGGAGGTTCCCGAGGAGGAGGCTCCCGAGCCGTGGGAGGATCCGGGGCTTTGCCGCGAGGAACGGCTCGTGCTCTCCGCCGCGCTCACAGCGCTGAGCGAGGAGGAGCGCCAGATCGTCACGCTGCACGCCGTGTCGGGGTTCCGGTTCCGCGAGATCGCCTCGTTTCTGGAGCTCCCGCTGAACACTGTTCTTTCCAAGTATCACCGTGCCATGAAACGGCTGCGCAGACAGCTTTCGGAGGAGGAGGGCGTATGAAAAACAGGGATGTCAAGCGCTGGCTCAACAGCGCCGCGCGGAAAACGGCCCCCGACGTTCTTTCTTCCGTCCTCTCCCGCTGCGAACAAGAGAAAGGAAGGAATTTTGTGATGACGAACGCTACGACCAGCGAATCCCCGCGCAGAAAGCCAGGAATCCGCGGCCTCGCCATCGGGATCGCCGCCTGCTGCCTCCTCCTCGTCGGAGGACTCGGAGGCTTTTTCGGATACCAGAACCATTTCGCCGTCGACTCCGTCGTCGGAATCGACGTGAACCCGAGCATCCGCCTCGAGATCAGCCGCCAGGACAAGGTACTCTCCGCCGAACCGCTCAACGCGGACGCCTCCAAGATCCTCTACGGTATGGAGCTCGAGGGCACCGACCTGAACGTGGCGGCGAACGCCATCATCGGCTCCATGCTGCGCAACGGCTATTTAAGCGATATTGCGAACTCCATCCTCATCACCGTGGAAAACGGCGACGAGGCGAAGGCCGCCGCGCTGCAGCAGCAGCTCGTCGCGGAGATTGACGCCATCCTCGGCTCGAACAACCTTCAGGGCTCCATCCTCAGCCAGACGCTCTCCGCGAGCAGCGACCTCAAGGCCAAGGCGGAGTCCTACGGCATCTCCACCGGCAAGGCCTCCCTCATCGAGGGAATCCTCGCCGAGAACGCGCAGTACACCTTCGACGACCTCGCCTCTCTCTCCATCCGCGAGCTGAATATCCTCGCCTCCGCGGGCGGCGTGTGGACGGTGGAGTCGACCGGCACGATCAGCACCGAGGGCTACATCAGCGAGACCGACGCGAAGAACACCGCCCTCGCCGACGCCGGCGTGGACGCCTCCTCCGTCACCGTGCAGAAGCTGTCCCTCGACTGGGACGACGGGCGCGTCGTGTACGACGTCGAGTTCTACGACCTGCAGACGACGTACGAGTACGAGATTGACGCGGTGTCCGGCGAGATTGTCAAGCGCGAGACGGAGCAGAGCCCCCTGGCCTCCGGCGAGGTGATCGGCCTCGCGGCGGCGCAGAGCGCGGCGGCGTCCGACGCGGGCGTCTCGAACCCCACCTTCACGAAGGGCAAGCTCGACCGCGAGGACGGCCGCAGCATCTATGAGATCGAGTTCACCGACGGCTCGACCCGCTGGGAGTACGACATCGACGCCTTGACGGGCGCGGTGCTCTCGAAGAAGACGAAGGCCGTCTCCGCCTCCTCCGGCTCCGGCGTGAGCGGCGTCATCGGCGAGCAGGCCGCCCGGGCGGCGGCGCTCTCCGACGCGGGACTCAGCGAGTCCGACGTGACCTTCGGCAAGGTCGAGCTCGACTATGACGATGGACGCTGGGAATACGAGATTGAATTCTTCACCGCCTCGGGCAAGTACGAGTACGACATCGACGCCGCGACGGGCTCCATCCTCTCGAAGGAAAATGAGACTGCCGCGCCGCCCGTCTCGTCCGGCTCCGGGACCTCCTCTTCCGGGACTTCGTCCTCCGGCGCCGCCTCGCTGATCGGCGAAGAGAAGGCGAAGGAGGCCGTCCTGCAGGACGCGGGCGTCTCCGCCTCGGCGGCGACCTTCACTCAACTGGAGCTTGACCGCGACGACGGACGCTGGGAGTACGAGATTGAGTTCTACGCAAACGGAACGGAATACGAGTACGTCATCGACGCGCAGAGCGGCGCCATCCTCGAGCGCGACAGCGATTACGACCCGGACGACGCGCCCGTCTCCGCCGCCTCCGTGATTTCGATGGACGAGGCCAAGGCGCTCGCGCAGGCGAAAGCTCCGAACGCGACGCTCCATGAGATCTCCTTCGACTATGACGACGAGATTCCCGTCTACGAAGGCGAGCTGCGCGAGGGAAACATTGAGTACGAGTTTGAGATCGACGGGAGAAACGGCAGCTTCCTCGAATGGGAGGCTGACTACGACTGACGGACGGCGCGCCCGGCGCACGCTGTAAATCAAAAAAAAGCTGCTTTCCCAAAGCTCTGTACGGCTTTCGGGAAAGCAGCTTTTTGTCTGTGGGAGGATCAGCGGATCGCCCGGCCCTTCCAGCGGTTGCTCACAAAGCGCCAGATAAAGAGGACAGCGCGCACGAACCAGTCGATGAACATCGCGAACCAGACGCCCATCAGGCCGAGGTGGAACACGGAGGCGAGCAGGTAGCTCGCGCCGATGCGGAAGATCCACATGGAGAGCACCGAAATGCCCATTGTGAAGCGGACGTCGCCGGCGGCGCGCAGGCCGTTCGGAAGGGTAAAGCTCGCGGGCCAAATCAGGATGGAGAACACGCCGTTCCACAGGATGACCTCCACGGCCATCTGCGTCGCCTCCGCGGAGAGGCTGTAAAGACTGGTGAGCGGGTACGCCGCGGCCATCTCCGCCAGAGAGAACGCCGTAATGCAGAGGTAGGAGAGGATCGTGAGGCGAAGCGTATACTTTTTCGCCTGCTCATACTCGCCCGCGCCGACGCACTGGCCGATAACCGTCACCATCGCGAGGCCGACGGCAGTCGAGGGAATCTGCGGCAGCGAGCAGACGGAGCCCGCGGCGGCGTTCGCGGCGATTGCGGCGGTGCCGAAGGTTGCGACGAGACCCTGGACGAGGATTTTGCCGATTTGGAACATTCCGTTCTCGAGGCCGTTCGGGATGCCGATGTTGAGAATCTTTCGGACCATCGACCAGTTAAACCGGAAGATATTGAGGCTTTCGAGATGAATTTTATCGCCGTGGTGCTGCTTC
>CASFAA010000061.1 GCA_949292505.1 uncultured Oscillospiraceae bacterium
CACGGCGCGGTCGGTCACGAGGGCGCGGCTGCTGGCCGCGGCGGAGCCGTACACAGCGGAGACGTCGAAGGAGCCCGCGCGCGTCTCCTCCTCGCGGTGGAGCGGTACGGCGACAGGGTAATACGGCTTTTTCGGCAGCGACGCGTAGTAGCTGCGGTACGGCTCCGGCAGCACCTCGCGGGAGGCGCGCTTCGCGGGGGTACGCGCAGGCGTCTGCGTACGCTGCTGGGGAGCGGGGCGCGCGGCAGACGGCGTCCGCGCCGCGGGGCGGGTAGGCTGCGGCGTCTGGCGCGGCTTCTCCGTGTGTTCGTCAAGATCGATGTCGATGTTGACGGGGCGGCGGCGCGTCTCCTGTACGGGGACGGGCTGCGTCAGGGCGCGGCGGCGCTCGGCGGACGGTGTGCGCGGGGTTTCCCGCGGGGTGCGCCGATCCTCCTCCCGGCCTCCCCCGAACAGCGCCGAGAGCAGCCCCTCTTTTTTTCTTCCGTTGCGTCTGCCAGTCAACCCAGTCACCTGACCTTCCCGATAGTTTGCAGAAAAAGAGCCGCCGCGAGGGTGCACGGCGGCCCGGTATGTTCCTATTATAGAGCCTTGCGCGGCAGTTTGTCAAACCGTTGGCGGGCAAAAAAAGTACGCCCCGCAGGGGGGCGTACCGAAAATCTGTATAAGGAAGTTATATAGATTTATCTTCTGGCTGCAAAGCAGTCGCTGCAGTAGACCGGACGATCCTCTCTGGGCTGGAACGGAACCTTGCAGGGCTTTCCGCACTCAGCGCAGACAGCGTCGAACATCTCGCGCGTGCCGTTGGACTCGCCTCTCGCGGTCTTGCGGGCGGCACGGCAGGCCTTGCATCTCTGGGGCTCGTTGGTGAAGCCCTTCTCCGCGTAGAACTCCTGCTCACCGGCGGTGAACACGAACTCGGCGCCACACTCTTTGCAGATTAAAGTCTTGTCCTCGTACATTGGATGCGATACCTCATTTCACAAATATGTGCTTCAATCAGTCTGTGGAAGCACTGTGATTACTATACGCTTTCTTTTGTGTTTTGTCAATAGGTTCCAAAAAGAAAAGACATTTCTCTGAAAAATACAGAAAACCAGACGAAATTTCCATAAAATCGCCACACCAATACAGATTTCGATCCGTTTCTTGGTAGTTTTCTACACAAATCCGCCTGTTTTTATTTCGTCAAAGAAAAATGATTCTGCAGTTGCGCCAATTGTCAAAGGGCGGCGGCGACTTTATAATAGAGACGAAAACAGAGAAAGGGGCTGTGCGTCATGCCTTTGCCGAGTGATCCGATGATTCTGCTGAGCTACGTCAATACCAAGCGGCGCGACGAATACCCGTCGCTGGGGGAGCTGTGCCGTTCTCTCGGCGCAAACGAGGCCGACCTGACGCGGCGGCTGGACGCCATCGGCTACGAATACGATAAGTCGCTCAACCGGTTTGTCTGAGGGAGCGAGCCCCCAGTAAGCCATATTTTCCCTCTCCCAGCCTCATAGGAAAACGCCCAGGCGCTCAACAGATTGTTTGAGCGCCTTTCTTGTTTTTTCATGCCGAACGGTGTACAATGAAGCCATCTTTTTTCACCGGGAGGTTATACCATGCGCAAGCTCGCCGCCGCGCTCGCGGCTGTGTTTCTTTTGCCCTGCTGTCTGTCCGGCTGCGCCGCTCCCTCCGCCGTGCCGGCGGACGCAAAAAGCGCCTCGTCCCTGACGGCGGCGTCCGTGCCCGACGCGCCGTCCGCCGCCGCTTCGGAGGCGGAGAGCGCTCCCGGAGAGGAGAACAGCGCGTCCTCCGCGCCCGCCGCGACTGCGTCCTCCGGGGACGAAATCGCCTCCTCCGCCGCCGCGTCCTCCGAAGCGCCGCAGGACGAGCCGGAGACGGTGCGCGTCACCATCCCGGAGGGCTTCACGGTGCTGCAGATCTGCGAGCGCCTCGAGGCGAACGGGATCTGCTCCGGCGAAGCGTTCTTCGAGGTGTCGCAGTCGTACGAGCCGCGCTCGTTCACAATCCCGGACACCCCCGACCGCGCCTACAAAATGGAGGGCTACCTCTTCCCGGCGACGTACGAGTTCGAGGCCGGGAGCGACCCAACGGACGTCCTCATCGCGATGCTCAACGCCTACCGCGCGAACGCGGGCGATCTCACCGACGAAGAGCTGATCGTCGCCTCCATCGTGGAACGCGAGTCGCGCAGCGCGGAGAACGCCG
>CASFAA010000062.1 GCA_949292505.1 uncultured Oscillospiraceae bacterium
AGATCGCGCGGCTGGGACGCGCCGCACGCGAGAATCACGCGGTCATACTGGCCGAGCAGCGCTTCGCCGGTGATATCCCGGCCCACGTCCACGCCGCAGACGAACCGCACACCCGATTGCTCCATCAGATGGATCCGGCGGTCGATGACGCTCTTTTCGAGCTTCATGTTCGGGATGCCATACCGCAGCAGGCCGCCGGGGCGATCGCTGCGCTCATACACCGTGACGCTGTGGCCGCGCCGGTTGAGGCACAGCGCCGCCGCGAGGCCGGCCGGCCCGCTGCCGACGACGGCGACGGTCTTTCCCGTGCGCACCGGCGGCGGGTCTCCGGGGACAAGGCCGTTCGCGAACGCATACTCAATCACGCGGCGCTCGTTCTCCTTCGTGGAGACAGCTCCGTCGTGAAGGCCGCAGGTGCACGCCGCCTCGCACAGGGCGGGGCAGACGCGCGAGGTGAACTCCGGCAGGCAGTGCGTCGCGCTCAGGCGGACGTACGCCTCCTTCCAGTTGCCGTGATAGACGAGATCGTTCATCTCGGGGATCAGGTTGTGCAGCGGGCAGCCCGAGGCCATGCCCGCGATCATCATGCCCGCCTGGCAGAACGGGACGCCGCAGTCCATGCAGCGCGCGGCCTGCCGCTGCTGCTCCTCGACCGGGAGGAGGGCGTGGAACTCATGAAAATGTTTGATGCGCTCGAGCGGCGGCGTCACGCGGCCGTCCCTGCGCTGAAATTCCAGAAATCCTGTCGCTTTTCCCATGGGTGTCTCCTCCTTCTCAAGAGCGGATGCTCGCGTAGAACGCTTCGATCCGGGCTTCCTCGCGGCTCATACCCTGTTCCTCGAACTGGGCGGAGAGCTGCGTGAGGCGCTTGTAGTCCTCGGGGATGATTTTCTTGAACTTCGGCAGGTAGCCCTCGAAGTCCTCGAGGATGCGCTTGCCCTTCGCGGAACCGGTGTGGCGGACGTGCGCCTCAATCAGGCGGCGCAGCTCCTCGCGATCTGCCTTCGACTCCACCTTTTCCATGCTGACCATACTCTTGTTCAAGTTGCGGTAGAGGGCGTTGTGCTCGTCAAGGACGTATGCCACGCCGCCGCTCATGCCCGCGGCGAAGTTCTTGCCCGTCGGGCCGAGGATGACGGCGCGTCCGCCCGTCATATACTCGCAGCCGTGTTCGCCGACGCCCTCGACGACGGCGACGGCTCCGGAGTTGCGCACGCAGAAGCGCTCGCCCGCGACGCCGTTGATGTACGCCTCGCCCGAGGTCGCGCCGTAGAGCGCCACGTTGCCGACGATGATGTTCTCCTCGGGGACGAAGCGCGCCGCCGGGGAGGGATGCACGATGAGCTTGCCGCCGGAGAGGCCCTTGCCGAAATAGTCGTTGCTGTCGCCGCACAGGTCGAGCGTCAGGCCCTTCGGCAGGAACGCGCCGAAGCTCTGGCCGCCCGCGCCGATGCAGGCCACCGTGACGGTATCGTCCTCCATACCCTCGGGATGGCGGCGGGTGATCTCCGCGCCGAGCAGCGTGCCGAAGGTGCGGTCGGTGTTCGTCAAAGCGACGCGGAAGGTGCGCTTTTTGCCGCCCGCGAGCGTGTCGAGCAGGCCCTTGTCGCGCAGCAGGACGGCCTCGTCCTTCGTCTTTTCCAGCTCGAAATCGTAGGCGCGCTCCGGCGAGAAGGTGACGTTCTGCGCGCAGCCGGGGCAGAGGATGCGGCTCAGATCCAGCCGCGCCGCCGCGCCGGAGAGATCGGCCCGCTGGCGGAGCAGGTCGGTGCGGCCGACCATCTCGTCCACGGTGCGCACGCCGAGCCGCGCCATGTACTCGCGCAGCTCCTCGGCGATGAAGCGCATGAAGGCTTCGACGTACTCAGGCTTGCCGCAGAAGCGCTTTCTCAGCTCCGGGTTCTGCGTCGCGATGCCCATGGGGCAGGTGTCGAGGTTGCACACGCGCATCATCACGCAGCCGAGCGTCACCAGCGGGGCGGTGGCGAAGCCGAACTCCTCCGCGCCGAGCAGGGCGGCGACGGCGACGTCGCGGCCGCTCATCAGCTTGCCGTCCGTCTCGATGACGACGCGGTCGCGCAGGCCGTTCTGCAGAAGGGTCTGGTGCGTCTCGGCAAGACCAAGCTCCCAGGGAAGGCCGGCGTCGTGGATGGAGCTCAGCGGGGCCGCGCCCGTGCCGCCGTCGTAGCCGGAGATGAGCACGACCTGCGCGCCCGCCTTCGCGACGCCCGCCGCCACGGTGCCGACGCCCGCCTCGGAGACGAGCTTGACGGAGATCCGCGCGTTCTTGTTCGCGTTCTTCAGATCGTAAATCAGCTGGGCCAGATCCTCGATCGAATAAATGTCGTGGTGCGGCGGCGGGGAAATCAGGCTCACGCCGGGGGTCGAGTGGCGCGTCTTCGCGATCCACGGGTAGACCTTCCGCGCGGGCAGATGGCCGCCCTCGCCGGGCTTTGCGCCCTGCGCCATCTTGATCTGGATCTCCTTCGCGCTCACGAGGTAGCGGCTTGTCACGCCGAAGCGGCCGCTCGCGACCTGCTTGATGGCCGAGCTGCGGTCGTGATCCGTCCCGGCGGAGGCGAGGCGGTCGTCGCTCTCTCCGCCCTCGCCGCTGTTCGACTTGCCGTGGAGGCGGTTCATCGCGAGGGCGAGCGCTTCATGCGCCTCCTGCGAGATGGAGCCGTACGACATCGCGCCCGTCTTGAAGCGGCGCACGATCGACTCGACCGGCTCGACCTCCTCGAGCGGTACGCCGTGCTCGGGGTAGGCGAACTCCATCAGGCTGCGCAGGTAGCCGGTCTGCTCCGCGTCGACGAGCTTTGTGTACTCCTGGAACAGCGCATAGCTGCCCTCGCGGGTGGCCTTCTGCAGCAGGTGAATCGTCTGCGGGTTGTAGCGGTGCGTCTCGCCGCCGCTGCGCAGCTTGTGGCGGCCGGGGGAGGCGAGCGTCAGGTCGGTTTCGAGGCCGAGCGGGTCGAACGCCTTCGAGTGCTGATCGTCGGTGCGCTTTGCAATGTCGGCGAGCGTGATGCCGCCGATGCGGCTCACGGTGCCGGTAAAGTATTTGTCCACGACCTCCTGCGAGATGCCGAGCGCCTCGAAGATCTGGCTTCCCTGGTACGACTGGATGGTCGAGATGCCCATCTTCGACGCGATCTTCACAATGCCCTGCAGAATCGCGTTGTCGTAGTCCTCGACGGCGGCATAGTAGTCCTTGTCAAGCAGGCCGTCCTCCACGAGGGAGGCGATCGCCGCGTGGGCAAGGTACGGGTTGACGGCGCACGCGCCGTAGCCGAGCAGGGCGGCGAAATGATGCACGTCGCGCGGCTCGCCGGACTCAAGGACGATCGAGAGGGCGGTGCACTTCTTCGTCTTGACGAGGTGCTTGTGTACGGCGGACACC
>CASFAA010000063.1 GCA_949292505.1 uncultured Oscillospiraceae bacterium
AGACGTGCAATGTCACCGTGAACGGGACGTGCGTCGCGAGGCTGACGGCGGTCTCCGCCGCCCCCGCCTCCGGCCTCGTCGTCTCCGACACGACCGCACCCTTCACCGTCGCGGCAGGCGGCAGCTACCAGTTCCGCCTCACGGCGGACGCAATGCCGTCGATGGCGGCCGGTTCGCCGTGCTTCACCGTCGAATACGTCGGGAATGACGGAAAGGACTGGTTCTTCAAGGTCTACGCCATCGGCAATGTCGGCGACGCGTGCGGGTTTTATGTAAACCTCGCCCCGACTCCCGTCGCCGTCGCAACAATCGCATAAATAAGCAGCAAAAGAAACAGCAGCGAATCCGCTCCCGGATCCGCTGCTGTTTTTCTATATTCGCGGCGCGCCAGCGCCGCAACCACAATTATTCATTATTCATTATTCATTCGATAAAAATCGATCCCGCCATTTTCCCTCTTTATATATTCGCGGCGCTCCGCGCCGCTGCCACACTTCTTCACTATTCACTATTCATTCGATAAAAATCGATCGCTCCATACTTCATACTTCAAACTTCACGCCAACTTCCTCCGCCACCCTCTTCAAATATCTCGTCCCTTCCATATAATCCGTTTCCTCCGTCATGTGCTCGAGCATGAGGGGCACGTCGTCGGGAAGGGCGGCGAGGCGGGTGAGGAAGGTGCGGTAGTCGAGGTTCCCGAGGCCGGGGCGGCACTCGGAGAGGTGCACCGTCAGCTCGTCGCTCAGGGTGATGTCCTTCGCGTGGCAGCTGCGGATGTGCGGGCCGAGCTTGTCGAACCACTCGTTCAGCATCGCGCCGTTCGCGTAATAGAGCTGCGGGCTCGAGACGACGTTCACCGGGTCGAGGTGGACGCCGAAGCGCTCCCTGCCGACGGCGGCGAGCAGCCGCAGGTACGAGTCCGCGCTGTCCGGATACGCCCACGGCATCGGCTCGAGGGCGTAGTACGTCCTCTGCGGGCGCACGGCGTCGAGGAGGTCCTGCGTGACGCGCGCGATGCGCTCGAAGGTGGCCTCGGTCAGGTTGTCGCGGTGCGGGCCGTCCCATACCGTGGAGCACGAGCCGGAAATGTTGACGCAGCAGCGCGCCTCCACATAGTCCGCGAGCTCGAGCTGGCCCTTCATCTTCGCGAAAGCCTCCGCCGCGCGGGCGGGGTCGGGATCGAGCGGGTTGCTCCACGCGCCCGTCTCCGCGATCAGCAGGCCGCGGCTGCGCGCCGCCTGCACATAGCCGTCGATTTCGCTCTGCGGGGCCGTGTAGTCGACGGGAAAATACACCGCGCCGTACCCGGCCTTCACGGCCAGCGCCGCCCACTCCTCCGGCGAGCGCCAGCTTCCGAAAATCAAACCGCCCAGTCTCATGATGCAATTCCTCCCTTCGGGGACGAGTTCCCCGTTATGTATGGATGAGCTTGACCGTCCTCCGGCACGCCTCGATCTCCGCCTCGTCCGGCAGCGCCGGGATGGAGCCCTTGCGCGTCGTCGTGAGGCTGCCCGCCGCGTTGCCGTAGGAAAGGATGTCCTCGAGCTCCTCGCGCGAGAGGGCGCGGATGTCGCCGAGGGACTTTCCGGCGAGACGGTGCAGCACCGCGCCGAAGAAGGAGTCGCCCGCGCCGTTCGTGTCGATGGTCTTCACGTCGTACGTCGGCTGGCGGCCCGTCAGCTCGCCGCAGCGGTAGAACGCCCCGTCTCCGCCGAGGGAGACGAGCACGAGCGACGGCCCGTATCCGGCAAGCAGCTCTGAGCCGCGCACGAGCTCGCGCGTCCCGGTGAGGAGCTCGAGCTCCTCCTCGGAGACCTTCACAATGTCGGCGAGCGCGAGGCCGCGCAGCATCTGCGTTTTCGCGTTTTCCACGGAATCCCACAGCGGCGCGCGGAAGTTCGGGTCGTAGCTCACGAGCTTGCCGCGCCGCTTCGCGTACGCCGCCGTCTCGAGCGTCGCCGTGCGGGACGGCTCGTCGGTGAGCGAGACCGCGCCGAAGTGCAGGATGCTCGACTGATCCACCAGATCGAGCCGCACCTCGGAGAATTCGAGCGTCACGTCCGCGCCGGGCTTGCGGTAGAAGCTGAACGAGCGGTCGCCGTGCTCGTCGAGCTGGACGAACGCAAGCGTCGTGTGTACGTCGGGATTCGCGAGCAGCCCCTCGGTGCAGATGCCGAGCGAGTCGAGCGTCCCGCGCAGGAAGGAGCCGAAGGCGTCCGCGCCCACCTTGCCGAGGAAGGCCGTGCGGTTGCCGAGCTTCGCCGCCGCCGCGAGGACGTTCGCCGGCGCGCCGCCGGGAATCCGCGCGAACAGCAGGTCGCCGCGCTCCGTCTGGCCCGCCGGGGTAAAATCAATCAGCAGCTCGCCGATTGCCGTAATGTCAAACATCATATCCACCCTTTCCCGCCCGGTTCGGGCGGCAGTTTTCCCCTTTATTGTACTTCCGCGTCTCGCGATCTGTCAACCGGTTTCATATGTCCCTCTGCACGGCAAAACAGCGAATTGGCGGGTCTTTCCTTGGGCAAAACCACGAAGGAAAGAGGCGGGATTTCCCCTCAGTCCGCGCCGCCGATGCGGATGGCGGATTTCACGATGCTCGCCTTCTCCTCGATGCTGCGGTCGAGCGCCTCCTGCAGGTCGCCGAAGTCAAAGAGGTTCGTCACAAGGCCCTTGAGGTTCACCGCGCCGGACGCGACGGCCTCAATCGCCGTCGGGTAAATGTGGCGGTAGCGGAAGATGGTCTTGAACGTCAGCTCCTTGTCGAGGGCGAGGCTCATGGGCAGCGTGACGTCGCCCGATTTCGTGTAGGCGACGAAGACGACAACGCCGCCTTTTTTTGCCATCTCGACCGCCTGACGGCCCGTCGCGGGAGCGCCCGCCGTCTCGATGACAATGTCCGCGCCCATGCCGCCCGTGAGGCGCTTCACCGCCGCGGCGGGATCCTCGCGCGTGTCGTTGAGCACGGCGGTCGCGCCGAGCTCCTTCGCCTTGGCGAGACGGGCGTCCATCACGTCGGTGACGATGACGGTCCGCACGCCCCGCGCGCGCAGCGCGAGCATGGAGACGAGCCCGATGCACCCGGAGCCGATGACGACCGCCGTTTTGCCGGGCTCCGCGCCGGCCTGATTCGCCGCGTGGAAGCCCACCGCGAGCGGCTCGATGAGCGCGCCCTCGAGCGTGCTCACGTTGTCCGGCAGCTTAAAGCACAGCGCCGCCTCATGCGCCGCGTACTCCTGAAACACGCCCCCGACGGGCGGCGTCGCGAAGAAGACGACGTCCGGGCAGAGGTTGTACCGTCCCGTGCGGCAGAATTCGCATTTTCCGCACGTCTTTCCCGGCTCGAGCGCGACGCGGTCGCCCGGGCGGACGTTCGTCACGTCCTTTCCGACCCTGACCACCGTGCCCGCGGCCTCATGCCCGAGGACGAACGGCGGCTCGACCACATAGTCCCCGATGCGGCCCGACTCGAAATAGTGCAGGTCGCTCCCGCATACGCCGACGTACTCGATTTTGACGAGCGCCTCGCCGTCCGCCGGCTCCGGGATCGGCCTCTCCTCAAACGCAATCGTCCGAAGCCCTGTCATCACGGCGGCCTTCATCGTCTCCTTCATCATACAGCTCCCCTTCCACTTTTTATCAGGCTTTTATAAAACGCCTTTAATAAGTGTAGCATAGCGCGATTTTTCCACCGTGTCAAGCGGCGCGGTGAAATATTTGTAAATTCCGCCCGGCGCAGCGGCGGGAAACTTGACAGCACGGCGCGGGGCAGGGTAGAATAAAGACAATCGGCGCGAAGCCGGGACTCGGAAGGAAGGATTCAGCATGAACGGAAAACGCATGGAGGCGGCCATGAAGATGGCCTCGCTCTCCATATACAAGGGAATCACAAGGAGAACGGTGCCGGGGGCGCTGTACCGCCTGCTGTGGGCCGAGGGCGCGGAGGCGTTCCTGCGGGCGTGGGGCGAGCTCTTCGCGGCGCTGTGCGAGCGCGGCTGCGCGGACAACCTCATCGGCTGCCTGACGGAGGCGGCGCTCTATGACGAGAACGCGTTCTCGCTCGCGGCGGCGGCGGGGCGGACGATCCCGGCGCAGATGCGTGGCGCGGCGGGGAGGGACCTGCGCGTCATCCTCGAGCTCGGCGCGCTGACGCCGCAGGAGCTGCTCGACGGCGCGCCGGAGGGGGCGTCCTCGCTCTCCCTGCCAGCGTGGGGCGCGGGCGAGCCGGTGCGGGAGCTTGCCGGAGAGGGAAGCCTCGCAGACCGGCTCGAGCGGTACTACCGCGAGAACGGCTGCGGAATGTACGCGCGGTACCGCGCCTTCATCTGGCGGGACCACGCGATTCACCCCGTCGTCCATCCCGACCCGACGACGCTGCGCGACCTCAAGGGGTACGAGCTGCAGCGCCGCATGGCGATCGACAACACCGTGTCGTTCCTCGTGGGGCTTCCGGCGAACAACTGCCTGCTCTACGGCGACAGGGGCACGGGCAAGAGCTCGACGGTGAAGGCGATCCTCAACGAATACTGCACGCGCGGCCTGCGCGTCATCGAGATGCCGAAGGAAAACCTGATGGACTTCCCGAGCCTCGTCGACGAGATCGCGGCGCTGCCGATGCGCTTCATCATCTTCATCGACGATCTGTCCTTTTCCAGTCAGGACGACACGTACGCGGCGCTCAAGGCGGTGCTCGAGGGCGGGCTCGCGGCGCGCCCGGAGAACGCGCTGATCTACGCGACGTCGAACCGCCGCCATCTGATCCGGGAATCCTTCTCCGACCGCGAGGGAGACGAGATACACAAGGGCGACACAATACAGGAGAGCCTGTCGCTGGCCGACCGGTTCGGCCTGTCGATCCGCTTCTCCTCGCCCGACAAGTGGCGCTATCTGGAGATTGTCCGCCAGCTCGCGGTGCAGCGCGGCCTCGAGGATCACCTCGACGAGCTCGACCTGCTCGCGGAGCGCTGGGCGACGGAGCGCGGCGGGCGTTCCCCGCGGTGCGCGCGCCAGTTTATCGACGACGCCGAGGCGAAGGTGCGCCGCGGCGAGCCGCTGCGCTGAGCGCGGCGTAAGGAAACGGGAGGCGATGCAGTTGCAGAAAACGAAGACGACACTGTTCCGGCGGGGGCTTTCCCTGCTTTGCGCGCTGACGCTCGCGGCGGGTGCGCTGCTCTCGGGCTGCGGCCCGTCCAACGACGTGACGAGCGGCGTCGGCACGACAGATTTCCCCGTCACCGTGAACGAGGTGACGATTGGGTCGAAGCCGGAGGGCGTGGCGGTCCTCTCGGCGAACCTCGCGGACGTGATTCTCGCGCTGGGGTACGAAGCGCCGCTCAAGGCGCGCACGGCGGACTGCACGCAGTCCGACCTTGACGTCCTGCCGGTGGTGGAGGCGACCGACTACGGCGCGATGGGCGCGGCGGGGGCGACGCTCGCGCTGCTGGACGAGCAGCCGACCGAGGAGGAGACGGCCGTGGCGTCCTCCGCGGGGGTGACGCTGCTGGCGATTTCCCCGGCGACGTCGCGCGAGGATTTGGAGCGTCTCTACTCGCAGGTGGGCGCGGCGCTGCAGGGCGGCGTGACAGGCTACGAGAAGGGGCAGAAGACGGCGAAGAATACGCTCATCACGATTGACGACATCCAGCGGGTGATTCCCGACTCGGACGTCCCGAAGGTGGCGGCGTACCTCTCGGACGCGGCGGGGCACGGCGTGACAGGCGACCAGTTCCACGCGCTGCTGTTTGAGAGCGCGGGTCTGACGAACGCGGCGACGGACTGCTCGGGCGGGGAATTTCCGCTGCAGAACCTGCGATTGGCGGATCCTGCCTACATTTTCTGCCCGACGGGCGTGAAAGCGCAGCTCGAGCAGACGGAGGGCTACAGCGACCTGACGGCGGTGAAGGAGGGCCGGGTGTACGAGATGGACCCGACGTGGATGACGTGTCAGGGCCGCGGGCTGATTCAGGCGGTCTCGTTCATGGCGGGCACGGTGTTCCCCGAGCTGCTTGAGGACACGGGCGACGGGACGGAGCCGAGCGGCGGGGACGACGCGTCCTCGACGGCGTCGTCGCTGCCGGAGGGCGCGCCGTCCGGCGAGCTGAAATTCGGGGACGAGGGCGACGACGTATGGAAGCTGCAGAACCGGCTGCAGGAGCTGGGGTATCTGTTTGTGCAGCCGACGGGTCTGTTTGCGGAAGGAACGGAGCAGAGCGTGAAGGACTTCCAGCTGCTCAACGGCATGGTGGTGACGGGAGTCGCGGACGAAGCGACGCTGGCGCTGCTGTTCTCGGATGAGGCGAAGCCCAGGAGCTGAAGCAGCGAGCGAACGATTGGGAAAGTGAAGTTTTCGCCAGGCCTTTTTCAAAAGGCCGCGTACTCCTATAGCGCGAAGCCCTAAAAAAGCCAGGGGAAACAGCGCAGCGAATTTCCCCGGACGGTGAGGCACCTAATTCCTTTCCCGCACGCAGCCCATAAATGAACAAGCGAAAAAGGCCCTGCCGGTTCAACCAAAACCGGCAGGGCCTTTTTGTGCTCTTTTACTGATTTTTCCGTTTCCGAAACCTTTTTCTATTTTCCCGCGTCTTCTATGTGATGCAGAAAACGGTCGGCATACCGGTTCAGCGCCAGCGCCTGCTCGCGGCGGCGCATTCCGGAGAGGCGATCCGGGTCGCGCAGGAGCTCCGACACCGTCTCGCGGCAGGCGTCGGGCTTCGCGGAGCGCAGACGAACCGCCATGCCGCCGGATACGAGGAAGCGCGCGTTGTCCTCCTCCTGCCCGGGAATCGGGTCGAAGACCGCCAGCGGGATCCCGGAGGCCAGCGCCTCCGTCGTGGTCAGGCCGCCCGGCTTCGTGATCAGCAGGTCGCACGCGTGCATATAGTCGGGAATCCGGTCGGTGAACAGAAGCAGCTGCGTGCTGTGGCGGGCCGTCCCGACAAGCTTCTCGAACCGCCTGTACAGCGTTTCGTTCTTTCCCGTGATGACGACGCACGCGAAATCCTCCGCGAGACCGTCCAGCGCGCGGTATATCCTGCGCACGCTGCGCACGCCGAACGAGCCCGCCATGAAGAGCAGGACGGGCTTGTCCTGCGGCAGGCCGAGCTCCCTGCGCAGAGAGGCCTTGTCGCGCGTCTCGAAAAAGAGCGGGCGTACCGGAATTCCGGTGACGCAGATCTTTTCCTTCGGGACGCCGCGCCGCTCCAGATCCTCCGCCGCCGGACGGCAGGAGGCGAAATAGTAATCCGCCTCCTCCGAGACCCACGCGGCGTGCGCGCCGTAGTCCGTGAGCTGGTGGGCGATTTTCGCCCGGAGCAGCCCCTTCGCGCGCAGCGCGGCGGCGAGCTGGCAGGAAAACGGATAGACGCACACCACCAGGTCGGGATTGTGCTTTTCAATTACCGGCAGCAGCCGCCGGATGAGCGGGCCCGTCGTGAGACGCATGAACCGGCTTCCGCCGCGCCTGCGGTCGGTGAGGCGGTAGGCCAGGCCGAATGCCCGCGGGATGTATTTCGCCGTGAACTGGTACAGGTCGCAGCAGAAAAAGTCTATGACTCTGCCGAACGGCTTCGTCGAGTCCTCGAGGAAGACCTCGCAGCCCTTCGCCTCGAGGTGGGCCCGGAGCGCCTTCGCCGCGCTCAGATGGCCGCCGCCCGCGAGGCCGTACAGGACGACGATTCTCATGCGCCTTCCTCCCCGCCGTTCCCCGTCAGCCTTTCGAGCAGAGAGAAGATGTCGCGGCACGAGCCGGATTTGTCAAAGGTCAGGCAGGACTCGCGCATCGCTTCCAGACGCTGCGAGTCCTCGAGCAGCGCCACGATCTCCGCCGCGCCGTTTTTCCGCGAGTCGAGCGGAATGGCCATGTTGTGCGAGATGAGAAAGCTCGCGTTGTCCTCCTCCTGCCCGGGAATCGCGTCGAACACCGCCAGCGGGATGTTGCACGCCAGCGCCTCGGACGTCGTCAGCCCGCCCGGCTTCGTGACGAGCAGATCGCTCGCGTGCATATAGTCCGCGACGCGGTCGGTGAAGAAGACCACCTTCGCCGGCTTCGGCGAGCGCGGCGCCAGCTTGCGGAAGGTGCGGTACAGGCGCTTGTTCCGCCCGGTGATGATGAGAATCTGGAACGACGCGTCGGAGCGGACGAGGTCTTTAAAAAGGGAGAGAATGTTCGTCACGCCGAACGAGCCCGCCATGAACAGCACCGTCGGCAGCGTCGGGGAGAGGCCGAACTCGCGGCGAAGCGCCTGCTTGTCCGCCTTGCTGAAAAAGACGTCCTCCACCGGGATGCCGAACGGATGGATTTTCTCCGCCGGGACGCCCCAGTCCGCCATCTGCGCCGCCATGCCCTCGCTCGCGACGACGTACGCGTCGACGTTCGGCGCGATCCACGCGCGGTGCGGGCCGTAGTCTGTCATCAGGCAGACGAGCGGGCATTTGACCTTTCCCTTGCCTTTGAGATAGGAGACCATCTCGGTCGCGAACGGGTGCGTCGAAATCACCACGTCCGGCTTCTCCTCCTGAAACAGCGGGAGAAGACGCGTCCCCACCGCCCCGTTGAAGCGCGAGACGAGGGAGTACAGCGGCGTGTCCGAGTTCGAGGCGCGGTAGAGCCGCCCGAAGATGTGCGGCGTTTTCGTCGCCATGAAATGGTAGCCGCGGCAGCACGTCTTGTCAAGGATTGCGTGCACCTCCTTGAGCGCGTCCGCAATCACGACCTCGTTCCCCGGAGCGTTTTCCAGAATGTAGTTCTGCAGCGCGCGCGACGCGCGCAGGTGGCCTCCGCCCGTCGCGGCGGAGAGAATCAGAATTTTCACGTCGCATCACTCCCGTTGTTCGCCGCGGCTTTTCTGCGCGGCAGTTGGTAAAGAGAAGAAAAAAGCCCTCTTGAAAAGGGCGGAAAATTCATACGCTGCGTTTGCCAAATATGGCAGATCGCACAGGCTTTTCGTCCGCGCCGGCGGGCGTTTGCACTTATTATAGCATATCCAGCGAAAAGTGCAACGGCAGGGCGGCGGAAAAACGTAAAATCGACGGAAAATCGCTCTGGATTGCCTTTTTCGCGTTCTCTGTGAAATCCTTACAATCCCTTACAAGTTGGACGAAACGCTTGCGTTTTCAAAAAAAACGCGATATGATATAGAGGACCATCAGGTCAAACTGGGAGGTACAAAAATGGCGAACCGTCAAAATAGAGGCGCTCCGGCCCATATGGAGCCGCAGGAAAGCAGAAAATCGAAGAAGGGACTCGTAATAGGCCTGTGCTGCGCGCTGGTTGTGGCGGCGTGCGCGGTCACGGCGTTTGTCGCGCTCGGGCGCCAGCAGGAGGCCGAGAGAGCCGAGGCCGCCCGCGAGGCGGAAATTTCCGCCGTCCTCGATGTGGACACGTTCTATGACGGCGTCACGGTCGACGGGATCGATCTCGGCGGCATGACGATGGATGAGGCGCGGCAGGCGCTCTCCGCGGCTGAGAGCAGCGCGTCCGGCGACTTCACGGTAACGCTGACGTATGAGGATCAGACCTTCACCGTCACGCAGGCGGACGTGGACTTCAGCTTCGACACCGAGGCGGTGCTCGAGCAGGCGTACGCGTACGGCCGTGAGGGAGACCGGGAGGAGCGGTACGAGACCGTGACGGCGCTCGCCGAAACGCCCGTGAATTTTGAGCTCTCCGCGACGATGGAGGGCGGCTCGCTGCGCACGAAGCTCGAGGAGCTGACCGCGCCGCTCAATTCCGAGCCGCAGAACGCCTCCGTCGTCTCGTTCGACGCCGCGAGCGAGACCTTCACCTTCTCCGAGGGGACGCCGGGCGTCTCCGTCGACCTTGACGGCCTCGTCTCGCTCGTGGAGGCCGCAATCGAGAAGGGCGGGGAGTCCACTGTGGAGATTCCCGCCGCCGAGACGCCGTGCTCCGTCACGGCGGACGACCTGCGCCGGAATCTCAAAAAGCTCGGCACCTACAGCACGACCTCCACGAATACGGCCAACGGCAACTACAACATGGCGCGCGCCATGAGCTCCATCAACGGCACCGTTGTCCAGCCGGGCGAGACGTTCTCGTACTTCGCCGTCGTCGGCCCCGCCGGACAGGCCGAGGGGTATAAGGCGGCCAACGCGATCGTCAACGGCAAGCTCGTC
>CASFAA010000064.1 GCA_949292505.1 uncultured Oscillospiraceae bacterium
AAGTCCTCGGTGCCGAGGTCGATCTGCTCGTACTCGATGGCGTACTTGCCGGCCTTGACGTCGGGCGTTACGTCGCTGAGCGTGGCCGCGTCGGCGCGAAGGTAGCCCTTCTCATACCAGCTGCGCATCAGCGCGGTGTACTCCCGGAACGCGTCGGTATCATACTGGTTGACGACCGTCAGGCTCTCGTCGTCGAGCGCGACCCAGCCGGGGCTGAAAATGTCGCCGATGGCGTCGTATCCCCAGGCGATGGGGCCCTTGACGAAGGGATCGACCGTGCGGTTGTAGCCGAGGGGGATCAGGTTCGGCTCGTTCGCCTTGACGTCCTCGAGGAAGGGCTCGATGTCGGAGAGCTGCTTCGCGTTCTGCCAGTCAAATTCGTATTTGTCCGCAAGCGGGGCCTGCACGCGGAAGCCGAAGCCCGCGGCCGACTGCTGGAAGTTGATGGCGCCGTAAATCCTGCCGTTGACGGTGATGGCATCCCAGAAGCGCTGGGGAGCCGTCTCCTTCGTGACGGGGGCGTACGCGTCGAGCAGCGGGCCCATGTCGACGTACGCGCCGTTCGCGACGTTCGTGTAGTAGTTGTTCGCCCACGAGGAGGTAAAGCACAGGTCGTACTCCTCGTTGCCGGACATGACGAGCGCCATCTTCGAGTCGTAGGTGCCGCCGTCGATGAGCTTGAGCTCAACGGTGGTGTTCATCTTCTCGAGCAGGTACTCGTTGAGCGCCTCGTTGACGCTCGCGAGGTCGTTCTGCGGCGTACCCCAGTAATAATAGACGAGGTTCACCTGCTCCGAGGTATCGGCTTCGCCCGCGGCGGAGGAACTTTCCGCAGCGGAGGAGGAACCGTCCGCGGACGGGGCCGCCGCGGAGGACGCGCCGGGCTCCTGTGAGCAGCCGGTCACCGCGCCGGCTGCCAGAAGGCCGGCCAAAAGGACTGGCAGCAATCGTTTCATCGTTTTCTCTCCCTCTTTACATCAGATTATATCACAACCGGGTCCGCCGCGAAAGGATCACTCCTTGACGGCCCCGAAGGTGAGTCCCTTCTGGAAATATTTCTGCAGGAACGGATAGCACAGGATGATGGGGCCGATGGCCAGCACGCACATCGCCATGCGCGCGCCCTCGCCGGGGACGTACTTGACCGCGCCCTGCATCATCGGGTTGCCGGCTATGTACTGGAGGTTATTCATGATCGTCTGCAGCAGGAACGAAAGGTTGAACTTGTGGATGTCGTCGATGAGCAGCGAGCAGGTGTACCAGTCGTTCCAGATAAAGACGGCGACAAACAGGCCGATGGTCGCGAGGATGGGCTTCGCGAGCGGCATCACGATGGTGAACAGGATGCGCAGCTCCCGCGCGCCGTCAATGCGGGCGGCCTCAATCAGGGAGCGCGGGACGGTGCTGAAGAAATTGCGCATCAGAAGCGTGTACGTTGACGAGACGACGTACGGCACGACGAGCGCCCACACGCTGTTTTTCAGATGGAGCAGCTGCGTCAGCACGAGATACCACGGCACGAGGCCGCCGCCGAACAGCAGCGGGAACGTCACATAGAACGACAGCGCGCGGCGGTATTTGAGCTCCGGGCGCGAGAGCGGGTAGGCGAGCATCGACGTCACGAGCAGGTGCAGGAACGTCGTCATGACGGTGACGAAGACCGTCACCCCGTAGGCGCTCAGAAGCGGCGACGAGCCGGAAAAGATGTACTGGTACGCCGAGAGTGTGAAACCCTGCGGGAGAAGGCTGTAGCCGTTCGTGAAGATGAGGTTCTCGTCCGAGAGCGACACCGAGAGAATCAGCGCGAGAGGGACGAGGACAACCGCGCACCAGCACAGAAAAACGAGATGGACGGCAAGATTCCCGACGGAAAGCCCGCGCCGTTTTGTGTGAAGCATCCGTTTCCCCTCCCTTCAGAATATGGCGGATTCCCTGTCGAAGCGGCGCACCGCCCAGTTGGAGACGAGGACGAGCGCACAGCCGACGACGGACTGGTACAGGCCGACGGCGGTGGACATCCCGAAATCGTTCATCTTACGCAGGGAATTGTAGACGTAGGTGTCGATGACGTCCGTCGCCGTGTACAGGATGCCGGACTGCATCGGCAGATTGTAGAACAGGCCCCAGTCTCCGAAGGCGGCGAAGAAGATTTTGCCGGCCTGCAGGAGAAAAAGCGTGAGCACCAGCGGCAGCAGCGACGGGATGGTGATGGAGACCATCTGCCGGAGCTTTCCCACGCCGTCGACCTCTGCGGCCTCATACAGATCCATGGAGATGCCCGTGATGCCCGCGTAAAAGATGACGGCGAAGTAGCCGGCGTTCTTCCACACATAGGCGAGCGGCAGGATGACGTACCAGTAGTCCGGCACGGAATACCACTGCACCGGCGGTACGCCGAACCACTCCTCCAAAGCCCGGTTGAGGATGCCCTTGTCGACGCTCAGGATGGCGAACAGCAGGTAAGCGGCCACGACCCAGGAGATGATACGGCAGAAAAATGACGCTCTTGTAGAAGGCCGCCGCGCGCTTCGCGCGCAGCTGGCTGATCAGGATGGCGCTGAACATCCCGAGGCCGATCCCGAGCACCATGAACGCGAGATTGTAGCAGATGGTATTGACGGTGACGTTCGCGGCGGAGTTCGACGCAAAGAAGAAGCGGAAATTCTCAAAGCCGTTCCACTCGCTTCCGAACAGCCCCTTGACCGGATTGTAATCCTGAAAGGCGATGACAATGCCTCCCATCGGGATGTAGTTGATGACGAAGAAGGCCAGAAGACCCGGCAGCATCATCGCGTACAGCGCGTGATGCCTTCGCATTTCCCAGAGAAAGCCGCGGCGGCTCCGGTTCCGGCCTTGGGTTTTGCGGCCTGCTTGTGTTGCTGCGCTCGTCAGCACGGCGTGTTCCTCCTCTTGTCCGTCCGGCGTCCGGCCGGTTCGGTTTCTGGCGTCAGAATAGCACGCCGGGCTCGTCCCTTTCAACAATAAAAACCGGAGACTTCTTCAAAAAATGGACGTTTTGCGCGTCAAAATCCGTACCCCACACCGTTTTTCGCAGGTTTGGGGCAAAAAAGAGGCGGAGCGCTTTCCCTTTCGGGGCGCTCCGCCTCTTTTTTGGGGCGTGTCAGAGAAGAACCGTGTTCGCCGCCCGGGCGGTGAAGTGCTCCCGGAGCATGGCGGCGTGGGAGAGGAAATCCGCGTCCGTGAGGACGCGGGCTCCCTCGGGGCAGGCGCGCACGCACGCCTGGCACTTGATGCAGACGCCCGGTGTCTCGAGCGTGTCCCGGTCGACGCTCCCCATCGGGCAGACATCGGCGCAGACGCCGCAGCGCGTGCAGCCTTCGAGGCAGACGGGCTTCGCCCTGAGGAACTTCGCCGGGAGCCCGTCGGCGCGCAGCGGCGTATAGTACGGGGCAAGCGGCGTCTCCCTGTCGTACGCGAGCGGGGAGAGCTCCGGAGCGCCGAGCTTCGCGGCGGCGGCGCGGGCAAAGGCGAGCAGCTCCGCGCGGTCCTGCGCGTCCGGCCTGCCGTGGCCGACGTCGTCGGTAAAGGCGTGGCGGCACGCGGCGGCCATCGCGCCGAGGGGGACAAAGCCGCCCGCCTCGAGCAGGAGCAGCCACTCGCGCAGCGCGTCGCCGGGGCTGCGGTTGCCGAACGCGCACACGGCGAGGACGGGCGTGCCGTCACCGCGCAGGACACGGGCAAAGTCCGGCGCGAGCTTGTTCGGCAGCCGCCCCGCGTACACAGGCGAGACGGCGACGACGAGGTCGTCCCGCGCGAACCGCAGCACGCCGGCGCGCTCCCTCGGGAGGTTCAGACTGAAAAAGGACTGCGCCGCGCCGGTAAAAGCGGCGAGCTCCGCGCTCAGAAGGCGCGCGAGCTCCTCCGATTTTCCGGTCGGGCTGAACGATACCGCGCAGATGCGCCGAGGCTTCATTGAAATTCCCTCTCTTCTTCCCGTTTTCGGGGGCGTTTTCTTTCATCATACCGCGGCGCGCCCGTCGGCGCAAGCGATGCGGCGCGATTTTCCCATATTCTCTTTTCCTTTGCGCGCCGCCGTGCTATAATGAGGCCGTAAAAAGCCGCCCCGGGCGGCAAAATATCACCGGAAGGCAGGAGATCGCAATGGCATACAATCCGCATCCGATCGACACGTCGGAGGTGCAGCTCCCGCAGGAGCTGCTCGAGCTGACGGAGAAAATTGCGGAGAACGTCCACGACGTGTGGGCGAAGGGCCGCGTCGCGGAGGGCTGGCGGTACGGCGAGGTCAGGGATCCGCGGGAAAAGACGACGCCGCTGCTCGTCCCGTACGGCGAGCTGCCCGAGAGCGAAAAGGCGTATGACCGCGGCACGGCGCTCGAGACGCTGCGGCTGATTGTAAAGCTCGGGTATAAAATCGAGAAGGACGGCGGTCACGTCAAGGATTGAATATCCGACCGCAAGAGAACGTTGTTTCCCGCCGCTCACGACCGTCGTACAATAAAAGCAGAGGCTTCCGGCGGAGAGAACCGGGGGCGATACGGCAGAAGGGAGGACCATCCATGGACAGAGAATTTGCATCCCCGCTTTCCCGCGAGGAGGTCAAGCGCGTCATCGAGGGGAGGGGCGCGGCGAAGCGCATCCCGATGGCGGTGCATCAGTGGATCGACACGACGCGCTTCGGCGGCAGAAAGCCGCTCTACGACGCGGTGCTCGCGCGGTATCCGAACGACGTTCTGACCATCCCGTTCGACATTCCCGAGGTCTTCGAGGGGCGGGCGGACGATATGTCGTACCGGTGGCTCAACTACGACAACCCGTTCCCCGAGAACACGCCGCTCGACGCCATCAGCGCCATCGACGACTGGGGAAAGCTCGACGCAATCCTCGCCGACTTTCCCGATCCGAACTATCCCGGCCTGATCCCCAACGGGTACGCGGAGGACGGGCGCTACCGGCTGGGGCTGTGGTGGTACCTGCTCTTTGAGCGGCACTGGTCGCTGCGCGGGATGGAGAACGCGCTGTGTGACTACTACGAAAACCCGGACGAGGTGCACCGGCTCTACCGCGCGCTGACGGACTTCTACAAGGCCATGATCCTGCGCGGCAGGCGCGAGCTCGGCCTCGACGCCGTGATGACGAGCGACGACATCGGCACGCAGACGTCGGCCTTCTTCTCGCTCGACATCTTCCGCGAGTTCTTCAAGCCCTACTACAAGGAGCTGAGCGAATTCACCCACTCGCTCGGGATGCACTTCTGGCTCCACGCGTGCGGGAACATTCAGCTGTTCATCCCGGATCTCATCGAGATCGGCCTCGACGTCCTGCATCCGATTCAGAAATACACGATGGACGAGCGGGAGATCGCGGAAAAATTCGGGGACAGGCTGTGCATCTGGGCGGGGATGGACGTCCAGCGCACGATCCCGTACGGCACGCCGGAGGACGTCCGCCGCGAGGTCCGCTTCCTGTTCGACACCTACTCCCGCCCCGACGGGAGGCTCATCCTCGCCGCCGGCAACAACATGACGGCGGACACGCCGCTCGACAGCCTCGAGGCGCTGCTCGACGAGGCGTACCATTACGGAACGAAAATTTGTCAGGAAAAATAAAGGGGAAACAAAGCAGCGCGTCCCGCACGGCAGGGCACCGTGCGGGACGCGCTGCTTTGTGAAAAGGAGGTATTGGGGGTCAATCCATCAGCTCAAGGGCGTAGAGGCGCACGTCGGGGCAGCCCCACGTTTCGCGCGGGACAAGGCGCACCTCGCGCACCGCGCGGCCAATCGGGACGCGCACGAGCCGCTGGTAGTTGTTCTCCTCGGAATAAATCAGCTCGCCGTCCGCGTAGACGTCGAAGGCACGCAGAATTGTCTTCGGGACGCAGACGTCGACCGCGCCGAGGCGGACGTGGCATTTCATCGGGTATGTCCTGAAATTGTGCTCGATCCCCTCGGGGAAGGTCTCGCGGTTGAGATCGCTGTCCGTGATGAGGCGCAGGCTCCCCACCGTCTGTTTCTCCGGCAGGGTGACGGTGATCGCCTCGCCGGGCGCGCAGACGTAGGCATGATCCTGCCCGTCCACGGGGCGCTCCACGCCGTCGGTGAGGAGGGAGACGTCCCCCGCGCCCTCGATGCGCGCGGCGGCCATGAGCGGCGTCGTTTCGCGGCGGTTCCACGGCAGATAGCAGTCGTCCGCAATCAGCGTCTGCTTGAGCTCGGCGATGCGGTTCTCGTACACGCCGCGCGGCGTCAGGCCGTCGCGCAGGGCGATCGCCGCCGCCGTGCCGAGCGCCTGCCCCATGATCGCGCAGGTGGCCATCACGCGCGTCGACGAGAGGGCGGTATGCGTGGCGCTGATGTTGCGGCCCGCGAACATGAGGTTTTCGATGTTCTTCGAGTACAGGCAGCGGTACGGGATGCCGTACGGGGACGGCGCGGGATGCCAGATAGTCGGCGGCTCGGTCGTGAGGAAGCCGCCGGGGTTGTGGTCGTCCATCGTCCAGCCGCCGTAGGCGATGAGGTCGTCGAAGCGTCCCTCGGCGCGCACGTCGTTCTGGTTGAGCAGGTAGTCGCCGACGTAGCGGCGGCTCTCGCGCTTACCGGGCAGAAAGCCGATCCACTCGATCTCCCAGTTCGCCGCGTCGCACACGCCGCCGTTCTTCACAAAATCCCACACGCCGTAAACGGTGCGGATCAGCTCGTCGCGCAGCGTCTCGGCGTCGGCGATCGTATCGACGAGGCCGCCGAGCTCCATCCACCAGAAGTTGCAGTTCGACCACTTCTGCGGGGTGGAGAAATTGATCTTGTTCTCAAAATCCTCTTTCTTAAAATGATACGCCCAGGCAGGCGGGGTGTACGTTGTCGGCTGCGCCGTCTCGCGCACCTGGATGAGGCACGACGAGCCCATCGTGCGCGCGTCGCTCTCCTTCGGCGCGATGTCCTCGCCGAACTCATCGCACGACTCGCGGCCCATGCGCCACTCGGCTCCCGTCAGCGGCGCGAGAATGCTGTCGCCGGAGCAGTCGGCGAACAGCGCGGCGCGGACGGTGTGGAACGTCTGCGTCGTGGTCTGCCAGCCCGTCACGGAGACGATTTTCCCGTCCTTCGTCTCCGCTGAGAGGCAGGAGCAGTTGAGAAGCAGCGTGATGTTTTCCTCGAATTTGACCTTTCCGTAAAGGACGGAGTCCCAGACGGAGAAATTGAGCGTCGGGTTGCGGTAGATGTTCTCGAGGGCGATCTCCTCGAGAATGCCCGTCTCGCGCATATTGTCGCCGTGCGCGCCGCGGATCCACATCCGGATTTCGCTCGAGGCGTTGCCGCCCAAAACGGGGCGATCCTGCATCAGGACGACCTTCGTGCCGTGCCGCGCCGCCGCGATGGCGGCCAGCATCCCGGCCATGCCGCCGCCGACGACGCACAGGCCGGTCTCGTATTCATGGGTGACGGGGGCTTCGATTTCAGAACGGTGAAGCATCATGACGGGTTCCTCCTTACTCGATGGGAATCTGGACGTTAAA
>CASFAA010000065.1 GCA_949292505.1 uncultured Oscillospiraceae bacterium
CGCGGGGAGAGCGAGAGATAGATGACGGCGTGCGCGAGGTGCACATTGCACTCCGGCATCCCGAGAAAATGGCACGCCTGGTACGCCGCGACGGTGAGCTCGAGCGCGCGGCTGTCCGCAAGGCCGATGTCCTCGCTCGCGAAGCGGATCAGCCGCCTCGCCACATACAGCGGATCCTCGCCCGCCTCGAGCATCCGCGCGAGCCAATAGACGGCGGCGTCCGGGTCGCTGTTGCGCATCGATTTGTGCAGGGCGGAGATCAGGTTGTAGTGCTCCTCGCCGTTCTTGTCGTAGAGGAGGGATTTCTTCGACGTGCACTGCTCGACGAGCTCGCGGCTCACCTCGACCGTCTGCCCCTCGCGGCGGCCGTTGAGCACCGCCATCTCCAGCGTGTTCAGCGCCGTGCGCGCGTCGCCGTTCGCAAAGCGGGCGATGAGCTCCGTCACCCCGTCCGCGAGGCGGATGTCCTGCCCGCCGAAGCCGCGCTCATCCGTCAGCGCGCGGCGGAGCAGCCCCTCGATCTCCTCCGCCGTCAGCGCGTTGAGCACGAACACCTTGCACCGCGACAGGAGAGCCGAGTTGATCTCAAACGACGGGTTTTCCGTCGTCGCTCCAATCAGTATAATACTTCCTTTTTCTACAAATGGTAAAAATGCGTCCTGCTGCGCTTTGTTGAAGCGGTGGATCTCGTCGACAAAGACGATGGTGCGCTCGCCGAAGCGGCGGTTCTGCTCGGCCTGCTGCATGACCTCGCGGATCTCCTTGATGCCGCTGGTGACGGCGGAGAAGTCGACGAAGGACGACTTCGTCCGGTTCGCGATGATGCGGGCGAGCGTCGTCTTGCCGACGCCGGGCGGCCCCCAGAAGATCATGGAGGAGATCCGGTCGCTGTCGATGAGGGTGCGCAGCACCTTTCCCTCGCCGAGGAGGTGGCTCTGCCCGGCGAACTCCGAGAGGGTGCGCGGGCGCATCCGGCTCGCGAGCGGATCGGCGGCGGTTCTGTCAAAAAAGCTGCTCTGTTCCACGGAAAAACACCTCGTTTCTCTTCTCAGCATAGCACACCGCGGGCCGCAGGACAAGCGTTTCAGGGCTGCGCGTGGAAATTGCGCGCTTTTTCCGGGAAAACCGCCAAGAATGCCGCAATTCTCCCGCCAAACCGGAAACGATTCCGCGTGCTTTTTGAGCAATTTGACAAAATATTCACCGGTGCAGTTTCGCCGTGCAGAATTCTGCTCAAATCCCTTGAAAACCGCGGCGGCGCATTGTATAATAAGAAACGTAAAAATGCGTCTTACAGCCCCAATATTTCAAAAATAAAGGAGTGCTTACCATGAACTATCTCAACAAGAAAACCGTTGAGGATATCGACGTAGCCGGCAAGAGAGTGCTGGTTCGCTGCGACTTCAACGTCCCGTTTGACGCCGAGGGCAACATTGCCGACCCGAAGCGCATCGACGAGGCCCTGAAAACCATTAAGTACCTGGTCGACCACAAGGCGAGAGTGATCCTCTGCTCGCATCTGGGCCGTCCGAAGGGCGAGTTCAACATGAAGTACTCCCTGGCTCCCGTCGCGAAGTACCTCTCCCAGGCGCTCGGCCAGGAGGTCAAGATGGCGAAGGACGTCGTGGGCGAGAGCGCGAAGAGCATCGCCGCTTCCCTGCAGGACGGCGAGGTCGAGCTGATCGAGAACGTCCGCTTCCACAAGGAAGAAGAGAAGAACGATCCCGCTTTTGCGAAGGAGCTTGCTTCTCTGGCTGAGATTTATGTCAACGACGCGTTCGGCACGGCGCACCGCGCTCATGCCTCCACCGCCGGCGTTGCCGATTATCTCCCGGCTGTCTGCGGCTACCTGATTCAGAAGGAAATCACCATCATGGGCGGCGCGCTCACCGAGCCGAAGCGCCCGTTCGTCGCGATTCTTGGCGGCGCGAAGGTCTCCGACAAGATCGGCGTCATCACCAACCTGCTCGAGAAGGTCGACACGCTGATCATCGGCGGCGGCATGGCCTACACCTTCATGAACGCGCTCGGCTACTCCATCGGCACCTCCATCTGCGAGGCCGACAAGGTGGAGCAGGCGAAGGACATGATGGCGAAGGCGAAGGAGAAGGGCGTCAAGTTCCTGATCCCGGTCGACAACATGGTTGGCACCGAGTACAAGCCCGACACCGAGCACAAGGTTGTCGATTCCGACAAGATTCCGGACGGCTGGATGGGCCTCGACATCGGCCCGAAGACCGCCGCGATGTTTGCCGACGCCGTCAAGGGCGCGGGCACCGTCGTGTGGAACGGCCCGATGGGCGTCTCCGAGTGGGACAACTTTGCCGCCGGCACGATCGCCGTGGCGAAGGCTGTCGCGGAGAGCGGCGCGATCTCCATCATCGGCGGCGGCGACTCCGCTGCTGCTGTTGAGAAGCTTGGCTTTGCCGAGAAGATGACCCACATCTCCACCGGCGGCGGCGCTTCCCTTGAGTTCCTCGAGGGCAAGATCCTGCCCGGCATTGCCTGCCTGAACGACAAATAAGAGTATTTGCTCAAATAAGCCTGCTTTTTGCTGACCGAGGGGGGCGGGGCTCGCGCCCCGTCCCTCTTTTGCTTTTGAAACCAGAAAAGGAGCTGCATATCCTATGAATAAGGCCCTGAGAAAGGCCGTCATTGCCGGCAACTGGAAGATGAACAAGACCCCCGCTGAGGCGAAGGAGCTGCTCGAGGGCATTCTGCCCCTCGTGAAGGACGCGGACTGCGACGTCGTCGCCTGCGTGCCCTTCGTCGATCTGTCCGTCGCGCTTGAGACGACGGCAGGCAGCAACGTGAAGATTGGCGCGGAGAACTGCCACTGGGAGGCTTCCGGCGCGTACACGGGCGAGATTTCCGCCCCGATGCTCGCCGCGATGGAGGTTCCGTACGTCATCATCGGCCACAGCGAGCGCCGCACCTATTTCGGCGAGACGGATGTGACCGTCAACAAGCGCGTGAAGGCGGCTCTGGCGAACGGCCTGACGGTCATCCTGTGCGTTGGCGAGTACCTCGAGCAGCGCGAGCAGGGCGTGACGGGCGAGGTTGTCGCCATGCAGACGAAGATTGACCTGCAGGACGTTTCCGCCGAGGAGCTCAAGAGAGTCATTATCGCGTACGAGCCCGTGTGGGCCATCGGCACCGGCAAGACGGCGACGGCTGAGCAGGCGAACGAGGTCTGCGCGCTGATCCGCGCGACGGTTGCGGGCCTGTACAGCCAGGCGGACGCCGACGCGCTGACGATCCAGTACGGCGGCTCGATGAACGCGAAGAACGCCGAGGAGCTGCTTGACCAGCCCGACGTCGACGGCGGCCTGATTGGCGGCGCTTCCCTGAAGCCCGCGGACTTTGCCGCGATCGTGAAGGCGGCCTCCCGCTGAGCCGGGGGCGGCCCTCAGGAATCGGAACGAATTTCACGAAGGGGGCGTCGGGTCCTGCGTTGGACGGGCGCCCTCTTTCTCTATCAGAAGGAGGACATGATCACCATGGCTAAGAAACCGCTTGTACTGTCCATTCTTGACGGCTTCGGCATTGCGCCCGTGGAGGGCAACGCGATCGCGGCGGCGAAGAAGCCGAACCTTGACCGTCTGTTTTCCGAGAACCCGCTGACGCAGATCGGCGCGTCCGGTATGGACGTCGGCCTGCCGGACGGGCAGATGGGCAACAGCGAGGTCGGCCACACGAACATCGGCGCGGGCCGCATCGTGTACCAGGAGCTGACCCGCATCACGAAGGCCATTCAGGACGGCCCGTTCTTTGAGAACGAGGCCTTCCTCGCGGCGATGGAGAACGCGAAGAAGAATGACTCCTCGCTGCATCTGATTGGCCTGCTCTCCGACGGCGGCGTGCACAGCCACAACACGCACCTGTACGCGCTCGTGGAGCTGGCGAAGCGCAGCGGCCTCAAGAAGGTTTACATTCACGCGCTGCTCGACGGCCGCGACGTGCCCCCGGCCTCCGGCAAGGACTACGTCGCCGCGTGCTGCGAGAAGCTCGGCGAGATTGGCGTCGGCGAGATTGCGACCGTGATGGGCCGCTACTACGCGATGGACCGTGACAACCGCTGGGAGCGCGTCGAGAAGGCGTACGCCGCGATGGTGTACGGCGAGGGCGTGCAGGGCGGCGACCCGGTGCAGGCGGTTGCGGATTCCTACGCGCAGGAAGTGACCGACGAGTTTGTCGTTCCGGTTGTCTGCTCGAGGAGCGGCAAGATTCAGGCGAACGACTCCGTCATCTTCTTCAACTTCCGCCCGGACCGCGCGAGAGAGATCACCCGCACGTTCGTCGACCCGGATTTCTCGGGCTTCGAGCGCAGAAACGGCTTCTTCCCGCTGACGTACATCTGCATGACGCAGTACGACGCGACGATGCCGAACGTCCAGGTGGCGTTTAAGCCGCAGTCGCTGGCGAACACCTTCGGCGAATACATTTCCGAGAAGGGCCTCAAGCAGCTGCGCATCGCGGAGACGGAGAAGTACGCCCATGTGACGTTCTTCTTCAACGGCGGCGTGGAAAAGCAGTATGAGGGCGAGGATCGCATCCTCGTCAAGAGTCCGAAGGTTGCGACGTACGACCTGCAGCCCGAGATGAGCGCGTTCGAGGTCACGGACAAGCTCGTCGAGGCGATTTGCTCCAAGCGGTACGACGTTGTTATCCTGAACTACGCGAACTGCGACATGGTCGGCCACACAGGCGTGTTCAGCGCGGCGGTGCAGGCCGTCGAGGCGGTGGACGCGTGCGTCGGCCGCGTCGCGGAGGCCGTGGCGAAGGAAGGCGGCGTGATGCTGATCACGGCGGACCACGGCAACGCGGACCGCATGGTTGACGACGACGGCTCCCCGTTCACGGCGCACACGACGAACCCGGTTCCGTTCTGCATGGTCGGGTACGAGGGCAAGCTGAGAGAGGGCGGCCGTCTGGCGGACATTGCGCCGACGATGCTGCAGATTCTCGGCCTCGAGCAGCCGGCAGAGATGGACGGAAAGTCGCTGATTGAGTAAGCCTAAGGCGGTCGCGGCGTAGCCGAGCTGCTGAAGCGTCGGTTTTCGGTGCCGCGCACCGAAAACCGATGCTTCAGACGCGGCCTGTGGCCGCATAGTTTCAGCCCGGCCTTTTCAAAGGCCGCGGGGGTCAGGGGGCAGAGCCCCCAAAAAGTCCGCGCAGCACAAAGAAAAGCCAGGAAAAACAGCGGAGCGTCTTTTTCCGGACGGCGGCGCACCGCAGACCTTTCCTGCACGCAGCCCCGTCCCTCTGCATAGCGCGATATCCATCCTCCCCGAGGAAAAGAGCGCAGCGAATTTTCCGACACGCCGCGCTTCCTGAGATCGAATGAAAAAAGCCTCCCCGCTTTCCGCAGGCATTCAGCCCGCAGAAAGCCGGGGAGGCTTTTTATTTCACTGCCGTTTCCTTATTCTGCCGCCCACAGCCCGTGCAGGTTGCAGTACGCGAACGTCTTGACCACCTTATCGCCCTCCGCCAGCGCGAAGACTGCCTTCGGCGCGTCGCCGGGCGCGAGGTCCGCTCTCTGAACGGTCTTCTCCGTCTGCAGCACGATGCACTGGATATAGTGCGCGTCTGTCATCGGGTGCTCCACGCTGCCGACCGTCACCGTCACGGTCTGGCCTTCCACGCTGACCGCCGGGACGTGCTTCTCTACCGCCGCGTCCGTCGTGTTCGCCGTCAGCTGCTGCATCTTCTCGCCGCAGCACATCAGCGGCGCGCCGCCAAAGTGGATCATCTCCACAAGGTTCTTGCAGTGATTGCACAGATAAAATTTCAGTTCCTTCATTTTCATGACTCCTTCCATCACTCTCCGCCGCGGGCGGAGCGCGGAGTTTCCCCGCTGCCCTTATTGTAGCATCACCCCGCCGCCCGGACAAGGGGAAAATGCGCGGATTTGCGAGAGACTCCGCTGTTATGCGGTCTCACAAAACAGCAGCGCGCCGAAATATGTGACGGTGTTGGGGCCGTTGTGGTACCGGATGCCTGCCGCGTCGGCCAGCTCCTTGACAATCCACCCGTAGCCCTCCAGAGAGTGGTGGAGCAGCTCCGGAAACCGGCACGGAGCGTCCGGATAGGTGCATCGGGCGCACCGGCCGCAGCCCTCGTTGGACAGCAGCTGAAAGGACGGCAAAAACGCGCGCAGCTTTTCGTGGAAAATATCCGTCAGCCGCTTGAAGTGCTTCATCCCCGCGGCCATCGCGTCGAAATCAAAGGAATCCTCCAGCGGATAGCTGCGCGAAAAAAGCAGCATCGTCCGGAAACGGCCGGCGCGTTCCCTGCACGCCGACAGGCTTCCCACCGCCGGGGGACACGCCCAGGAAGCGCCGTAATTGCGGCAGACGTTTCCTTCGCATAGTTCCCGAACCTCCGGATGGCAGGCAATCCCGGAAATGTCCACATAGCCGAATGCCTCAAATCCGCTCTCGGCGGCGGCTTTCTCTATCTGCGCTCTCATATTGCTTCAAATCCCCTCCGTATCTTGTCAGGACAGACGCGCTTTCGTCTGCTCTGAGGCTCCGCTCTCTCCATTCTGCCAGATTTTCGGGAAGAAATCCAGTCCCCGGGAGGAAAAAGCGGGCGGCCCTCGCTTTTTCCCTGCGCGCAAACTGTGACGATTTTATGACATTTCCCCGCCCCCGATTGCATCGCGCCGGGGAGCATGATAGAATGGACGTAACAGCCCCGCTGTATTTCCCTGCCCAAGGAGGCGATTTCCATGTCAAGAATGCGCGCGCCCGCGCTTCTGTGCGCGCTGCTTTTTTTGTTTGCTTTCCTCTCCTCCTCCTGCTCCGAGCAGGAGGATCTCGGGACGGGAAAGAGCTTTACCTGGCACCTCTCGAGCGAGCCGAAGACGCTCGATCCCCAAATTGCCGAGGGCGAGAACGCCGCCATTGTCATCGGCGCGCTGTTCGAGGGCCTCGCCCGACTCGACGAGAACGGAGACCCCGAGCCCGGCGCCGCCGAGAGCTGGTCCGTCTCCGACGATTATACCATCTACACGTTCTCCCTGCGCGAGGGCGCGACGTGGTCGGACGGCAAAACGCCTCTCACCGCCGCGGATTTCGTCTACGCCTTCCGGCGCGCGCTCGACCCGGCTACCGGCTCCGGGACGTGCGAGCCGATGCTCTGCATCAAGAATGCCTCCGCCGTCCGCGACGGAACCATGACGGCGGACGCGCTCGGCGTGCGCGCCGCGGGAGACTATACCCTTGTCGTCGAGCTCGAGTATCCTGTCCGCAATTTCCCGGCCCTGACCGCGCTGCCCGTCTTCATGCCGTGCAACGAGGAGTTCTTTGAGAGCGCCGCCGGTCGGTACGGCCTCGACCGCTCCACCCTCCTCGTCAACGGGCCGTTCGTCATCGACGGCATCTACGGCTGGGATCCCGGCCGTCACATCAACCTCGCCGCCTCCTCGACGTATTGGGGAGACGTCGCCCCCGGCAGCGTCTCCATGCCGATCGGCAAGGCCGAAATCACGATCGAGGACGAGGCCATCGCCGTCTCGGACGGCACCGTCGACGCCATCGGCCTCACCGAGGCGCAGGCGTCCCGCGCCGAGGCGCGCGGCTGCTCCATCGTCTCGTTCGAGGACACCGTCTGGGGCTTTACGTTCAACCTCGCGAGCGACGCTTCCCCTGAGCTGCAGAACGAGAAGGTGCGCGCCGCCTTCCTCCGCGCCGTGGACTGGGCGTCCCTCAAGAGCGGCCTCGAAGCGCCCGCCGGCGGCCTCATCCCGCCCGCTGTCTCGATCGAGGGCGAGAATTACCGGGAGCAGGCCGGGGACGTCGCCCTCCCGGAACGGCTCGAGGACGCCGCCGCCCTGATGCGGGAGGGACTCGCTGAGCTCGGCGCGGAGACGCCGCCCTCCCTCACCATCCTCTGCCCCGATGACCCGGAGCTGACCGCCCTCGCGAACGAGCTCATCGTCGCGTGGAACGCGGCCTTCGGCGGCTATTTCAACCTTGACCCGCTTTCCGAGGACGATCTCGCCTCGCGCGTCGCCTCCGGCGTGTTCTCCGCCGCCATCTGCTCCTATACCCCGGAGAGCGACGACCCAGCCGCGGCGCTGTCCTTCTTTGTCTCCGGCGCGTCCGGCAATGTCTCCGGCTTTTCCGACGCCGGGTACGACGCCCTCGTCGCGCAGGTGCGGCAGACGAGCGGCGCGGAAAAACTTGAGGCCTGCCGCTCCGCCGAGCAGCTCCTCGCCGACCGCTCCGTCTTCCTGCCCGTCTCCGTGGGCAGCTGCTATTTCGCCTCCGCGCCCGGCGTCTCCGGCATCGTCTTCCGCCCGTACGGCGGCGGCGTCGACTTCACCGGTGCGATCAAGACGTAAGATCATCATAGAAAGGATTTGACACATATGCAGAAAACCCTCTGTGCCGCCTACACCTCCACAAGCCCCCTGCCCGACGCGCACAGCCTGCACCTCGCCCTGCGCGGGGAAGACGGCGCGTTTGAGCCGCTCAACTACGGCATCGGCGTCCTGTTTGCCGAGGCCGACTTCACCTCCGGCAGGACGGCGGGGGAGACGATCGTCCTCGACGCGCCCGTCCTCAGCCGCCTCGACAGCGGAAAATTGCCGTCACCGCCCTGCTCTCGACCGCGGACGGCGAGCCGCGCGGCGCGGCCTCGTGGGAGACGGCGGATCTCGTCCGTTTCACCCGCCTGCCGGAGCCGCTTGCGCACAGCACCCCGTCGGAGACGGCGGAGATCGGCGGGGAGACCGTCGCGGTCAGCCTGCTTGCGCTCACGGAGCAGGAGGCGGACTATCTGCGCCGCAAGCTCGGCGAGGTCAAAAACGTCTCCGCCGACCCGATTGAAATCACCCTCGCCGCCGGGGAGGCGCTGCGCCTGCCGCCGCTGACGGCGCGGTACTCGGACGGCTCGGCGGAGGAGATTCCCGTCGAGTGGGACGCCGATTCCCTCGCCGCCGTTGACACGAGCCGTCCGGGCGAGTATGCCGTCACGGGACGCGCCGTCGTGAAGGAGTACCGCACCCCGATCCTGTGGGGCATTGCCGACCCGATGGTGCTGCGCTATGAAGACTTTTTCAACTTCTATTTCCTCGTCGGGACGAACGAGTACACCGGGGGCCGCGATCTGTGGCTCCGGCATTCCGACACGATCGAGGGGCTGACCGGCGCGGAGGGCGTGTGCATCTTCCGCGCGACGGAGTCGGGCGATCACAGCGGCTGCAACTGGGCGCCGGAGCTGCACGTCATCGGCGGAAAGCTGTGCTGCCTCTTCGCCTCGAGCACGAACGGCGAGTGGGACCACGTCCAGTCGCGGATCATGGTCTGCGAGCACAACCCGACAGTGCCGGAGCAGTGGTCGGAGCCGGTGCGCGTCACCCGCGCGGACGGCTCGCCGCTCATCGAGGACGGCATCACCCTCGACATGACGTATTTTGAGGCGAACGGGAGGAGCTATTACTGCTGGGCGCAGCGGACGATCGACGCGCGCGGCACGGACAGCTCCGACCTCATGATTGCCCCCGTCGATCCGGCGCATCCCGAGCGCCTTGCCGGGGAGCCGGTTCTCCTCTGCCGCCCGAAATACGCGTGGGACCGCCAGCACACGGAGGTCGACGAGGGGCCGAACGTTCTGAAGCACGGCGGGAAGCTGTTCCTGACCTTCTCCGGCGACAGCGTGAGCGATTACTACTGCCTCGGCCTGCTGACGGCGGACGAGA
>CASFAA010000066.1 GCA_949292505.1 uncultured Oscillospiraceae bacterium
CGGGGCGAACGAGTCGACCTGCTCGAGGAAGCTCGATTTGAAAATGTCGTTGAAGGTCAGGGCTAAACGCATCATGTTGACTGTCTCCTTTTTGTAAAATTAACCGAACCGGCGGCACGCGGCGTATTTCGAGAACGCGGCCTGCCGCCGGCCGGGAAGCTGGACGAGATCGCGGACAAAGTCGGGAAGGAAGGCGTCGTACTTCACCTCGAGCACCGCGCCGCCCGTGGAAAGCTGCGGCAGCGCGGGGGAAAGGAAGCCCTTCGGCGACAAACCGGCGCGCAGGTCGGAATCGATGGTGACGCGCACGTTCCCAGCCGGGAAGACGAAGGCCTCGCGGTCGTAGTCGACGACGGTGCGTGGGCGCAGCTGCTCTGTCTGCATCTTGTACAGCAGCTCGCGGCACAGCGGGCCGCCCTCCCGCAGCGCGCTGAAATCTCCGGCGAGGAGGGCCCGGCAGACGGCAGGGTCGAGCTTCTCCGAGCTTTTCGCGCAGAGGGAAATGATCTTCGACTTTTTCTCAAGCAGGAGGTGCGAGGAATCTCCGCCGTAAAAGCGGATACGGAATTTCTCGCGCCGCGGCGCGCCGTCGAGCTTTTCGCGCAGCACCTTGTCGTCCGCGTTGTCGAAGTAAAGGCTCCGCACGCGGTAGCGGCCCCGATCGCCGTTCGGGTCTGGCGCGAGCGCGGCGCGCAGGCGGCCTTCCAGCAGGACGCGGTCGCCATCGTTGATCTCGTGCTTCTGCTCATGCCGGAGCACGGCGGGCGGTGCGGTCTCTGTCATCCTCATTCCCCATTTCCGGTTCTGATCTGCCCCGCCGCAGGAGAGCGGCCGGGGACTTGCACCGGGATTATTGTAAGCGCGCAATGTGACGGTTATCTGAAGTTCTTATGAAAGTTGCCTGCAGAAAGCCGCGGAAAACAGGCTGACGCTTGAAAAGAAGGCCGCTGTGTGATAAGATGAAAGTCGAAATATGCAACGGAGGGATCCCCCATGAAACGACGACTTCTTTCTATTCTGCTCGCCGCCTGCCTCGCCGCTTCACTCTGCGCCTGCGCCCAGACGGAGGAGACCGGCTCCTCCGCCGCGGCCTCCCAGGCGTCCTCCGCGGCTGCCGCGGAGGCGAAGAGCGCCGGTGCGGCCGTCTCCGCCGCGGAGGAAGCGTCCGCGCCGGAGGAGAGCGCCGCCCCCTCGGCGGCGGAATCCGGCGAGGACGCCGTGCAGACGGCGACGCTGTACGTCGGGATGGGCGGAACGTTCAAGGAATATCCGGTTGAGTACGAGGGCGAACTGACGCCCGTCTTCCTCATCTCCCAGCTCAGCGAGCTGACGGGCTGGAATCTCGATCTCTCGGACGAGGTCACGTCCGGCAAGGGCGGGATGACCGTCTCCTTTGCGGAGACGTCGGCGCTCGTCGTCGGGCCGCCCGACCCGCAGACGCCGGACTTCTACGTCTACGATTCGCGCCAGCTCGTGCTGACAATTCTCGACTCCGTCCAGCACACGCTGCAGTACAATTTCGTCAACCCGGAGCTGGGCGACCCGAGTACGCTCGACATCTACTTCACGCTCGACGGCGAGGCGATTGTCGTCCCCGACAGCGGCGAGACGATCGACCCGTACGCGCCGTACCAGTCCGTTTCCTGATTTTGCAAACTGTTTTCAGAGGAGGCCATTTTGATGGAATACAAGTTTTCTGACCGCGTGCTCACGCTCAAGCCGTCCGCCATCCGCGAGATCTTCAAGTACGCCGCCGACCCGACGGTCGTCTCGCTCTCCGCGGGCAACCCCTCCCCGGAGGCGTTCCCCGTCAGGGAGATCGCGGAAATTTCCGCCCGCATCTTTGCCGAGCGCCCGATCGACGCTTTGCAGTACAGCGTGACAGAGGGCTATCCGGCGCTTCGCGAGACCATCGCCCAGTACATGAAGTCCCGCCACAACGTCGGGCGCGAGTTTGACTCCGTCCTCGTCACCTCCGGCGCGCAGCAGGTCATGGATCTGCTCACGAAGTCGCTGTGCAACGAGGGCGACGTGGTCATCTGCGAGGCCCCGAGCTTCATCGGCTCGCTCAACACCTTCCGCTCCTACCGCGCCCGCCTGCGCGGCGTGCCGATGGACGCCGACGGCATGAACATGGAGGAGCTTGAGCGCGCCCTCCGCGAGGAGCCGAACGCCCGCTTCATCTACACGATTCCGAACTTCCAGAATCCCTCCGGCATCACGATGAGCTGGGAAAAGAGAAAGGCCATGTACGCCCTCGCGAAAAAATACGGCGTGCTGATTCTCGAGGACAACCCGTACGGCGATCTGCGCTTCTCCGGCGAGCACATCCCGCCCGTCAAGAGCCTTGACGAGGACGGTCTCGTCGTGTACTGCGGCTCGTTCTCGAAGGTTATCTCCCCCGGCATCCGCGTCGGCTACGCCGTCGCGCCGCAGACGCTGCTGCAGAAGATGATCGTCTGCAAGCAGGGCGAGGACGTGCACACGAACATCTGGAGCCAGCTCGTCTGCAACGAGCTGATGACGAAGTACGATTTCGACGCCCATCTCGAGCGCCTGCGCACCATCTACCGCGAGAAGTCCGCGTTCACAATGAAGCTCATGGACGAGTATCTCGTCCCGAACGGGATCACCTATCAGCCCATCGAGGGCGGCCTGTTCCTGTGGTGCAATCTGCCGGACGGCGTCGACATGCCCGCGTTCTGCAAGGAGGCCGTGCTGCGCAAGGTCTGCGTCGTGCCGGGCAACGCGTTCCTTACCGACGAGAACGAGCCCTGCCAGAGCTTCCGCATCAACTATTCGACCCCGACGAACGAGCAGCTTGAGAAGGGAATCAAAATTCTCGGCCAGCTTGCCTCGGAGGTCTGCCGCTGAGGCCGCGCAAACGGCAATCGCGCGCGCCTCTTGACAAGAGAGGCGGGAAGGGCTACAATGAATACCATACCTGAAACCGTTGATCGTGTGTAAGTACGCGCGCCATTACCGCCGCACAGAGAGCCGGGGCAGCTGGAAGCCGGCCGGAGGGGACGCGCCGAATGGGCACGGGAGGGCGGGGCGAACGGGGCGCTGCCCCCACTAGCCGCCGACGGAAGGTTCCCACGTTACGGGAATGCCGCCGTTTCGTCATGGAACGGCCGGATCAGAGTGGGCGGGGATTCCCGCCAAACCGGGTGGTACCGCAGAAGCCAGAGCGCTCCTGTCCCAGTTATGAGGGACAGGAGCGCTTTTATTTTGATTGGAGGAGAATTTTCATGGAAGAACAACGCAAACAGGTGATTTTCAGCGCGATTCAGCCGAGCGGCACGATCACGCTCGGCAACTATCTCGGCGCGCTCAAGAACTGGGTCGCCCTGCAGGACGAGTACGACTGCATCTTCTCGCTCGCGGATCTGCACACGATCACGGTGCGGCAGGATCCGGCGAAGTTCCGCAAAAACGCGCTCGAGGCGTACGCTCTCCTGCTCGCGTGCGGCATCGACCCGCAGAAGAGCATCTTCTTCATCCAGAGCCACGTCTCCGCCCACGCGGAGCTCGCCTGGGTGCTCAACTGCTACACGCAGTTCGGCGAGCTTTCCCGCATGACGCAGTTTAAGGACAAGTCCGCGAAGCACGCCGACAACATCAACGCCGGCCTCTTCGCCTACCCGAGCCTGATGGCCGCCGACATTCTGCTCTATCAGGCGGATCTCGTTCCCGTCGGCGCGGATCAGAAGCAGCATCTCGAGCTCACCCGCGACATCGCGGAGCGCTTCAACGCCGCCTACTCCCCGACCTTCACGGTGCCGGACGGCTACATCCCGAAGCAGGGCGCGCGCGTCATGAGCCTGCAGGATCCGACCTCCAAGATGAGCAAGTCCGACGAGAACGCCAACGGCTTCATCGCGATGCTCGATTCCCCGGACGTCATCATGAAGAAGTTCAAGCGCGCCGTCACCGACAGCGACGCCTGCGTCCGCTACGCCGAGGGCAAGGACGGCGTCAACAATCTCATGGGCATCTACGCGTGCGTCACCGGCAAGACGATGGACGAGATCGAGCGCGAGTTCGAGGGCCGCGGCTACGGCGATTTCAAGACCGCCGTCGGCGAGGCCGTCGTCGATCACCTCCGCCCGATTCAGGAGCGCTTCTCCCAGTATATCGCCGACAAGGCTTACCTCGAGTCCTGCTACCGCGACGGCGCCGCCCGCGCCTCCCGCATCGCCAACCGCACCCTCTCCAAGGTCATGAAAAAAATTGGCTTCCTCCCAGACTGACCAGACTGAGTCTGGACGCACTTCGCGCACGCCTCGTCCCTCGGCGAGGCTTGGGGAAAATCGTTCGGCTTCGCCGCGATTCATCGCGGCGGAGCCTTCCTTATATGCCCGCGGGGCGGCCGCGGTGCGAAAGGGCAGCTTTTGCTTGAGGCTGAGTCTGGACGCAATTCGCGCACGCCTCGTCCCTCGGCGAGGCTCGGGGGAAATCGTTCGGCCCCGCCGTGATGGGTCGCGGCGGGGCCTTCCTATTATGCCCGCGGGGCGGCTGGGGCGGGATGACTGGACGCAGCTGGGATGCTGACATAAAAAAGGAGCCTGCCGCGCTGGCAGGCTCCTTTTTTTGCATATTTTCAAGAATGCAGCTGCATATGGTTTTCGACCGAGATCGGCCTGCCGCGGCGCAGGTAGACGCGGGAGACGCGGCGGCTGACGCCGCAGACGAGCTCGTAGCCGATGGTGCCGGTGAGGTCGGCGAGCTCGTCGGCTGTCGGCTCCCTGCCGAACAGGACGACCTCCGCGCCGACGCCGGCCTCGGGGATGTCCGTGAGGTCGATCATGAGCTGATCCATGCAGATGCGTCCCACGACCGGGGCGCGCTTGCCGCAGACGACAACCCAGCCCTTCTGGAACAGGCTGCGCGGATAGCCGTCCGCATAGCCCGCCGGGACCGTACCGACAATCATGTTCTTCTCCGCCGTGAAGCAGCGCCCGTAGCTGATCGTCGTTCCCTTCTCAATCTGCTTGATCATGCTGACCATGCTCTTGAGGCGCATGGCCGGGCGCGAGTCAAGCTGATGCTCGACCTCGTTCGACGGCTGCAGGCCGTACAGGATGATGCCGGGGCGCACCATATCGAGCTGGAACTCGGGGTAGTCGAGCAGCCCGGCGGAATTCGCGCAGTGGTGCAGGCGGAACGTCACGCCGCGCTGGCGGAGCAGCGCAATCGCGTGCGTGAACAGGCGGAACTGCCGGTTGGTATAATCTCCTCCGCCCTCTCCCCCGTCGGCGACGGAGAAATGCGTAAAGATCCCCTCCGGAATGATGCCGGGCAGCTGGCACGCCTGATACACGGCGTCGACGCTGCCGGCGTCGCGCTCCATGTCCTGATACAGAAAGCCGATGCGGCTCATGCCGGTATCCATCGCAATATGCCCCTTCACCGTGTACCCGCCGCGGTGCGCGACGTCGGACAGGCGCAGCGCATAATCGAGCGACAGGACAGTCTGCGAGAAATTCCCGGCGCACAGGCGCTTCGCGAGCTCCGGCGGCGTGTAGCCGAGGATCAAAATCGGCAGATGGACGCCGGACGTGCGCAGCTCCTCCGCTTCCTCGAGGTTCGAGACGGCAAGCCACTCCGCGCCGAGCGCCTCATACTCCTTCGCGATGGTGACGGCTCCGTGGCCGTAGGCGTCCGCCTTCACCACACAGCACATTTTCGTCTCCCTGTTGAGGCGTTTTCTGATCTCCTGATAATTGTGAGCGATGGCGTCCAGATCAATCTCCGCCCAGGTTCTGCGGATAAAATCCAAATTCATCATCTCGCCTCCTTCAATGCCTTTGAAACGGGATGGGGCTTACTTGAAATACCGCACGCCGGACTCGAACAGCAGCTGATCCTTCGCGCCGGGAACGTTCGTGTAAAGCTGGTCGCCCTTTCTCTCGGAGTGGCCCATCTTGCCGAGGATGCGCCCGTCCGGGCTCGTGATGCCCTCGACGGCGCAGACGGAGCCGTTCGGGTTCCACTCGATGGAGCCGCTCGGCTTGCCGCACGGGGTAACGTACTGCGTGGCGATCTGGCCGTTCGCAATCAGGCTGTCGAGCACCCCTGCGCTCGCGACGAATCGTCCTTCACCGTGCGATACCGGCACAGCGAACACGTCGCCGGCATTCACGCCCGCGAACCACGGCGACTTCACGCTCGTGACGCGGGTGTAGGCCATGCGGGAGACGTGGCGGCCGAGGGTGTTGAAGGTCAGCGTCGGGGCGGCCTCGCTCGGCTCGGTGATTCTGCCGTACGGCACAAGGCCGAGCTTGATGAGCGCCTGGAAGCCGTTGCAGATGCCGAGCATCAGGCCGTCGCGCTTCTCGAGCAGCTCGGCGACGGCGTCCGCGATGCGGGGATTGCGGAAGGTCGTGGCGATGAACTTGCCGGAGCCGTCCGGC
>CASFAA010000067.1 GCA_949292505.1 uncultured Oscillospiraceae bacterium
AGGACAGCGTCCATACCCTGCACAACGCCGGCGTCGGCGGATGCCGCCGCGGCGTACACCGGAAAGAGCTGACTGTCAAGATAGCCGCCCATCGCACCCGCTGATGCGGCAAGTATCGCCGCTGTCAGCGCGTAGACAGCCGTATTCCACACGACAAAACCGCGCGTCAGCCTGCCGCGCGCCCGCGCGCCGAGGAAGGCGAGGGCGGTCAGGCCGTCGCTGCGCGCAAGGAGGAGCAGTCCGCCCTGGGCAGCCTGCCGTCCGCCGTCTTCAAAGAACGGAAGAAAGTTGAGCGGGTCTATCTTGGCGCTCAGAAGCGCGACAATCAGGGCAAGGCCTCCCGCGGCAAGTCCCGTAACTATCGCCGCCGTCCTGCCGATCGTCTCGATCCCCTGGAAGGCTGCGTATGAGGCGGTGAGGGACAGCACCGCGGCAAGAACAGGCAGCGGCGCGAGCGGCTCCATCACGTTCGCCATAAACAGCAGAAGCAGCGAGAGGCAGAAGCCGCCGAAGCAGAGAAAATAGACGGCGTACACCGGCGCGAGCACCAGTCCGGCGCGGCCAAAGAGGCGGCGGGCCGCGCGGAGGGGGTCGTCCTTTGGATTTCCCCTTCGCATCAGCCACACCGGCAGAATCAGCAGGAAGCTGAGCAAATAGGCGCCTAAACAGGAGGGCAGCAGCTCCTGCAGCTTCTCTCCCCCTGTCAGAGCGGTATTGAGCGACAACAGGATGACAATCCGCGCAACGAACAGCGTCAGAAAGAGCTGCCCCGCGCCGATGGTTCCCTTGGCGTAATTTGGCTGCATCTGAACCGACCTTTCCATTGGCGTTACCGGCCGAGGGTGGAGCCCGGCAACTCCTGTATTTTTTCCACGCGCCTGCCGAGCTTCCGCCATCCGGCACGCAGCACCACGTCGCGCAGGGCTGCCCTGCGGCTGAACGGCGAGACGGGCGCGGTAAAGGGAACGCCGTACGAGGCCTCGGAGCAGACGTTCGCCGTGATGAAGAACATCGCCGTCATCAGCCCCCAGAAGCCGATCGTTCCGCCTATCAGAATCAGCGCCAGTCGGCAGACGGCAACCGGTTCGTACAGCGACGACACGAGATAAGAGGAGATGGCCGTCAGCGCGATGACCATGAGCGTCGGCGCGCCGACGAGGCCGGAATTGACGGCGGCGTCTCCGATGACGAGAGCGCCGACGATACTCACCGCATGGCCGAGACTTTTCGGCGCGCGCAGCCCGGCCTCACGCATGATCTCGTAAATGATGTGGATCACCATCGCCTCGATCATGATGGAAAACGGCGTGTTCATTTCAGACTGGGCGATTTTGAGCAGAAGCGGCTCGGGAATCAGCTCCGGGTGAAAGGTGGACGCGGCGACATAGAAGCCGGGCAGAAACATTGCGAGGAAAAAGGCCAGGAGCTTGAGAATCCGGGTAAACGCCGTGTAGAAGGGGCGGTAGACGTAATCGTCAAAGCTCTGGAAATTCTCCATGAAGAGGTGCGGCACAATCGCGACGTTCGGCGTCCCGTCCACCAGGACGGCAATCCGGCCCTCCTCAATTTTCCCGCAGACGGTGTCTGGCCGCTCCGAGAGGCCGACGGTGCTGAACAGCGAAAAAACGCCCGGCCTGCGGAGAAACGGCGTGACGTACCCGGCGGCGAGGACGGCGTCGAGCTTCGCGGAGGAAAGCTCCCGTCTCACGTCCCGCAGGAGGGCGGGCGATACTCTGTCGCGCAGATAGCAGAGGCAGACCAGGGTGCCGCTCTCGCTCCCCATCCGCAGCTGCTCGAACTTCAGCTTCGTCGTCTTCATGCGGCGGCGGAGCATCGACATATTGATCTGCAGCGGCTCGACGAAGCCCTCGCGCGAGCCGCGCTGGACGCTCTCGTTCTGCGGGTCGCCGACGCCGCGAAACGAGAAGCCCTGAATTCCGACGGCGAGCACGCTGCGGCAGCCGTCGAGCAGCAGCAGCGCGAAGCCGCTCATCAGCAGGCTGAGGGCGTCGGCGTACTCCGTCACCTCCTTCTGGTCGGCGGCAGACAGGACGCGCTCCTGCAGATACCGGAATTTCTCTTCGGGACTGCCGCCGGGAAACGAGGCGTTCACAAGCGGCGTGAGCACGCTCTGCGCGGCAATCTGCTTGTTGATGAGGCCCTCCATGCTCAAAAAGGCGGCGTCAAGTCCTCCCACGCGAAGACGGCGCACAATCAAATCGACGCTCCCGTCAAAATCAGACTGGAAGCGGCGCAGGTTTTCCTGTAAGGATACGGCAAACAAGCTTCCTCCCCCTTTTCCTGTTTTTCTCATCGATACTGTTTGCCGCGCCGGCGCATTTTATACGGGAATAAACGCATCCGGCGGGGAGAGAATAGCGAAAAGGAAGAAGGAGGGAACGCAGTTGACCATTTCTCTCATCCGCACGCTGCTGCTCTACGCCGTGATTCTCGCGGCTGTCCGCCTCATGGGGAAACGGCAGATCAGCGAACTGCAGACAAGCGAGCTTGTCGTGACGCTCCTCGTCTCCGACATTGCCGCCATCCCGATGCAGGATACGGGCCAACCTCTTTTGAGCGGTCTGCTCCCCATCGCGATCCTTGTCTTCTGCGAGATTGTGACAAGCGTCCTCATGCTCAAGAGCCCGCGGGCACGGCGGCTCATCTGCGGCAGGCCGATCGTCGTCATCGACGACGGTAAAATTCTGCAGAGCGAACTGCGCCGCCTTCGGATGACGACAGAGGATCTGTGCGAGGAACTGCGGCAGAAGGACGTCTTCCGCCTCGAGGACGTAGCGTACGCAATCATCGAGACGAACGGGAGGATGAGCGTCGTGAAACGC
>CASFAA010000068.1 GCA_949292505.1 uncultured Oscillospiraceae bacterium
CTGCCTGTCTCCGCCATGGCCGCAGGGGCCGACATGGCCTCCGTCTCGATGCACAAGTCGGGCGGCAGTCTCACGCAGAGCTCGCTGCTTCTGACGGGCCCCGCCATGCAGGAGGGCCACGTCCGCCAGATCATCAATCTCACGCAGACGACGAGCGCCTCCTATCTGCTGCTCTCGAGCCTCGACATCTCCCGCCGCAACCTCGCGCTGCGCGGAAAGCTCGACTTTGCCCGCGTCGTGCGCCTCGCCGAGTACGCCCGCGAGGAAATCAACAGCATCGGCGGCTATTATGCCTTCTCGCGCGAGATCGTCAACGGCGACAGCGTCTTCGATTTCGACGTCACGAAGCTTTCCGTCAACACCCTCGACGTCGGCCTCGCCGGGATCGAGGTGTATGATCTGCTCCGCGACGAGTATGATATTCAGATAGAGTTCGGAGACCTCGGCAACATCCTCGCCTACGTCTCCGTCGGCGACCGCCCGCGCGAAATTGAGCGGCTCGTCAGCGCCCTCGCGGAGGTGCGCCGCCGCTTCGGCCGCCAGAAGGCCGATCTGATGGCGCAGGAGTACATCGACCCGGAGGTCGCCGTCTCTCCGCAGGACGCGTTCTACGCGCCGAAGGAATCGCTGCCGCTGCGCGAGACAGAGGGACGCGTGTGCAGCGAATTTGTCATGTGCTACCCGCCGGGCATCCCGATTCTCGCGCCGGGCGAGCGCATCACGGGCCAGATTCTCGATTATATTGAGTACGCGAAGGAAAAGGGCTGTTCGATGACGGGGCCTGAGAACCCGGAGATTGAGCGCCTGAACGTCCTGAAGGAGGGATAACGCATGGATTTCTGGTTTTCGGAGATGCAGACGGCGAACGTCAAGCTCTCCATTCGCGTCGACCATCAGCTCTATTCCGGAAAGAGCGAGTTCCAGCGCATCGACGTCTTTGAGTCCCCGGAATTCGGCCGCTTTCTCACGCTCGACGGATACATGATGCTGACGGAGAAGGACGAGTTCATCTACCACGAGATGATCACCCACGTCCCGATGGCCGTCCACCCGAAGGTGCGCGACGTCCTCGTCATCGGCGCGGGCGACGGCGGCGTCATCCGCGAGCTGACGCGCTATCCCGAGATTGAGCACATCGACATGGCCGAGATCGACCCGCTCGTCGTCGAGGTCTGCAAGAAATACCTGCCGCAGACGGCCTGCCGCCTCGACGATCCGCGCCTCTCCATCTATTACGAGGACGGCGTGCGCTTCGTCCGCTCGAAGGAAAACTGCTACGACCTCATCATCGTCGACTCGACCGACCCGTTCGGCCCCGGCGAGGGCCTTTTCACCCGCGAGTTTTACGGCAGCTGCTTCAAGGCGCTGCGCGAGGACGGCATCATGGTGAACCAGCACGAAAGCCCGTTCTACGCCGCGGACGCCGCGGCCTGCCAGCGGGCGCACAAGCGGATTGTGGAATCGTTCCACATCAGCCGCGTGTACCAGGCGCATATCCCGACGTACCCGTCCGGCCACTGGCTGTTCGGCTTCGCGTCGAAGAAGTACCACCCGCTGCGCGACCTCAAGGAGACGCAGTGGAACCTGCGCGGCCTGAAGTGCCGCTACTACACGACAACGCTGCACAAGGGCGCGTTTTACCTGCCCGCGTATGTGGAGGAGCTTTTGAAGGATGTTGAGACGCAATATTGAGGTCTTTATGGCCTGCGACAAGGAGGAGGGGGAGGCGCGCACCGTCCTGTTCGGCGCGCCGTTCGACTGCACGACCTCCTACCGCCCCGG
>CASFAA010000069.1 GCA_949292505.1 uncultured Oscillospiraceae bacterium
CGGGATTCCGCTGTTTGTCCTGGGGAAGGGCTCGAACCTGCTCGTCTCCGACCGCGGTATCCGCGGCTGCGTCGTATCTCTCTCGGGAGATTTCAATGAGCTCTCCCTGCGCGGGGGAACAGACATCGTCTGCGGCCCGGCTGTCTCGCTCGCCGGCCTGTGCAATTTCGCGAAAAACTACCAGCTCACCGGACTGGAGTTTGCCTGGGGCATCCCCGCCTCCGTGGGGGGAGCGGCATATATGAACGCTGGCGCGTACAACGGGGAGATGAGCGCCGTCCTCACGAGCGTGACCTGCCTTCTGCCCGACGGCTCCTCCGCCGTGTTCTCGGGGGAGGAGCTCGGCTACGGCTACCGGAAGAGCGTCTTCATGGAGAACGGCGGCATCATCACGCGCGTCGTCTGCAGCCTCAAGCGGGGAGACAGCGACATGATCGCCCTGCGCATGGAGGACTATTACACGCGCCGCAAGGAAAAGCAGCCGCTCAACAAGCCGAGCGCCGGCAGCGTTTTCAAGCGGCCCGAGGGCCACTTCGCGGGCGCGCTGATTGAGCAGTGCGGCCTCAAGGGCCTGCGGGAGGGCGGCGCCGTCGTGAGCGAAAAGCACGCCGGCTTCATTGTGAACGCGGGCGGCGCGACGTGCGCCGATGTGCTGCGCCTGATTGAAAAAATCCAGGAGATTGTCCTGCGCGAGACGGGCGTCCGCCTCGAGCGCGAGGTCAAGCTGGTGGGGGAGCTGTAACCGAAAATGATGGAATTTCTGATTGTGACCGGCCTCTCCGGAGCCGGAAAATCGCAGGCGATTCATGTCCTGGAGGATATCGGCTTTTACTGCGTCGACAACCTTCCGCCGCAGCTGCTGAGCACGTTCTACAGCCTGTGCCAGAAGGCGGGCGAGAAGTTCGGACGCGTCGCCGTCGTAACGGATGTGCGCGGCGGTCAGGACGTGTTCCGCTCCCTGACGGAGACGCTTGAGGAGCTGCGCCGCGAGGAGCGCCAGTATCAGATTCTGTTTCTCGACGCCTCCGACGCCGTCCTCATCAACCGCTACAAGGAGACGCGGCGGAAGCACCCGCTCGCCGACTATTTCATGGGGTCTCTCGATCAGGCGGTGCAGATGGAGCGCTCTATCCTCAAGCCCGTTCGGGAGATGGCAAACTACGTCATTGATACTTCGCTGCTTTCCCCGGCGCAGCTCAAGCGGCAGATTTCGAGCGTTTTTCTCGGAAGCGTCTCCGACGCGCTCGCGATTCACTGCGTGTCCTTCGGCTTCAAATACGGTCTGCCGACGGAGGCGGATCTTGTCTTCGACGTCCGCTGCCTGCCGAACCCGTTTTACGTCAAGGAGCTCAAAAACCTCACAGGGCTTGACGAGCCCGTCCGCGAGTATGTCATGCGCTGGGAGCAGTCTCAGGAGGTCGCGCGCCGCCTGCTCGACCTCCTGGACTATATGGTTCCGCTCTATCTGGAGGAGGGGAAAAGCCAGCTCGTCGTCGCGATGGGCTGCACGGGCGGCAAGCACCGCTCCGTCACCTTTGCGCAGCTGCTTTATGAGCACTTTGCCGCGCAGGGCAAGCGCGCGAGCGTCAACCACCGCGATATTCAGAAAGGATAACGACGATGTCTTTTTCTTCGCAGACGAAACAGGAGCTCTGCAGGCTGGAAACGGATCGCCTCTGCTGCCGCAGGGCGGAGTGCTACGGGATTTTCCTCTTCGGAGGAAACTTCTCGATGGCGGGCGTGTCGTTCCAGACGGAGAACGCCGCCGTTGCGCACCGTGCGGCACAGAAGGCCGCGGAGGCGGCAGGCGTCTATGCGGAGATAGTCTCCGCGATCGTCCGCCGCGGCGGAAAGACTACCTATTCCGTCTCCGTCCCCGGCGAGGATCAGCGCCGCGCGTTTCTGCAAGGCTGTTTTCACCTGTCGGCGGAGGTGAATCTTCGCGTCCGCGAGGAGAATCTCCGCTCCGACTGCTGTCTGCAGGCCTTCCTGCGGGGCGCTTTCCTCTGCTGCGGCACGGTGACGGATCCCGCGAAGGGATATGACGCGGAATTCTCCGTCCCATATATGCGGCTCGCCTCCGATCTCAGCGCGCTGCTCTCCCGTGCGGGCGGCCTCGGCCTGCAGCCCGCTCTCGTCAACCGGCAGGGCCGCTTTGTCGTTTATCTGAGAGGCGGCGAGACGGTGGCGGATCTGCTGACCTATCTCGGCGCGCAGAATGCCGCGATGGAGCTCATGCAGGCCAAAATGCTCAAGGAGATGCGCAATAACCTGAACCGCCGCAACAATTTTGAGACGGCCAACATCGACAAGACTGCCTCGGCTGCCGCACGCCAGCGGCTTGCCATCGAGCGGATCCGCAGCATGGTTGGCCTCGAGGCCCTGCCCGAGGATCTGCGGGCTCTCGCGGAGCTTCGTTACGATAATCCGGATCTCTCCCTGCGTGAGCTTGGAAGCCTTCTGCCTGAACCGATGAGCCGGTCAGGCGTCAATCACCGTCTGCAGCGCATTGTGGAGTTTGCGGAGCATCTCTGACGGACCGCTGCCGGAGAGAGGAGAAAAGAATGTTCGTCCATCTTCACCTTCACACGGAATACAGCCTTCTGGACGGCGCCTGCCGCATTCGAAGGCTTCTCGATACGGCGCAGCAGCGCGGCGATCGGGCTGTTGCCATCACCGACCACGGCGTGATGTACGGCGCCGTGGAATTTTATAAGGAAGCGAAGAAACGCGGGATTCATCCCGTGATTGGCTGCGAGGTGTATGTCGCGCAGCGCTCCCGTTTCAGCAAGACGCACGAGCTCGACTCTGAACACCGCCATCTGGTGCTGCTGTGCGAGAACAACACAGGCTACCGCAACCTCACGGAGCTTGTCTCCCGTGCCTGGACGGAGGGCTTCTACAGCAAGCCCCGCGTGGACATGGAGCTGCTCGAGCAGTACCACGAGGGGCTGATAGCGCTCTCCGCCTGCCTGGCGGGCGAGATTCCGCGCGCCCTCACCATGAACGATTACGAGGGGGCAAAGGAGGCCGCCCTGCGATACGAATCGATTTTCGGCAAAGGGAATTTCTTCCTCGAGCTGCAGGATCACGGGCTGAGCGAGCAGCACTACATCAACCCGCAGCTTATCCGGCTCTCCCGCGAACTCTCCATCCCGCTCGTTCTGACGAACGACTGTCACTATATTGAGCCGGAGGACGCGGAGATGCACCACGTCCTGCTCTGCATCCAGACGAACCACACCGTAGAGGAAAAGGACGGCTTCGAGTTTTCCTCCAACGAGTTCTATTTCAAGTCCGAGGAGGAGATGCGAAGGCTGTTCCCCGACCTCCCGGAGGCCGCCGACGTCACCTGGGACATCGCCCAGCGCTGCAAGGTGGAATTTGAGTTCGGCAAGACGAAACTGCCGAAATTTGAAGCGCCCGGCGGCGAGGACAACCTTACCTATTTCCGCCGGCTGTGCCGCGAGGGACTCCTGCGCCGGTATGGGGAGAACCCGCCGGAAGCCGTCTGGGAGCGGCTGCGATATGAGCAGTCTGTCATTGAGCAGATGGGGTATGTCAACTACTATCTGATTGTGCACGATTTCATCCGCTACGCCCGGAGCGTGGATATTCCCGTCGGGCCGGGGCGCGGCTCGGGCGCGGGAAGCCTCGCGGCCTACTGCCTCGGCATCACGAGCATCGACCCCATCCGGTACAATCTTCTCTTCGAGCGCTTCCTCAACCCGGAGCGCGTCAGTATGCCGGACTTCGACGTCGATTTCAGCGACGAGCGCCGTCCGGAAATGATCGACTACGTCGTCGGGAAATATGGAGCCGACCACGTCGCGCAGATTGTCACCTTCGGTACGATGGCGGCGCGCGGCTCCCTGCGCGACGTCGGACGAGCCCTCGCGATCCCATATAACGTCGTCGACTCCGTCGCCAAGATGGTGCCGATGGAGCTCAACATCACGCTCGACGCGGCGCTCGAGAAGTCCTCGGAGTTCCGCCGCCGCTGCGAGTCGGATCCGACGATTCAGAAGCTTGTGGAGATGGCGAAAAAGGTCGAAGGAATGCCGCGCAACGCGTCGACCCATGCGGCCGGCGTCGTCATCACAGACAAACCGGTCAGCTTCTATGTCCCTCTGGCGAAGAACGGCGACTCCGTCGTCACACAGTACACGATGACAACGCTCGAGGAGCTCGGCCTTCTGAAAATCGATTTCCTCGGCCTGCGGAACCTCTCCGTGATTCACGAGGCAGAAAAGCAGATCCGTCTCCAGGTTCCCGATTTCTCGATTTTCTCTATTTCGGAGGACGAACCCAAGGTCTACGAGATGATGTCCGCCGGCCAGCTCGACGGCGTCTTCCAGTTCGAGTCCGGCGGGATGCGCAGCGTCATCATGCAGCTGCGCCCGGAACACATGGAGGATCTCATCGCCGTCATCTCGCTGTACCGCCCGGGGCCGATGCAGTCGATCCCGCGCTACATCGAGTGCCGCCACCACCCGGAGAAGGTGCAGTTCCGTCATCCGCTGCTGCGCCCAATCCTCGACGTCACCTACGGCTGCATCGTGTATCAGGAGCAGGTCATGCAGATCTTCCGCGAGCTCGCCGGATATTCGCTAGGCCGCGCCGATATTGTGCGCCGCGCAATGAGCAAGAAGAAGGCCGACGTCATGGAGCGGGAGCGGCAGATCTTCATCCACGGCCTTGTCAGCGAAAAGGGCGAGGTCGAGGTGGAGGGCTGCGTCCGCCGCGGTGTCGACGAAAAGA
>CASFAA010000070.1 GCA_949292505.1 uncultured Oscillospiraceae bacterium
ATCGCCCGGTCGACGAGCGCCCACTGCTCCGCGCTGAGGGAGTAAATGTCGCCCGAGAGGCACATCACGCCGAGGAGCGTCGCGCACAGCGAGTAGTTGAGGCGGCGCATCGAGTCGGAGCCGTGCAGCACCGCCCATATCTGCGACTGCGCGGGCAGGATGAGGCGCTGCAGATGCGCGGCGACGATCGGGATCTCCACGCACTCGTGCGCGTCGGAGAAGGAGGCCATGTCAAACAGCCCCATCATCGACGGCTCAAGGCGATGCCCGCCGGACGAGCAGTTCTCCATGCACAGTCCCGGCACAGCCTCGCGCAGATGGCGGAAGAAGCGCTGCGAGCCCTCCATATTCTGCCGCAGCCCCTCGCCGAGGCTTTCCGCGCCGTCGCAGCCGATGCCGATGCAGTTGTTGTAGTCGATCTTTACATAGGCAAAGCCGTAGTCCCGCAGCAGGGAGACCATGCGCTCCTCGAGGTACGCGTGCACTTCGGGCTTTCTCATGTCGAGGAAGCGGCGGTCGTTCGTGTCGATGACAGCCCCGCCGCGCTGGAGCAGCATCTCCTTTTTCTGCGCAATCTCGGACTTCGGCCCGCACGTTTCCGGCTCAAACCAGATGCCGGGCAGGAAGCCCGCCTCGCGGATGCGGCGCACCATGTCGCGCAGGCCGTGCGGGAACAGCTCCGCGTCGTTCGGAATCCAGTCGCCGTTGCACTCGCCCCAGGAAATGCCCGGCTTGCCGTACCAGCCGCAGTCAATCACGAGGTAATCGATCGCGCGCCCCTTCAGGCAATCGACGATCTTTGAGAGGTTTTCCTCCGAGGGGACGCCCCACGTCGTGCAGTACTCGTTGAACAGCACGGGAGGCAGACGGTCGCGGCCGACGAAGTTTTCCTTCTGCACCGTCAGCAGGCGCTGGCAGGCCTCGTCCACGCTTCCGGCGCAGGCGGTGAGGTACGCTTCGGGGGAGAGGAAGCTTTCGCCCGGCGCGAGCGTCTTCGCCCAATGGCCGAAATCGTAGTCCGCGAGGCCGCCCGTCATCGAGAGGCCCGCGTCGCGGCGGCGGAATTCAATCTGCCAGGAGCCGGGGCAGGCGAGCTGCATCGCCCAGACAACGCCTGTCTGTCTGTCCTCGACCGCGCCGAAGGGGAAGTAGCCGCGCACCGGCATCGAGCCCTTCTGCCCGATCTTCTCGATGCGGTAGCCGTAGTTCGCCCAGGACGGCTCGAGGCCGAGCCGCTCCGCCGTGTCGGAGGCGAGCCGCCCCTCGGCGCTCCACGCGCTGCGCGCGCGGTGGACGACGAGCGCGCCCGGCGCGTCACCCTCGATAAAGGGCGTCAGACCGCCCACGCTCACGCTGGAGAGCAGCTCGAGCGTCAGCGGCTCCTTTGTCTCATTCACGAATTCCGACGAAACGCGCACGGCCTGCAGCCCTTCATGCCACTTTGCCGTGTGGCGGACGACGCGCCCCGCCCCGTCGGAGAGGACGGTGATGACCGCGTCCCCGTCCTGCTCCTGCGAGACGAGCTTCATGCAGTCCGTCGACTCGGTGCAGGCCATCGTCGTGCCGTTGCCGTAGCCCGCCGTAAGCTTTTCGCCGCGGAGATGCAGCTGCACGAGCGGCTCGAGCGCGCAGTCCTTCTGCGCGAGGAAGCTTTCCTTCTCCAGCGGGACGAGCAGCATCCCGACGTGCCTGTCGTCGTCCTCCCAATAGGAGAGCGCCATATCTCCGAACAGATAGCGGTTGATTTGTTTCATCTGTAACTCCTCCCAATCCTTTTCCTTACGCTTCGAGCACCGGCTTCACGGCCTCCCGCAGCGCTTCGAGGTCAGCCTCGTCCGGGTGCGCGAGCGCCTTGTCGAAATTTTCGAGCATGGCCTGCCGCGCCGGGCTGTCCGGCATGGCCTCATAGCGCTTCCGCACGGCCTCGGGCATTTTTCCCTGGCAGGCAAAGCTCCCGCAGAGCTTCGCCGTCTCCGGCAGCTTCTCTCTGACCGTGCCGAGAATCTTCTCAAAATACGCCGGATCTCCGCCGAAGCCGGCGGTTCCGAAGAGAAAGACGCGCTTTCCGCCGAGCGTGCGCAGAAACGCGGCGATGTCCTCGCTGCACGTTCCCTTGTCCGTCCAGAAGCCGCAGAAAACGGCGTCCGCTTCGACGGCCTCGCACGGCGGCCCGAAATAGGCGCAGCTGCCCTCCGGCAGAAGCGCGCGGATCGTCTCCGCCAGCAGCCGGGTGTTTCCTGTTTTGCTGCTGAATACGATGGCGTACGTCATCATGCAATACCTCCTGTCCCAATTCAAATACTCCTTGTGCCGACAGGACTATCGTATCACAGAACCGGACGCTTGAAAAGACGGCGCATGGTCATTTTTTATCGATTCCTCCCATCCCGTTTGCTTTTTTTCGAGAAGATGCTACAATGATTGCACACGCAGGAGGAGGAATCGCAGGATGCACACCATCAGAAAACGGGAAAAAATCACTTACACCGGCAGTCTGCTCGGGCAGAACATGATTTACAGCTTTGTCTCGATGTACGTCATGTTCTTCTTCACGGATCTGCTCAAAATCCCCTCGGAGACCGTGACGATCATCATGGTTTCCGCGAGCCTGTGGGACGCCGTCAACGACATCCTCATGGGCATGATTGCCGACCGCACGAAGACGCGCCTCGGCAAATTCCGGCCGTATCTTCTCGCCGGCCCTGTCTTCATCGCCGTCATCACCACGCTCTGCTTTGTCTCGTTCGGCGGCTCGCTCGCGGGCACCATCGCCGTCGCCGCCGTGAGCTACGTCCTCTGGGGGATGACGTACACCGTCTACGACATCCCGATCTGGGCGATCTCCTCCGTCTCCTCGCGCAATGCGGACGAGAAAAACGGTATGGTGACGCTCGGCAGAATCGGCGGAACGCTCGGCACGGTGATCGTCTCCGTCGGCAGCGTGTCGCTGCTCAACGCCTTCGGCGGCGAGCGCGCCGCCTCCGCCTACACAATCTCGGCTGCCATCATCGCCGGTTCCGGCGCGCTGCTGATGCTGCTGAGCGGCTTTGTCCTGCGTGAGCGCATCGAGCCTCCGGCAGGCGGCGTGCCGTTCCGCAGGAACATCCACACAATTCTCGACAACGTCCCGCTCAAGGCCCTCATGGCGGCGCTGCTCATCATGAACATGGTCAACAGCATCCGCCAGGTCGTGCAGATGTACTTCGCCGTCTACGTCTGGGGCGACTCGGGATATGTCACCTTCATCGGCCTGAGTCTCGTCCTCGGCATGATCACCGGCATGGCCGTCTCCCCGGCGCTGATCCGGCGGTACGATAAAAAGGTGCTGTTCCTCATCGCGTGCGCGGCGGGAGCCGTCACGAGCCTTTTGCCGTATCTCTTCGGCGTCGAGCCGGTTGTCAGCCTCGTGATTCTCGGCTTCAATTTCGCGTTCAGCGGCGTGACGTCCATCACCAGCACCTCGATGCTGATGGACTGCATCGACTATGCCGAGTACAAGCTCGGCTTCCGCGGCGAGGGCATCGTCTTCTCGATGAACACCTTCCTCACGAAGCTCAGCGCCACCATCTCGAAGGCTGTGCTCGGCGTCTCGATGACGCTCATGAGCTACCGCGACAACATGGAACCGAACGACACGGTCAAGGCCGGCTTTACCTTCATCGTGTTGGCCGTCCCCGCGATCTGCTTTGTGCTCTCGATGCTGCCGCTTGTCTTTTATAAGCTCAAGCCCGCGCAGCTTACTGCTATCCGCACCGAACTTGACGCCCGCCGCTCGGCGGAGAAATGAGGGAAAACCATGGACGTAACCGCTTTCTTTCAGCCCCCCGAAATTCTGACCGCGAAGCGTGCTCTGTGCATCCAGCCGCATCCCGACGACAATGAGATCGGCATGGGCGGCACGGTGGCCGCCCTCGCTGCGCGCGGCTGCGAGATGCACTACCTCACCGTGACGAACGGCGACCTCGGCCAGCCCGCCGAGCCGATGGAGCCTGCCGCCCTCGCCGCTCTGCGCCGCGAGGAGGCGATCGCCGCCGGGTCGCTGCTCGGCGCGAAGGAGTTCCACTTTTTCGACGAGCCCGACGGCTCCCTCTCCGACGTTCCCGCGCTCGCGGGAAAAATCGCGGAGCTCATCCGCACCGTGCGGCCCGACGTCGTCTTCTGCCCCGACCCGTGGGCGCGCTACGAGGCGCACTTCGACCATGTGACCACCGGGCGCGCCGCCGCCCAGGCGTTCCTCTCCGCCGGTCTCGCGCAGTACCCGCGCGGCACGAAAACTTCCCCGTGGCAGCCCTCGGCCATCGGCTTCTATTTCACGCAGGAGCCGAACGTCGTCGTGGACGTCACCGAAACCTTTGAGAAGAAATTCACCGCCATGGCGCTGCACCGCTCCCAGCTTGACGAGCAGACGCTCGGCCTGTACCGCGTCTACTTCACGATGCAGTGCGGGCAGCGCGCGCAGGGGAAGGGCTTTGCCCTCGGCGAGGGCTTCAAGGTGCTCTCGCCGCTGCATCTGCACTGCTTTGCAGAGGCGCCGATCATCGGGATGCAGGGATAAACAAAGGGAAACGCCCGCGGGCGTTTCCCTTTGTTGTTATCCGGGCTTCCTCGCCAGATACAGAACGTGCGTGTCGAGAAAGACAATATGGTTCCCCGCGTCAAGCACCGCCTGCCGCAGGCTGTCGAAAAACCGGCTTCGGTACGGCTCCGGAATCACCAGATGGTCACAGTGCGTTCCGCAGTAGGCGGCATACTCGTCCGCGGTCAGCGTGCGGGTGGTTTGGTACTCGCGCCGCTCGAAATGTGTGAAGCCGTACTGCACGGCGTTCTCGTACCGGAAGGAGCCGTACGTGTAGGGCGTCTCCGGCCTGAAATACGCGTCGTACACCTTCTGGATCTCCTGATACAGCGCTTCGTTCGGCGTCCGGTAGTCGGAGCGTGTCAGCAGCATGGCCAGCGTGCCGCCGGACCGGAGCAAGGAGAAGGTCTTGGTAAAGGCGATTTCCTCCGGGATCCACTGGATGGTCGCGGCGGAATAGATGAGATCAAAGCGCTGGGGGCCAAAGTCGTGCGTGATGAAGTCGTCGTTCACCAGATGAAAGTTCGGTTCGCCGCCGTACTTTTCCTGCAGTTTCGCAGCCAGATGCTCCCCGAGCTCGATGGCGTGATACGCGCAGCCCGTGCGCAGAACCGGCTCCGTCGCCTGCCCCGTCCCGGGCCCCAGCTCGAGCACATCGGCCCCCGGCCCGACGTTTGCCGCCGCGATCAGACCGCGGAACAGCTCCGGGCAGTACCGCGTGCGGTACCGGTCAAACTCCTCGGGGATCGTGTCAAAAATTCTGCGAAATTCCATGGCTGCCTCCTTTTCTTTGAGACTTCTTATATCTTTTTCTCCACGTCGAGCGCCCGGCAGATGTCCGAGGCGATGTTGCTGCCGCCGCGGTGATCGCTTGGCGTGCAGGCGAGGGTGAACAGATAGCGCGGATCGCCGCGGAACGTGAGCTTGAGGTGCGAGCCGCCCTCCTCGATCACAAAGCCCGCCGCCCGCAGCCGCGACTTGTCGGAGCCGCTCAGCCTGCCGCCTCCCGTGAGGACGGCGCGCACCGTCTCAACGGTTTTCCGGCACTCCCCGACGCGCGGGTTGGCGTCAAGCATCGACCGGATCAGCACATCTGCGCGGGAATCCTTCTCGAAACGGCTTTGCACCTGCGAGAGGATGCTCCGCAGCAGATCGCTGCGCTCCGAGGGGTAAAGCTCCTGCTCCTCGCCCGGTCGGAAGAAGCCCTCGCCGCCCTTCGCCTCCCGCGACGCGGCCCGCAGCGCGTCGAGCTGCGCCTGCAGCGAGTAGGTTTCCTGATTGAGCTCGTCGATCTGCTCGCGCAGGCTTTTGTTCTCCTCGTCGAACGTGCTCATGAAGTAGGCGAGCTCCTCCTTCGCCTCCACGCTGTCGCCCTGCCATTGGAGCATCCGCTGGCGCGCCTGCAGCACGAGGATCTGGTTCCAGTTGTAGAGGGAGGCGTCAAGCCGGTTGACGAGCGCCTTCCATACGCTCTCGATGACGGCGGCGCTCATCCGCCGGAAATCTCCGGTATCGTCGAGCGCGTGCTTCTGGCACAGCGCGGTGCCCGGAAAATACACGCCCACATAGCCGGAGTGCGCGTTGACGCCGCCCGTTGTCTCGCGCAGCCGCCGCGCGGTCGCGCGGCTCTTTTCGTAAAAGACGTGCGCCACGCCGCTGAGCTGACGCGCCATGTAGCCGGGATTCAGGGCGGTCTTGTCCCAATAGTCGGCGCTCAGGTAGACCGCCGGCATCTTGTTCGGGTACTCCCCGCGCATGACGGCCGCGCACGTCTCGAAATAGTCCCCGTCTGCCTCGAGTGGTTCGTCCGTCACGGGGATCCCTGCGTCGTCCCGGCAATAGCCGCCCTCGACGAACATCCGCACAAGATACGGCTTGTGGACGCGCGGCAGCTGTGCCGAAAACAGGAGCGAGTCGCAGCTGAGCTGAATCAGGAGCGATTTGCCGCCTTCCTCGTTCAGGAAGACGCAGTCGCTGATCCAGAGCGCGTCCGCCCCCCGCTTGCTCAGGCGGCAGGCGGAGAGCTCGACCCGCTCGTCCCGGTAATGCCGGATGGCGAAGGTGACGCCGTCCTCCGCCGTCTCAAAATCGTCGCGGGAGGAGACGTCGTAGTCGATGAAGGTCATCGGGTAGTGTTCGCTTTTCGTGATCCATTCGATGAAGAGCCGGATGCACGTCTCCTGCGAGACGTCCGGCTTCAGGGGCAGCCTTGTGCTGAAAACGAGCATCGTTTTTTTCCTCCTGCAGCTTGATGGTGGTTCCGGTTTCTCCCGCCGCGCTTGCCGCGGCGAAAAGCCCTATTTGGCGCGGCTGCGCTTCTGCTGATCCGCCGTGTTGCGCTCCCAGAAGACGCCGTCCGCGTAGCCCTGAATGGTTTTGTCCGTGTCCGCGAGCTCGAGCCGCTTTTCCGCCCAGACGCAGAACTGCGGGTTCTGCTCAATCCCGACATAATGCCGCCCGAGCTTCTTGGCCGTCACGCTCGTCGTGCCGGAGCCGAGGAACGGGTCGAGGACGACGTCCCCCTCGTCGCTGCTCGCCAGAATGAGCTTCGCGAGCAGCTTTTCCGGTTTCTGCGTCGGATGGGCGGTGTTCTCCGGCATCGACCAGTAGGGAACAGAGATATCGTCCCAGAAGTTGGACGGGAAGGTGCTGCGGAAGTTGCCCTCCGGCGTTTCCTCCCAGCCCTTCGGCTTGCCGTCCGCGCGGTAGGGCGCTACCACCCGGCGGCGCACCATCACCCGGTCGACGTGGAAGGGGAACGTGCGGCCCACGGTCGCGAACCAGATGTCCTCCATCGAGTTTTTCCAGTTACCGAGCGCGCCGCGCCCCTTTTCCCGCTGCCAGGTGATGCGGTTCTGGACGTGCAGGTATTCCTTGAGGACGGTCCCCACGACGGGGCTGGAGCGCCAGTCGCAGCAGACGTAGACCGACGCGTCTTTTTGGAGCAGCGGCAGGGCGGCCTCGAGCCATCGCCTTGTGTACGCCGCATATTCTTCATCGCTCATCCTGCGGAAGCGCTCGCCGGAAAAGTCCTTGTCCAGATTGTACGGCGGATCGGCGATCAGCAGGCTCGCGAACGCGCGCGGCAGCAGCGGCAGGACGCGGAGCGCGTCGCCGAGAATCGTCCTGTCGAGGACGCTGCCGAGCGCGGCGGGCTGCTCTACCCGGATGCAGCGGTCGAGGTAGGGCTGCCCCTCCTCGACGGAAATATCGATGGTTCTGTTGCGCTGAGCTTTCATCTTGTCCCTCACAGTCTTTCGAGCTTGACCTTCATCGAGATGAGGCGCGGCGTGTCCATCCCCTCAAACTGGATGAGATGCGCGCCCTTGTCCCTGTCCTCTCCGAGCACAACGCCCTCGCCGAACAGGAAATGCCGCACCCGCTGCCCGACGGGCAGGGAGAGCGCGCCCTCGTCGTCCGGCAGGGAGAGAAGGCTTGCCTCAATGTACCGCCGCGTTTCCTCGAGAAGCTCCTCCGCGGGCGGATCGACAAAGGTGAGCAGGCCGGGATCGATGTCGAGAAGAAAGCGCGACGGGTAGCGCGGCGACCCGTCGAAATTCCGCCCGTCCGCCTCGGAGAGAAACAGCCCCCGCTTCGCCCGCGTCAGCGCCACAAAGGCGAGCCGCCGCTCCTCCTCCATCGCGGCGCGCGAGCGGATCTTGCGCGAGGGGAAGACCCCCTCGTTCATCCCGCAGAGGAAAACGTACGGGAATTCGAGTCCCTTCGCCGCGTGTACCGTCATCAGGCGGACGCGGTCGCCCGCGTCCCGGACGTCCGCGTTCGTGAACAGGGCAATGTGATCGAGGTAGTGCGGCAGCGTGACCTCCTCGCCGCAGGTCGTCTCGAATTCATAGACGGACTGCTTGAGCTCGGCGAGATTGTCGAGCCGCTCCTGACTGCCCTCCGTGCGCAGCATCGTTTCGTAGCCGCTCTCGTCGAGAAGGGCCGCGAGCGTTTCGGAGACGGGACGGTTTTCGTAGCCTGCCGAAAATGCCTCAACGAGAGCGAGGAAGCGCTTCGCCCCGGTGCCCTTGAACAGCGGCTCGTCCACGCTCTCCTCGAGCGCCCGGTACAGGGAGATCTCCTGCGCCTCCGCCTTTTCCTGTAAATAGGCCATGCGCCGCTTGCCGAGGTTGCGCTTCGGAACGTTGGCGACGCGCCGGAAGGAGAGGTCGTCGCGGTACGCAATCAGGCGCAGGTAGGAGAGCGCGTCCTTGATCTCCATCCGCTCGAAAAACTGTACGCCGCTGTAAATCGTGTAGGGGATGCGCTTCTCGATCAGCGCCTCCTCGAGCGAGCGCGAGACGTAATGCGCCCGGTACAGGACGGCCTGGTCGCGGTAGGGGACGCCCTCTGCGTGCAGCGCCTCCATCTGTTCCGCGAGGTACCACGCCTCCGCCGCCTGATTCTGGGCAAAGCAGCAGGTAACCGGCTCGCCGGAGGGCAGGCGCGCAATCAGCGACTTCCTGATCCGCAGTCGGTTCTTGTCGATGAGCGAATTCGCCGCCGCCAGAATTTCCGGGGTCGAGCGGTAGTTTTCCATCATCATGATGGTTTTCGAGCCCGGATAGGCCTTGTCGAAGTCGAGCAGGAATTTCACGTCCGCCCCGCGCCAGGTGTAGATGGTCTGGTCCGGGTCGCCGACGATGAACAGGTTCTTGTGATAGCCGCACAGCACCTCCATCAGGCGGTACTGCAGCGCGTCGATGTCCTGAAACTCGTCGATCATGATGTACTCGAGCCGCTGCTGCCATTTCAGGCGGATCTCGGGCCGTTCCTCAAAAATGTAGAGCGAGAACTTGATGAGATCGTTGTAGTCGAGGCCGAAGCATTTCTTCTGCTGGTACAGATAGCCGGTGAAGATGACGTCCTCTGCAGACGCGGCCGCGTCGTACCGTGCGCGCAGGCCGTCGAGCGGCAGGGCGATGAGATCGCGGTAGTATTCCGGCTCCTTCTTGAGCTTGCGGATCTCGATCATGTCGCGCGCGTTGGAGAAGGTCATATCGCGCAGCGTCAGGCCGCGCTCCTCGTAGATCATCTGCAGCATCGCGTCGATGTCCCCGTTGTCGAGGACGAGGAAGCTTTTCGGGTACTGCACGGCAAAGCTGTCCTCCTGCAGGACGGACACACAGAAGCCGTGGAAGGTGTTGATGTAGCCGGTGTCGTTGTCGCCCGTCAGCCGCCGGATGCGCTGGCGCATCTCGTTCGCGGATTTGTTCGTGAAGGTGACGCACAGGATGTTCCCCGGGAGGATGCCGAGCTCGTTGACAAGAAACGCGAACCGGTGCGTGAGCGCCCGCGTTTTCCCCGAGCCGGCTCCCGCGATGACGCGCACAAAGCCCTCCGTGGCGGTGACCGCCTCGCGCTGCGCGCCGTTGAGTCCCTGCAACAGATCCATGCCTTCCCCTCCCAATCGAGAACGTTTGTTTCTATATTATACCACGACCACGCCTGCGGCGGGCACTTCGCGCACGCTCCCTCCGGTCGCCGGACTGTGTGCTTTCGGACGCGGAGCGGCCCGCGCTGCGATTTTCTGCGGCTATTATACCAAAATTGCGCCTTCCGCACAAGCGGCAAAGCGCCGCTTTGCTTGACAATCCGGGAGCGTTCCGCTACCATGAAAGGAAACACGGAACAAGGAGGGGGGGCGCCATGGCGACCATCGCCGTTGTGGAGGACGACCAGCCCATCGGAAATCTGCTGCAGGAGGCGCTCGAAAAGGAGGGCTACCGCGTGCTGCGCGCGTGGTCGGGGACGGAGGCGCTGTATCTGCTCGACCGCGAGCGCCCCGATCTCGTGCTGCTCGATCTGATGCTGCCCGGCCTCTCGGGCGAGGAGGTGCTCCCCCGGCTCGAGGGCATCCCGGTCATCGTGGTCAGCGCGAAGGCAGGGCTGGACGACAAGGTCAATGTGCTGCTTTCCGGCGCGGCGGACTATCTCACGAAGCCGTTTGAGATCCGCGAGCTGCTGGCACGCGTCCAGGTGCAGCTGCGCGGCGCGCCCCGGCGGACGGCTCCCGTCTATGCGTGCGGCGATCTGCGTCTCGACGCGCTGTCCCGCGAGGTCACGGCGGGCGGCGTCCCCATCCGTCTGACAAAGACGGAGTACGCCATTTTGAAGCTTCTTTTGCAGAACCCGCATCAGGCCGTCGCAAAATCAGTGATCCTCGACCGCATTGCCGCCGACACGCCGGACTGCACCGAGGGCTCGCTCAAGCAGCACATGAGCAACCTGAGGCGCAAGCTTCGGGAAGCGGGGGGCAGGGACTATGTGGAGGCGGTGTGGGGCATCGGCTTCCGCCTCGCGGAATAAAAACTTGACGAAATCTTTACTCTTTTCTTGACCGCCTTCTGGAAACAGACGCGGTATGCTGGTTCCAGCAAGACAAAGGAGGTCATGAAAACAATGGAAACAGTGTTGGAAACGACGGCGCTCTGCAAGAGCTACCGGCGCTTCAAGGCGCTCGACGGCGTGACCATGCGCGTGCCGAAGGGCGCGATTTACGGTCTGGTGGGACGCAACGGAGCGGGCAAGACGACGCTCATCCGGCTCGTCTGCGGCCTGCAGGACCCGACGTCCGGCGGGTATGCGCTCTACGGCAGACGCTGGGGCGAGCGGGGGCTCGCGCGTGTCCGGCGGCGCATGGGCGCGGTGGTGGAAACGCCGTCCCTGTACGGGGAGCTGACGGCGCTCGATAACCTGAAAATTCAGGCCCGCGTTCTCGGACTGCCGGACGGCGGGCAGCTGCCCGCCCTGCTGGAGCTTGTCGGGCTCGGCGATACGGGCAGGAAAAAGGCGAAGAACTTCTCCCTCGGGATGCGCCAGCGGCTCGGCATTGCGGTCGCCCTGTGCGGCGACCCGGATTTTCTCGTGCTCGATGAGCCGACGAACGGCCTTGACCCGCAGGGAATCGTGGAGATGCGTGAGCTGCTCCTGCGGCTCAACCGGGAGCGCGGCATCACGCTGCTCCTTTCAAGTCACATTCTGGATGAGCTTTCCCGCCTCGCCACCTGCTACGGCTTCCTCGATCAGGGGCGCATGGTGCGGGAGGTGACCGCCGGGGAGCTGGAAGCGTCCTGCCGCAAATGCCTGCGCGTCCGGGTGACGGACAACGCGGCGCTCATGCGCGTGCTCGACGCGCGCGGCGTGGAGTATGCGGAAACGCAGGACGGCCCCGTCGACGTGTTCGGCGACGTGGAGCTGACCGATCTCAGTATGGCGCTGCTCGCGGAGAACTGCCGTTTGCTGTCCGCCTCGGAGCGGGACGAAAGCCTCGAGAGCTACTATATCAATCTGGTGGGAGGTGGAAGCCGTGCGTAATCTGCTTTCGGCGGGCCTGTTCCGCCTCCTGCGCTCCAAGCAGCTCTGGCTGACGGCGCTGGCCATCGCAGCATTCATGGGCGTCTTTATCGTCTCGACAAGCGGGCAGGCGATCCACTACGGGGAAGGGCTTGACAGCCGCTTTTTCTATCTGTTCCTGCTGGCTGATTTGTTCTGTGCCGTGTTCTGCAGCCTGCACCTTGGGCAGGAATACGGCGAGGGCGCGATCCGCAACAAGCTGATGGCGGGTCATTCGAGGATCAGCGTCTATCTCGCGGGGCTGACCTGCAGTTTTCTGGCTTCGCTGCTGCTTCTTTTCATCGGCGGACTCGGGGCGATTGCGTTCGGCCTGCCGCTCATCGGCGGCTTCCAGATGACAGAGTCGGGAATTGCCGCCCATCTGGCCTGCGGCGTCGGCTCCACGGCGGTGTATGCCTCCGTGTACACGCTGCTGGCGTTCCTGATCCCGAACCGCGCGCTGTCGGCGGCGGCCTGCTTCCTGACGTCGATTCTCACCCTGTCCTTCAGCCAGAAGATCTTCAGCGGGCTCGAGCAGCCGGAGCGGATTCTTTCCCAGTACCTCTTCACGCCAGAGGGCGCGCAGCTTGTGGAAAACGGGGGAGAAGGGGCGCTGAATCCGGCCTATGTGGGCGGCGTGCAGCGCACGATTTATGAATTCTTCAACGATGTGCTGCCCACCGGGCAGGGCTTCCAGATTTCCAACCTGTCTGTTGAGCGGCCGTGGCTGCTGCTTGCGTATTCCCTCGTGCTCGTCCTTCTCACAACGGCGCTCGGCCTGTTCCTGTTCCGCAGAAAAGACGTCAAATAGGAGGTGCTCTATGACTGCAGCCGCGTGGATCGCTGTTTCCCTGCTTTTGTGCGCCGTGGTCGCCCTCGGCGGGAAGGTTTTCCTTCTGCGCCGGGGCGTGCGGGAGCTGCGCGAAGGGCTGCGGGAGCGTTTGTCGGAGGAAACGAACACCCTCCTCACGCTGCCGACCCGGGACCGGGAGCTGCGGCTCTTGGCGGAAGCCCTCAACCGGGAGCTGCGGGCGCTGCGCCGGGAACGTCTGCGGTACCAGCGGGGAGACCGCGAGCTGCGGGAGGCGGTCGCGGGTCTCTCCCACGATCTGCGCACGCCCCTGACGGCGCTGGGCGGCTATCTTGAGCTCTTGGAAGGGGAGAGCCTTTCTCCCGACGCCCGGCGGTACGCCGCGCAGATTGGGGAGCGGTCGCGGGCCATGAAGCGACTGACGGAAGAACTGCTCGTCTACTCGGCGGCAGCCTCTGTTCCGGAACGGAAGCGGGAGCCGGTCGAGCTAGGCCGCGCGCTGGAGGAGGCGCTGCTCGCCTTTTGCGGGGCGTTTGAGAGCCGCGGGATTGTCCCTGCGCTGCAGCTGACCGACCGGCGGGTGGAACGGCAGCTTGACTCCGCCGCGCTGAGCCGCGTGCTGGGGAATATCCTCTCAAACGCCCTGCGCCACGGGGCGGGCACTTTTGCCGTGACGCTGGAGGAAACCGGCATTATGACCTTCTCCAACGACGCGCCCGATCTCGATCCCGTGTCGGTGGCAAAGCTTTTCGACCGCTTTTATACCGTGGATTCGGCCAGACCGTCCACCGGCCTCGGCCTCTCCATCGCGCGGCTTCTGACGGAGCAGATGGGCGGAACGATTGCCGCCTCCTGCGCGGACGGCCGCCTCACGGTGGAGCTTGCGTTTCCGGCTGCGGCCTGCGCGGCTTCATGTGAAATTTGTTCAAAATAGCAGCAGCCCTCCGGATGCCGCCGTATCCGGAGGGCTGCTGCTATGAATGGAAATCAGCCAAACGAATTGCAGCGTCGATGTCCTGCTCGACGTCCGCAATCCATTCCACGGGCGTATTGTCGCGATCGATCAATGTAAGCATGGAGGCAATGTCGCACAAATGCGCAAGCGTAAGCCAATTCGCCGGCAGCTTTGAAGATGCGGAGGATTCGTACCCGGCGGCAAAGGCCTCGCAGGTACCCGCATCGATCCGCGACTGGATGACAGGTCCTTTCGTACGGAAAAACTTTCCGATGTCGTGATAGATGCTTCCCGCGTGCGCAAATTCAAAATCAATGAACCAGACGCTTCCTTCTGATATCAGGATATTCATATAATTGATATCTCCATGGCACAGAACGCTTTCCGTATGGAGCCTTTCAAAGAGCATCGCATTTGTCCGGACAAAGTGCGACAGGCGGGTTCGGATTTCACGCTGCAAATATCCGCCGGCTTTCCCGTTGAGAAGTGCAAGAATGTGCTCGTCCGTTTTGGGAATAGGGGCTGCTCCGTTCAGATCCTGATCCAGCCACGCGTCACGGCCGTATTTCCGGCGGTGAAGCATTCCGCACATTCTTCCGATTTCGTAAACGATGGAATACGGATATGCTTTCTGCGTATGGATATAATTTTTCAGGCTGGTTCCCTCAAGATACTGCAGAATCGCGTAGGGAGCGGGAAATCTCTCTTTGCTGCCGTCATAATAGTACAGTTTGGGGACAGGAAGCTTTCCCTGCAGAAAAGCGTAGACCGCGGTTTCGATTTTGTCGGTCGTGTTGGAATACAGCTTCAGAAAAAACCTTCCCGAATCAGTGACAACCAGGTAGCCTGTGTTGCTCATGCTGTTGCCGATCAGCGAACAGTCCTGAACGGAAATGGATTTGTCAAACGGGGAGAAGAGGGAAGAGGCTGTCCGTTTGTCAATCACGATGAAATCGCTGAGCCTGTTTTGCATTGCTGTTCCTCCTCGTTTCAAAAAAATCTTGTGAATGACAGACCTCTGTAACAGAACAGTCTTCTCCGGGGTGTTAAATTCTCTTTGTCCGTTTTGAGATCTTCCTTCTGTAATCGGTCGCTGCGTTCTCAACGTGATTTACTGAAACGTGGCTTCCAAGCCGGAATGGCGGTTTTCTGTGATGGAGGGGCTGATCCCTGTTTCCGCTGAATCAAGCGGCGTGTCCTTCCCGTTGGGTTCAGTGACGGGAAAAACCTGCCGCCTCTCTTTGATGGAGCCGGCATTGGTAAAAAAGAGTCTGAATGCAGGCCGCAATCAGACTCAATTGGAGGAATATGTTTTCCCAAAGATGTTATGCGGGTTTCAGCCCAGCTCCAGATAGAACGCCGCCAGATCCATGGCAGCGCAAAGACCGTCGAGATGCGTGCGCTCCATGCCGTGGGAGGCGTGCACCCCGGGGCCGATGAGTGCGGCCCGGCAATCCATGCCGGAGCGCCAGGCGGCGCCCACATCCGAACCGTAGTGGGGGTAGATGTCCACCGCATAGTCCACTTTATGCTCCTTGGCCAGCTTCACCAGGCGGCTGACCATGCCGTAATCGTAGGGGCCGCCGCCGTCCTTGGCGCAGATGGAGACCTGATACTCGGTGCAGCTCAGATCCTCGCCGATGCAGCCCATGTCCACCGCCAGCAGCTCGTCCACCGCGGGCAGGGTGGCGCCGCCGTGGCCCACCTCCTCATGGACGGTGAGGGTGAAATACGTCTCGAACCGGGGCCGAGCGCCGGTTTCGCGCATCTGCCACAGCAGGGTCAGCAGACAGGCGGCGCTGGCCTTGTCGTCCAGAAAGCGGGACTTGACAAAACCGCTGTCGGTGATCGTGGTCTTGGGATCATAGCAGATGTAGTCTCCGGCCGCGATGCCGAGGGCAAGCACGTCCTCCTTGCTGCGCACCTTCTCGTCGATGCGCACGGCCATGTTTTTCTCGTCCCGCGGACGTGTGGCCGCGTCGTCCTGCACATGGACCGACGGCGACAGGCTGAGCACCGTGCCGGTGTACACCTTGCCCTCGCGGGTGTAGATGCGGCAATATTCGCCGTCCAGTGTGGGCAGCAGCGGGCCGCCCACCTTGGTGACCATCAGCATCCCGTCGGCCGTGACCGAGCGCACCATCAGGCCCAATGTGTCCACATGAGCGCAGAGCCCCACCTTGAGGCCGGTTTCCCGGCCGGGCACCGTGACCACCAGGTTTCCCTTGTTGGTGCGCCGGGCGGCAAATCCCAGATCCCGGGCGATCCCCTCCGCCGCCGTCACCACCTTTTCGGTAAAGCCGGTAGGGCTGTCTTGCCCGAGCAGTTTCTGCAGCGTATCTACCAGGAAGGCCAGACGGGCCTCCTGCATCTTTTCCTCTGTCATTCTTATCATCCTCTGTTCGTAATAAATATCATTCATCCGCCGGCAAAAGGCAGCTGCGTCCTGCCGGGCGAAATATGCCCAATGGACGCCCTGCGGACAAGCTTTCAGGTTTCCCGGCTTCCTACTTCAAATAATTTGCCAGCCCAATCCACGCGCACGCTTCTGCGTTTCCGGCTGCGATTTTCGCCCACTGTCCGGTTTCGATGCTGCTGTCCCGTATTTCGCCCAGCTGTGCCTGAATTCTGCCCGTATCGGCGCGCATATGAGAAAGCTCCTCGAACAGACGCTGATTCTGCGCGAGGATCTCCTCGTTCTGTGCGATGAGCACGGCCTGCTGCAGGATGGACTTCTGCTGATTTTGGATGACGGTGTTCAGCTGCGATTGGATTTTATCCAAATCCAGATGGAGGAACACGCTGCTCAATGCGCTGTTTGAGGTGGAATAGAATTCGTGGATGAAGTAAACGCAGCCCAGATTGCGGAATTTCGCCGGAATCACGTTGACGTCGTACAGCTTCTGCAGAATCCCTTTCGCCTCTGCGATTTCCTTTTCCAGCCCGGCCATCTTTTTCTGCAGAGCCGGGAGACGGGCCTGATACTCCTGCTCCCGCACGCTGACGGCGTGCTCAAACTGCTCGATGATGGTTTTCACCTGCGCAAAGGGCTCGCTTCGGTAGTCGTTCGCGGCAACGTTCCAATTTCCCCACCAGAGGTCGTCGCTGTTTGTGATGACGGGACCGGAAAAGAGCTTGTTCTTGATCTGCGGCAGCGTCATGAGCTTTTTGCGCGTGACCGGATCCAGCTTGCTGGAACCGCAGCATGGCTTGCCGTATTTGTGGTTCACAAAATTCCCCTGGTAGTCGAAGAACTGAATGTCGTCCGACCGATCAAGAAAGGCGAAATAATACTGATTCAGCCGATAGGAGTAGGACAAGACCAGCCGCTCGAACGGGGTGAACTGCGATTGCCGGATGGGAGGAGACAGCCGGTATTCCTTCCAGAAGAACCAGTAGTCGTGTATGACCATTTTGCGCTTTTCGAGTTTCCACTCCTGTTCCAGCCTGTGAACGCAAAATTCCATCGACAGGATGTCATGCAGATACACCAGCGTTCCCTTTCTGGCATCCCTCGCGAGCTTTTCATGCTCCTCCGGGGAACTTTCGGCAGACGGAGAAGCGCCAGAGAAGCCGGCGGCTGTTTTCGCGCCGCAATAGCTGCAGAAATTCGCATCCTCCGGAATGAGCTTTCCGCATTTGCTGCAATACAACGCTATCCCTCCCTTGCAGGAAAATGGTTTTTTCGCTATTCTCAGAGTATCATGCCGGACGCGTTTCCGCAAGTGTTTTTCTTTCCCGCCCGCAAGAGGAACCAGCTGCATTATCCGGGAACCCCCGCAAGCCTTGCCCGCCGGTCTCCTATTCCAAAACAGACAGTAAAAAACCGGTCAGCCTTTCGATTGACTGGTTGGGTGAGCGGCGGCGATAGAATAGATGTCAGCCCCAGCCGCGAGCGGCTAGGCAAAAGAAAAAGCTGAGTTCAGGACGCGAAGTGCGTCCATGCTCAGCCTGGTGAATGGCGGCAACAAAATAGATACCGCCCCAATCGCGAGCGACGAGACAAAAGAAAAGGCCGGGCCTGGGACGCGAAGTGCGTCCAGGCTCAGCCTGGTGGCATGGGCGGACAAAAAAGATATTTTGTCTGCTGTCCGAATGGTTTTTAGGGGCTGCGTTTCGCTTTCTCAAGGAAGATCCTTGCGAACTTTTCGGCAGCAGGTAAGGGCTGGGTTCAATACGAAAAATATATTTCCAGGCAAACGTACTCCGGCCCATGATATTTGACATCTTTTCTTTTGTCCTGCTATTATGGAAATAACGGGTTCAGATAGTTTTTTATCTAATCAGTGATGAAGATGGGACCCCCTCACCATGAAAGACATACAACGAAAGCATTCTCGGAGTCTATGTGTTTTGCTTTACAGGAGGAAACAGTTATGACAATCAAACAAATTATCGATGACAAATCCGTTAAGCGTTTGGAAAAGAGGAATGCCATTGTTGAAGGGATCATCAACGGAAGCTTTGATTATTCCGCAGTATCTGCCGCCTGTTCGCTTTTGCCTGAGAAAAAAGATTTCCCTTTTGCTGGAAGCCATTGAAGAAGTCAGCCGTTCCAAAGAGTTTGTTTTGGAGGAAGAGTATCTGAAGCTGTCAGAACGATATATTCTGTCTTCTGATCCTTCATGCAAAAGGGAAGCTTCCAGAATTGTCGGAAATCTTGCAGCTGCTTTTCCGGAGAATCTTGACCACGCCATAACCGCTTTACTGCAAAATGCGAACCATGATGGAACGGTCATTCGATGGGCAAGCGCTTACGCCTTGTCTCGCATCGTTATCATTCCGCGATATGCAAGAGGACCTCTGTTTGAAGAAATCTCCGATTTGTACGAAAAAGAAAAGGAAAACGGTGTAAAAAACCAATATGCAAAAGCGTTAAAAACAGCTGGGAAAATCAGATAGGTACACGGCCTGTCTCGGCCATGAACCATAGGGATTGGCATCGCTTTCCGCTCCTTTGGATAATAATAAGTTGACAGATTCCTTTTGTCATCTGTCAACTCGGGCTATAAGCTGTTCGTTTGATGAAGCCAAAACAGAAAAATCGTACGTCAAACAGGAGCGGCGTTTCTGCAATTTCATGTGTACCATCCGGTTTTACATGTGCCGATAACCCTTCTTTCACGCTGTATGCCTGCCCATCGCTTTATTTATCATTTCCGCATTATCATTTCCGCAGACTCACACACAGTACCGCGCAGATGATAGGGCCTATGCAAATACTCCTTTACTTTCTCAGGAGAGCACGCCCCCAGCCACGAAACAATCCATGCGATCAATTCCGCCCAATAACGCTGTGGCGCAAATTTTGCGCTTGCGAAATTTGCCATCCGAAAAGAGCAAATGATAAGAGATACAATTCTATCTTACAGGAAAAAACAGCCGCTGGCAAGGGAAGCTTCATCCTGCCGGGCGAAATTCGCGCTCCGGACGTTTTCAGACAAGCTTTCATTTCCCGGTTTGCAAAAAGAAAAACAGTGATGAACCGTTTGATTCATCACTGTTTCAGGTGGTTGCGGAGGCAGGATTTGAACCTACGACCTTCGGGTTATGAGCCCGACGAGCTACCGGACTGCTCCACTCCGCGATATTCACTTTCCACTCTCTCGAGTGCTTAATTATTATACCTTTTCACATTCCTTTTGTCAATAGCTTTTTTGAATTTTTTCAAAAGTGCTTTTGGCAGGGAGGGAATAGATTTTTTTATCGGTTTTTGCTATACTGAGAGACAAAGAGAAAAGCGTTTCCCGGGCTGCGGCGGATGGATCGCGCGCGGCTCAGACCTCGGAAGGGGGAATCGGCATGATCACGCTCAACGGAATAGGAGCCAGCCCCGGCACGGCGGAGGGCGCCCTTTTTTGCTATCACCGGCAGGAATACGCGGGGCCGCCGCGCCCCGTGGGTTCTCCGGATCAGGAGCTCGAGCGCTTCCGCGCGGCGCTCCGCCAGGCAGACGCGCAGCTGCGCCAGCTGTTCCGCGATACCGTCTCCGACGCGGACGAATCCGTGGCGCAGGTGTTTGAAATCCACCGCATGATGCTCGAGGATCAGGATTACCTCGAGAAGGTGGAGCGGCTCATCACGCAGAGCGGAAAGGGGGTAGAGGCCGCCGTCGAGGAGGCGGCGCGGATTTTTTCCGAAACCTTCCTCGCGATGGACTCGGCGTATATGCAGGCCCGCTCCGCCGATGTGCTCGACGTTTCCACCCGGCTGCTGCACATCCTGCGCGGAGAGGAGGAGAAGCCCCTGACGCTGCCCTTCCCCGTGATACTCGCCGCCGACGATCTGCGCCCGAGCGAGACGGTGCAGCTTGACAAGAAGAAGCTCATCGCCATCGTCACGGCGGAGGGCTCGCGCAACTCGCACACGGCCATCCTCGCGAAGACGATGGGCATCCCCGCCGTCGTCCAGCTCGGGGACGTCGTCACGCCCGAGATGGACGGCAAGCACGCCGCCGTGGACGGCAGCGCGGGGACGCTCTGGGTCGAGCCGACGGACGCCATCTGCCAGCTCGTCCGCGAGAAGACGATGGATCTCGAGGAGAGGCGGCAGCAGCTGCTGCAATATAAGGGGAGGCCTTCCGTCACGCGGGACGGCGTCTCCGTGCGCCTCCTGGCGAACGTCGGCTCGCTCGAGGACTGCGAGGCCGCCGTCGAGAACGACGCGGAGGGCGTCGGCCTGTTCCGCACGGAATTTCAGTATCTGAGCGCCTCCACCTGCCCCGGCGAGGAGGAGCTGTTTCGGATGTACCGCTCCGCGCTTGAAAAGCTCGGCGGACGCACGGTCGTTTTTCGGACGCTCGACATCGGGGCCGACAAATCCGCGCCCTATTTCGGCCTGCCGGAGGAGGAGAACCCCGCCATGGGAATGCGCGCCGTGCGCCTCTGCCTGACGCGCCGGGAGCTTCTGCGTACGCAGCTGCGCGCGCTGTACCGCGCGTCCGCGTTCGGAAAAATGCAGATTATGATCCCGATGATTGCCTCCGTCTGGGAAATGCAGGAGGTGCGCAAGACCGCGCAGTCTGTAAAACGCGAGCTGGCCGCGGAGGGCGCTGCCTGCGCCGACAGCGTGCCGCTCGGCGCGATGATCGAAACGCCCGCCGCCGCGATTCTCAGCGGCGAGCTCGCGAAGGAGGCCGATTTCTTCAGTATCGGCACGAACGATCTCACGCAGTATACCCTTGCCGCCGACCGGCAGAACGGAGACATCCATCTGTTCTACGACGCCAGGCATCCGGCGGTGCTGCGCCTCATCCGGATGACGGCGGAGAACGCGGCGAAGGCCGGAATTCCCGTGTGCGTCTGCGGGGATCTCGCCGCCGACCTGACGATGACAGACTTTTTCCTCTCGCTCGGCGTCGACTCGCTGTCCGTTCCGCCCTCGATGGTGCTTCCGCTGCGCGAACGCGTCCGGCTGATGACGGTGGGCGGCGGTCTGCCTGCGCAGGAGAAAGGGGAGGGAGATGCATAAATGCCTGACATGAACTTTGAGATGGTGATGCAGAAAATCACCGATTGGATTGTTGCTCTGCTGCCGCGCCTCGGCACGGCGGCGGTGATCTTCGGCGTCGGCTGGTGGCTGTCGAACCTCGTCACAAATGGGCTGCGCCGCGCCGTCACGCGGGCGAAGGGGGATTCCGGCGCGACGAGCTTCCTCTCCTCGCTTATCAACGTCCTGCTGAAAATCATCATCTCCATTATGGCGATTGCCCAGCTCGGCGTCGACGTCACCTCGCTCATCGCCGCCATCGGCACGGCGGGGCTTGCCGTCGGCCTTGCGATGCAGAACAATTTGAGCAACGTCGCGAGCGGCGCGCAGATCGTCCTGACTGCGCCGTTCCGCGTCGGCGACTATCTTGCCATTCCCGGAGAGAACGTCGAGGGAACCGTCTCACGGATTGAGATGATGTTTACCGTCCTGCGCACCTTCGACAATAAGGAGGTTGTGCTTCCGAATACAAAGGTTACGAACAGCACTGTCGTCAACTACACCGCGATGAAGACGAGACGGCTCGATCTGACCTACTCCGTCTCCTACAGCGCCGATCTGGAGAAGGCAAAAACGCTCCTGACCCGCCTGTGTGCGGAGGAGGAGCGGATCGAGAAGGAGCCTGCGCCGCTGATCGCCGTCGGCGCGCACGGTGATTCCTCAATCTCTCTTGTTGTCAAGGTCTGGTGCAAAATTGACATATACTGGGACGTTTATTACGCCATGCAGGAGCGCGTAAAGCTCGAATTTGACAAGGCGGGGATTGCGATTCCATTCCCGCAGATCGACGTCCATTTCCCCGGGCAGAAGCCCTCCGGCGAAAAAAGCGCCTGAACAATCAAAAGGACCCCGGCCGTAAAAATCACGGACGGGGTCCTTTTCGTAGTGCGCGGAGCTTTCAGCCCAGGCTCTCTGCGAGAATCGCCGCCCATTCCCCGAGCGGAATGCTCACGTTCTCCGACGTCTGGTAGAGCGACGCGCGCACCATATGGTTTCCCTTTACCAGCACGACGGTGGGGAAGACGGCGGAGTATGCGCTCGCGTAGTCGGCGTCCAGGCCGTCCGGCAGAGCGAGAGGCGTGTAATGCTCCCGGTTGCGCCGCCAGTCGTACCACTCATACTCCCGCGCGAGCTCGCGCGCCATCCACGGGGCGGCGGTCTCGAAGTAGTCGACCGTCAGCCCGCCGG
>CASFAA010000071.1 GCA_949292505.1 uncultured Oscillospiraceae bacterium
GTGATGTCGTCAAACTGCTCCACGCCTGCGGTGAAAGCGTCCATCGACGCCTTCACGCCCGAGAGCAGCTGGTCAAGCGGGAGCGAGGAGGCCTGGTTGAGCGCCTGGATGAGGCGATCGTCGCCGTAGAGCTCGGTTGCCGCGTTGATGGCCTCGGTTACGCCGTCCGTGTAAAGGAAGATGCGATCGCCGCTGCTGAGCTGGATAGAATCCTCACGGTAGACCATGCCCTCAAGACCGGCCAGGACGAAGCCGGGCTTCGTCTGAAGGAACTGGAAGCTCTCGCCGCTGCGGCGCAGCAGAGGCGGGTTGTGACCGGCGTTGACGAACGTCAGCACCTTCGTGTCAAGGTCGAGCACCGCCATGAACGAGGTGACGAACATTCCCTCGCCGTTGTTCTCGCAAAGCTGATCGTTGACGCGGGTGAACACCTCGCCGAGCGGAATGCCGGGCTGCGTCTGATTCTTGATGAGCGTTTTCGCGATGACCATAAAGAGAGCGGCGGGAACGCCCTTCCCGGAGACGTCGGAGATAACGATGGCGAGATGACGCTCGTCCACGAGGAAGAAATCGTAGAAATCGCCGCCTACTTCCTTGGCAGGCTCCATGGAGGCATAGACGTCGAACTCATCGCGCTCCGGGAAGGCGGGGAAGATGCAGGGCAGCATATCGCGCTGGATGTTCCGGGCGACGTTGAGCTCCGCCTGCGTCTTCATCGCGCGGGACGACCACAGGGCGTTTGAGAAGATGAGCCAGTACATCACGCCGAAGATAATACAGATGATGAGGTAGAACAGCACGAACAGCATCCCCGTCTGCGGCAGCAGGCCGACCGCCTGCACGATCTGCACGATGCAGAAAAAGCCGAAGGATGCGATGAACGGGATCGGCACATACCGTCCCATCTTGTGGGAGAGGATGTTGAAGACCTCGATCACGGTCTTGCGCACGAACACGATCAGAATCGTGCCGATGATGGCGGCGATCAGCGCCTTCATCAGAGTAAACGGAATCAGGAACTGATAGCCCACCTCCCCATACGGATCGATGGTACTGATCATCGCCGTGGTCGTCAGGCCCGTGAGGAACGAGCCGACGTTTGAGATGAAGATGACGGTGACGACGGTGAAGAGTTTCGTGCTGATTGGTTCCTTATAGAGGAAGAAACAGGGAAGCGGCAGAAAGATCATCCAGCCGAAGAAGATGAAATAATCCCACCACTGCGGGCCGGTTGCGGTGCAGCCTCCCCAGGCAAACAGGAAATAGCAGAGGAGCGCCGCGCCCCAGCTGAGCCAGGCGAGAACAGGCTTTCGTTTGCACTCCAGCGTCAAATGTGTCAGCACCACGGCGAGACAGGCGGAGACAAGCCCCGCAGCCGCGTACCAGAAGGCGTTGGACAGTAAAATGTTCATTGGATTCTCTACCTCCCCATGAAAAATTATATGCCGAATGCGCCGAGCATATCGAGGTTCGTCAGACAGGTAACAAGGTATTCGCGTGTGATTTCCGGCCAGCGGAAGCCGCTCCGATCGAGGATTCCGGAGGTCAGACGGCAGACATAGCCGATCTCATAGTGCCCCTCGGTCTCCCCCTGCAGCTCAGAGGCGACGTCGACCAGCAGCTCGCGCTTATCCGGCTGGGCGAGAACTTCCGCAATCCGCTTCTCATACTCCGCGTCGCTCACGCGTTCGATCTCGTAGCCGATGTCGCTCAGGCTCTCAAAGATCGTCTCATATGAGGTGCGCTTGTCGTTGAAGATGTGATAAATCGGCTGTCTGGACGATGCCCCCGCGAACTTCACAATGAGCTGCGCCGTGCAGTCGACGGGCGAGTAGTCGACGTCCCCTGTCCACACAGACTCCGGCGCGAAGCCGAGTCGAATGTACGTCTTAAGGCGCGAGGTGAAGGCGTTCGTCATGTGGTTGATCTGGAACTCGCCGTCAGAGAACCGCCCCTGCAGGTTGCCGACGCGGAGAATCTGCGCGTCCAGTCCCTTCTGAATGGCGGTAAGCACCTCGCGCTCGCCGAGAAATTTGCTCGCGGCGTAATCGTTGCTCAAATCCTGCTTGAAGTAGAAGTCCTCCTCCGTCAGGAAGGGGATGCGCTCCGTGCGGTTTTCCAGGCCGAACTGGCCGATCGTCGGCGTCGAGATGTGAATCAGCCGCGCGCCGCGCTCCATGCACAGGCCGGCGAGCCGTCGCACGCCGTCGACGTTGATCTGATACATCGAGTCGCCGTAGGTGAAGTGGGAGACATCCGCCGCGCAGTTGATGGCAAGGTCGAATTCCGCGGACGCCCCGTTCAGAATATCATCCTTTGTCAGATCGCCCTCCAGGACTGAGAGACGGCTCTCGAACGCCTCGTCGAAGCTGTCTCCGAAGTAGTAGAACAGCATTGTCTTGATTCTCTGCTCAGCGGTGAGCTTTCCCTTCGGACGGGCCATGCACAGCACCGTGCAGTCCGTCGTCTCAATCAGCTCCCGCAGGACGTGCAGGCCGAGATAGCCCGTGGATCCCGCGAGGAGGACGCGCTTCGGCGCCGGGCCGAAAGAGACGTCCTGCTTCCATTTGAGCAGCGGAGCGAGGGAGGCGTAGTCGAAGGCCGCAATCTCCGGCCGCTCCGAGACGGCGGGCTCCTGTTTGAGCCCTGCGCACATGAGGCGGATGGTCGGATTCGAGAAAACGCTCGAATATTTCAGCGGGATGCCGGCAGCCTCCGCTTCGATCGCGAGGTGCGCCGCGAGCAGAGAGTCTCCGCCGATCTCGAAGAAGTTGTCGTCGATGCCGATGCGTTCTTTCTCGAGCAGGCGGCTCACGATGGCGCACAGCGTCTCCTCCTGCGGCGTCTCCGGCGCACGGTATTCCACATGGACGGAAACCTTCAGTGCCGCGAGAGCTTTCTTGTCCGTCTTGCCGCTAGATGTGACGGGCATTTCGGGAATCTGCAGGAACGCGGAGGGCACCATGTAGTACGGCAGCGTCTCTGAAAGCCGGCTGCGGATTTCCTCGCCTGAAATCTGCCGCGGGGAGGTAAAGTAGCCGCAGAGGAACTGTACCTTGCCGTCGTTTTTCAGGAGGACGCAGCAGCTTGTCACGTCCGGGACGGTACTCAGGACAGATTCAATCTCGCCAAGCTCGATGCGGAAGCCGCGCAGCTTGACCTGGTCGTCCATGCGCCCGAGGTAGATGAGTTCCCCGCTGCGGCTCCAGCGGACGAGGTCGCCGGTGCGGTACATCCGTTTCCCGTCCGTTGAAATGAAGCGGGCCGCCGTCTCATTGAGCAGATTCTGATAGCCGCGCGCCAGCCCGACGCCGCCGACGCAGAGCTCGCCGGGGCAGCCCGCCGGGAGCAGCTGGCCGCGCTTGCCGAGAACGTGCACAGAGAGCCCCTTGACCGGGACGCCGAGGTTCGCATTCGGACTGAATACCTCCTGCGCGGAGGTTACGATAGTCACCTCAGTCGGGCCGTACGCATTGAAGATGCGAAGCCGCGGCGCGAGGGCGCGAAGCTTTTCCCAGAGCGCCGGCTGGAAAGCCTCGCCGCCGCTCATCAGGACGTCGAGTCCTTTGACCGCCTCGCGGAAGTCCTCGTAGCCGAGGTAAGAGAGGAGACGGGAGGGCGTCGCGAAAAGGACGTTTGATTTCTCCTCCTGCATCCGCCTGCCCAGCAGGGCGGGATTATCGATCTCCTCCTGCGAGGCGAAACAGACGGAGACGCCGTTTAGAACCGGCGTAAAAATCTCAAGCACGGAGATGTCAAACGAGAGCGAGCCGATGGCGTGCGCCGTACGGCCGCGTTTCGCCGTCGCCGAGATGAGCGAACAACTGTCCGGCCGCGCCAGGTTGACAAGGCCGCGGTGTTCAATCAGGACGCCTTTCGGCCTGCCCGTCGTGCCGGAGGTGTAGATGCAGTAGCAGAGCCCGTCCGGACGGATATCCGTCTGCGGCGGCTCAGAGGAGGACGCGAGAGCCTCCTCGTAGTACAGCGGGGAGATTCCCTCCGGCAGCTGCGGCAGGAAGCTCTCCTGCGTGATGACGCACGAGACGCCCGCGTCGTGCAGAATGAACTCGATGCGGTCCTTCGGGTATGTAGGCTCAAGGAAGAGAAAGCCGTGCCCTGCCTTGAGAATGCCGAGCACCGAGACGAAAACCGCCGGCCCTCTCGGCAGCATGACGGCTGTCAGCTGCTCCCCGGCGCCGCAGCGGGAAAGCAGCGCGTTGGCCACGGCATTCGCACGCAGCGAGGTTTCGCGGTATGTCAGCGATTCCCCGGCCCCGCGCACGGCGCAGCGGTCCGGCGTTTTTGCTGCCTGCCGCTCGAAGAGATCGACGACGGTGTCGTTCGACGGCGCCGGCGCCAGGCCGCACTGGCCGAGTCGGTCAAGCAGCTCTTTCTCGTCGGGGGCGACGATGGAGAAGGAACGCAGGGACCTGCCGGGATCCGCGGCCGCCGTTTCAAGAATCTGCATCAGCCCCTCATGCAGGCGGCGAATCTCCTCCTCGTCAAAGAGCACCTTGCGGTGGTCGTAAAAAACGGTGTAATTGTCGTCGAAGAGGTCGAGAACGTGCAGAATCAATCCGCCCATCATCGTTGCCGGATCGCCGAACCATACATCGATGGGGAAGTGATAGTCCCCCACGTCGATCTTCGTCTTCTGGTAGGAGACGGATGCGTCAATGAGATCGCGCGCGCTGTCCTGTCCGCCGGCGACGTCCTCGACGATTCGCATCAGCGGGTATTTCTTATGCTTTGCCGCCTGCGCCGATCGGGCGGCAACGTCCCTGCAGAAATCAAGGAAGGACTCATCCGGATCCGGCGTGCAGCGCAGTGGCAGCTCCATGACAAACATTCCTACGCAGTCGCGCTCCGCCTCGGTGTCGCGGTTCAGGCGAGGCAAACCCATCACGACGTCCCTGCAGTCTGCGCGCTGGAAGAAGTACAGGCACAGCGCGGCCGTGAACAGGATGTACGGCTGCAGCCCGCAGTCGCGGGAAAAGCCCTTGATGCGCCGCGAGACCTCCGACGAGAGCCGGAAGACGCGCCTCGAAGCCGAGCGGTCGCCCGTCGCCTCCGGGCTGAGATAGGACTCGCTCAGAGAGAGGTTCTCGAGTGATTTCTTCCAGAAGGCGCGATCGGTCTCGGCCCCCTCGCCCTGCAGATACGCTTCCTCCTGCGGAAGAAAGTCGACGGGGGAAGGGTGGCAGTGCGACGGCGTCCGCCCGTCGCGGATCATGAGATAATTGGAGAAAATCTCAGACCAGAGCAGGCCGGTCGCCCAGCCGTCGCACCAGATGTGGTGGAACTTGCAAAACAGCCCGTCGCAGTGATCGCTCAGACGGACAAGCCGGAACTCCACGAGCGGGGCGTCAAGGAAGACAAAGGGCCGGTGCCCCCAGCGCCGGAACGTATCTTCCTGCTCCTGCTGGGAGAGCGCGCGCAAATCCTCCTCCGGGAGGGGTGTGCGCGTGTACGGCGCGATGTATTGCACAACGCTGCCCTCGAGAGAGGCGGCCTGCGTGCGCGCGCCGGGATTCTCGCGGAGAAAGAGGTTCACGGCCTCCTCCATGCAGTCATGGCGCAGCGGCTCGCGCGCTTTCAACACAAAATACAGGACGTTGACGTCCGTGCCGGAGGCAACAATTTCCTGGGAATAGATATTCTGCTGAGAGAGGGAAAGCGGAAAATATGTTGATTCCATAGCGGATGTTTCCTTTCTATATTCAGACGGGTAAAGCGGCCTTTACCCGGGAAAAGCAGGAGAACACGCATGTCTCTTGCCGGAAGAGAGCGGCAAAGCAGGGACAGGCGGCCCGCTCTCCTTATGCGTCTGCTGCAGAGAGCAGTTTTTTCATCATAAAGCAGTTCTTACCATCGCGATATTCATAAGAAACCTCGTCCATGCTCTTGCGTACCATATAAATTCCCAGACCGCCGATTTGGCGATCCTCTGCGCTCAGCGTGAGGTCGGGATCCTCCCTCGCGAGGGGATCGTACGGTGTGCCGCGATCCATAAAGTCGATCTGAATGCTCAAGGGCTCGTCCTCCAGCGTCCAGCGCAGCGTGACAGGACCGCGCCCGGGTTCGTAGGCGTAGAGCGCAATGTTGACATAGATTTCCTCAACGGCAATGTCGATCACAACTTTTTCCTCTTCAGAGACGCCGAGCGCCTCGAGAGGGGCGTTGATAAAGGAGAGTACATCGTCGAGCTGCTGGGTTTCTGCCGAGATAGTGATTGTTTTTGATTTTGGAATTCCGGGACGCAGGTTGTTCACAGCATCACACCCCTGTTTTCATATGCGCCTGATTGTCCGCAGCATGAAGGGACAACAGGCGTCGGACTTGAAACTTCTTTCGTTTATTATACGTCTCTGCCCTTCCTTTTGTAAAGCAAGACGGACAAATTCGGGGAAAGATTTAGAAAATCTTTAAGAATAGAGCAGCGCAGCCCGGATCCGCTGCTGAGCAGATCCGGGCTGCGCTGCTTGGGGTCGCCGATCCTCCAAGCCATATGGGGGTACAATCATGCCTGCTCCGTTCGGAAGTCTTCGGCAAGCTCGGGCAGGTTGTCTGCGAAAACAACGCCTTCCGCAAGAAGCTTTGCGAATTCTGTCACCCTTCGGAGATTTTCCGGCGTCGGCGGAAGCAGAGTTTCGGAGACGCTTCGCGTCGCGATTTCACGAATCTCAATTCCGATACCCTCTTCGCTCTCCTGAACAATGTACTCCATCGTCAGATGATTCCATTTTGACTGTCCCGCCAACTGGCTTTTCATGCCTTTCACCTCATTTATTATTTTGAAGCATTTTGCTTCTAAATGATTTTGCGATTCTTATCTTACACAATGAGGTGAGGTTGGTCAATAGGTAAAAGGACGGAAGTTTGATGTGAAAAAACGCCACATTCTAAATATTTGATAAAAATCGAACATTTTGGCGCTCTTCAAGCCAAAAAACCCAATATAATGCGGGGATAATCCATATCTAAAAAAAGATAAATGGTAATTGCTTCCATAAAATTGTGGATTAAATTTACTACATATTTTTTGACTATGTCGATTTGCGTCACTATATGAGGTCTTTATTTCTCTGGCCCTCTGTTCTCTTGCAGCGTCCAGCCGCAGTCGTTGTGGTAGATCATCAGATGCGTCATGCCGCCGTCGATGCAGATGTTTTCGCCCGTGATAAAGCCGGCCATGTCGGAGCAGAGATAGAGAACCATGCTGGCGATGTCCAGCGGGTTCCCGACCCTGCCCGCAGGCTGCTGAGAGGCGTCCGGACCTTCGTACCGGCGGAACGAGGTGTCGATCCACCCGGGCGAGATGGAGTTGACGCGCGCTTTCCCCGCGAGGCTGACGGCGAGCGCGTGCGTCAGCGCGGAGATTCCGCCCTTCGCGGCGGTGTAGCTCTCCGTCTGCGGCTGGCTCATCCTGTCGCGCGAGGAGGAGATGTTGACGACGGACGCGCCCGGCGCGAAGAACGGCAGCAGGAGCTTCGTCAGATAGAACGGCGCGGCGACCCCGACGCGCAGCGCGTAGTCGAACTCCTCGTACGAGCATGCGTCGATTCCTTTCATGACGGGCAGCGCGTTGTTGACGAGAAAGTCGACCCGCCCGTATGCGCCGGCGATTTTTTCCGCGAAGCTCTCGAGCGCGTTTTTGTCTCCCACATCCCCGATGAAAAAGTCGTTCGGCAGCAGGTCAATCACGCAGACCGACGCGCCCGCCTTGCGGAACTCCTCCGCAACAGTTTTCCCGATGCCTCTCGCGCCCCCTGTCACGACGGCGACGCGGCCAGCAAACATTCCTTCAAACATGACAGTTCCCTCCTGTTTTATGTCAGTTTTGTCCCTTCCGCTCCTATCGTATACCGCTGAAAGGAAAGAGTCAACCGCTCGGCCTATCGGAGAGTATGTTAAAAAAACCGCCGGACAATCTTCTGTATACTTTTAGACAACGGAAGCGGCGCCGTCGTGTAAAGCGCACGGCGGCGCGGGATGGGAGGGCTTCGCCGTATGGGATCCATCATCGTCTTTCTTCTGGTTGTCCTGGCAGTCTATTTGTTCGTCGTCTATATTCTTCCGCTGCTCGCCGCGTTCGGCGGCGCGGCCGCGCTGGCGATCGCCGCGGCGGCTGCCGGCGTCGGGCTGATTTTCGCTGTGAAGAACTATCTCGAGGCCATCCGAAGCTGCGTCAGCTTCACGCGCTGGGAATGGACGCGGGACGGCGAGCCCGCCAGGCGCAGCTATTTCTTCGGCCCCGGCTATGCCCAGCTTGCCGGAGCCGTCCGCACCGCTTTTCGCCTCAACGCGGCGTCCGCCGGAAAGATCTGCGAGGGAGGCAGGCGTATCAGAGGGATGAGCGGCGGCGTCCTGGGCGCGGTGCGCGCGGCGGGCGGAGCGATCTTCACGACGGTTGCCTCCGCCTGTGTCTACTGTGTCGGGACGATCCTCTGCGCCGCGTTCGCCGCCGTCCACGGAGCCGTGACCTCACTTGTCATGGCGGCGGCCGCCGCCGTCTTCTCGGTGGTGTGGCTCGCGGACAGGCTCTATCTTCTGTGGCGGAAAATCCGCTCCGACTGCCCGCACTGCAAAACGAGGTTCCTGATTCCTGCCTTCCGCTGCCCCGCGTGCAGCGCCGTCCACAGGAGGCTCACCCCCGGGCCGTACGGTATCTGGACGCACCGCTGCACCTGCGGGGAGAAGCTCCCCGCCACCTTCCTGAACGGCAGATCCCGGCTCGAGGCGTTCTGCCCGCAGTGCGGCGCGCCGATGGCGGCCTCTGACGCCCGCCCCGTCGTGTTCCAGCTCGTCGGCGGCAGCAAGGCGGGGAAGACGGTCTATCTCTCCGCGTTTTTCCATGACTATCTGCGCCGTCTTGCCGGGAGAAGCGTGTCCGTCACCATTCCCGAGCGGTACAGGCCGTATTTCGACGAGCTCGAAGCCTGGTACGCGGGCGCGGACTGCCCCGCGACGGCGCAGCGGAACGCGCAGATGTACCCGCTCCTGATTGACGGTCCGCTCGGCGTCCGCCGCCAGTTTTCCATCTACGACGTCGCCGGGGAGCTGTTCGACGGCCATTTTGCGGACGCGGAGCTTGTGCAGCGCCAGTTCCACTACTGCGACGGCCTTCTGTTTCTCCTCGACCCGTTCAGCGGCGGTCTGCTCCGCGCCGCGAGGCTTCGCGCCGGTGAAAGCCTCGCCAGCTTCAGCGAGATGCCGCCGGAGGAGGCGGCGGAGCATTTCGTCAACTACCTGATCCGCACTGGCCACGCCAGAGCCGGCGCACGCTGCCGGATCCCGCTCGCGGTTCTCATCGCGAAGGCCGACGAGCGGGAGGTGAAGCGGCAGATCGGGCCCGCCAGAATCGGCAGCGTGTTCCGCAGCGCCCCTGCGCGGTACGCGACGTACGAAAACGCCCGCGACGCCGTCTGCCGCCGGTTCCTGCTGGACGCCGGCCTCGCGGCTGCCGTAAACTGCCTCGAAACCTCGTTTACCACGGTCCGCTATTTTCCTGTCAGCGCAATGGGACATGCGCCGGACGGCACGCCGTACGAGCCCTGGGGCGTCTATGAGGCCGTTGAGTGGATGCTCCCCCTCGCGGACAGGGAGCTGGCCGATCTCGTCGCGCTTCCCGCGCGCGGAACCATTTGAAGGAGGCGAATCATCCATGCCGTTAAACGAACAGCTCAAATCAGACCTGACAGGGCTTTCTGCCGATCCTCTGCCGGAGGACGCGCTTCCCCTTCCCGGGGAGGACGCTCCGCCCGGAGACGGCGCCCTGCCGTCCGCGCAGGAGGAGCCCCTCCGCTCGGCGGAGGAGCAGCTTTCCCGGTATCACGATGCCGTCCTCGAAGCGCTGTCCCGCGGGGACGCCGCGCGGGACGAGCTGCTTTCCCGCCTGGATCGCGTCCTCGAAGCGCAGGAGAGGGGCGAACGCCGGCTCGCCCAGGCGCTCCGCGAGAACGCCGATTTTCAGATTCAGGTGCGCCGCGGGATGCAGCAGGATCTCGACGCGCTCCGGAAGCAGCAGGAGGGCGAGCAGTTTACCCCGCTGCTTCGCGAGATTGCGTCAATCTATGTGGAATACCGGGCGCTGCTCGATTGCGGGGAGCTGCCGGAGCGCCACCGGAAGAACCTTCGCGCCCTGTTTGATCAGCTCGAGGATCTGCTCGCCGAGTACGGCGCGCAGATCTGCCGCACCGAAACAGGCGCGGAGCGCCCGGCAAGGACGTGCAGAATTGCCGCCAAGCTCCCGACGGGCGACAGGGACAAGCACAACACGGTTGCCGTGAGCAGAAAGCCCGGCGTGCTCCGTGGGAGTACCGTGCTGTACCCGGAGCTCGCCGACGTTTTCGTGTACGATCCGTCCCTCGCGGAGGAGACGGCGCAGACAGCCGATTCAGAAACTGACCATACAGAAGGAGGAAACGGAAAATGAGCACCTACGGTATCGATCTGGGAACGACCTATTCCTGCATCGCGATGCTGGATCGCAACGGCAACCCCGAGGTGATCCGCAATCAGATGGATCAGAGCGACACGCTCGCGTCCGCCGTCTTTTTTGAGAGCGCCGACAACGTGGTCGTCGGCAGCAGCGCAAAGGAGAGGGTCGAGACGGACGGCGACCGCGTCGTCCAGTTCGTCAAGCGCGAGATCGGCAAGCCCGACGCGCACGTCTGGGAGTTCGACGGAAAGACGTACACGCCCGTCGAGGTCAGCGCCCTGATACTCAAGCGCCTCAAGCAGATGGTTGAGGAGCAGGGCGGCACGGTGGACAACGTGGTCATCACCTGCCCGGCGTATTTCGGCCTCGAGGAGCGCAGCGCGACGAAGCAGGCCGGCGAGCTGGCGGGCATGAACGTCCTGAACCTCATCAACGAGCCGACGGCCGCCGCGCTGAGCTACTGCGCGCGCCAGTTCCAGGAGGAGAGGACGATTCTCGTCTACGACCTCGGCGGCGGCACCTTCGACGTCACCATCGTCAAAATGTCGCTGGACACAAATCCCGACGGCAGCGAGGTGCAGCGGGTGACGGTCGTCGCCACCGGCGGCAACGACCGTCTCGGCGGCAAGGACTGGGACGACATCCTCTTCGACCACATTCTCCGCGCGTGCTGCGACGAGAACGGCCTCAGGCCCGAGGACGTCGACGCCGAGACGCGTCAGCTCATCCGCAGCAAGGTGGAGCTCACGAAGACGAAGCTCAGCACCGCCGAATCCGCCAAGGTGAGAATCAGCGTAGAAGGAGCCATGACCAGCCTCGTCATCACCCGTGAGGAGTTTGAGCGCATGACCTCCGACAAGGTGGCGCAGACGATGACCTATGTGGAGTCCGTTCTGCACGAGGCGGGGGATATTCCGATCGACATGGTGCTGCTGGTCGGCGGCTCGACCTATATGCCGATGATCCGCAGCGCGGTGGAGGCGAGATTCCCCGGAAAGGTCCAGCTCCACGAGCCGAACCGCGCCGTCGCGATGGGAGCCGCTCTCTACGCGAATATGCTGGTCGACGAGGTGATGGGGGGCGGCGTGCCCTCCGGCGGCGAAACGGGGAAGAGCGAGACGCCCCAGCCGTCTCCGACGGGCGGCGGCAGCGGCATCACCGTCTCCGTCGTCGACCAGACGCCCCGCTCGTTCGGCCCCGGCGTCCTGAACGAGGCGAAGGAGTACATCGTCGATAACCTCATCAAGAGGGGAGAGGTTATGCCCGCCGCCTGCGTCAAGACGTATTACACGGCAGAGGATAACATGGAAAAGATTGTTCTGCGCGCCTTCGAGAGTATGTGCGTCGAGGACACTCTGACGCCCTGCGTCGACAATTTCGGCGAGCCGCAGCCCACGAATCCCGCGTACAGCGTGAAGCTCCTCGGCGAGCTGGAGCTGCTGCTCCCGCCGAACACGCCGAAGGGCGCTCCGATCGAGGTGACCTTCCAGGTGGACGCGGTCGGCGTGTACGTCAAGGCCGTCAATCTCTCGACCGGCGAGCAGGTCGACACGACGCTGCGCATGGACTCCGACATCGACACGGCGGCCAGCGCCGCCAAACAGCACACCTTTTCCGCGTAGAAACGCTCCGTTGGAAATGAAGCGCGTCCTGCCCGTTCGAAGTACGCGCTTTTTTGCCCTCCCGCTAAAAAAATGCCCGAGGGGAATGCGATACAATAGGTTCACAGAAAAATGAGACGCTGCGCCGCCCCGACACGGGCGGCAGGGAGGGACTGCCATGGGAATCAAAGTCGGAATCGATCTCGGGACGACATACTCCGCCGTCGCCGTCATGGACGAGAGCCGGGGGAGGCCTCAGATTGTCCCCAACACGCTCGGCGAGCGGATCACCCCCTCCTTCCTCCAGTTTACGGAAGACGGCGGAGTCGTCGTCGGGACGGAGGCGAAGGAGGCCTTCGAGGCCGGAGAGCCCGGCTGCGCCTCCGTCTTCAAGAGAAGCATGGGCAGCGGGGAGGCGTATTGCACCTTTTACGGAAAGACGTATACGGCGGAGGATTTGTCCGCGATCCTTCTGCGCCATCTCAGGGAGGAGGCGGAGCGCGTCACCCGCCAGACGATCGACGAGGCGGTCGTCACGGTGCCCGCTTATTTTTACCACAGGGAGCGCCAGGCAACGCTCAGCGCCGCGAAAAAGGCCGGTCTGCGCGTCCGCCAGCTGATCAACGAGCCGACGGCCGCAGCCATGAACTACGGCGCAGACCATTGGCGCGAAAACGCGCGCGTCCTCGTGTACGACCTCGGCGGCGGGACGTTCGACGTCACGCTCGTCGAGATGCGCGCGGGAAACCGCATGGAAACGCTGCAGACCACCGGGGATCACACCCTCGGCGGCAAGGATTGGGACGCGCGCGCCGCCGCCCTGCTCGAGGCCCGGATCGAGGAGGAGACCGGCCTCTCCGCGAAGGACAGCCCCGCCCTGCGTCAGCTCGTGAGCAGAAGCGCGGAGAGCGTCAAGCGGCAGCTGACCTCCTGCAGCACAGCCTCCGTGCGGCTCGACCTGCCGGGCTACGGAAAATACACCGCCCTGGTGACGCTCGAGGAGTTTGAGCGCTGCACCGGCGACCTTCTCGAGCGGACGGGCGCTCTGTGTGAAAGCCTCCTGCGCGGCCTCGCGATTACCTGGCGGGACGTCACCGACGTCCTCCTCGTGGGAGGCTCGACCAGGATGCGCCAGGTGTCGTCGTACCTCAAGCGGATCAGCGGACACACGCCGCTTTCCCAGGTGAATCCCGACGAGGCGGTCGCCCTCGGCGCCGCCATTCAGGCGTGCCTGCCGCTGCCGGAGTACAGCGTGATCGCGATGCAGCCGCCCGGCGGGAAGGGGGAGCCGCCAGCCTCTCCCGTGTTGCCTTTCCGGAAGCCCGCCGGGGAGAAGCGCTTCCTCCCCGGCCCCGTGGGCCGGGAGACGCCTCTCGCGAACGCGCTCACCATGCGCCACGCCGACGTCGTCGCCCACGCGATGGGCGTCATCGCGGTCAACGCGGCGGGGACTGCCTACATCAACAAGACCATCGTCCCCGCCAACCAGAGGATTCCCGTCAAATGCGCCGAGGCGTTTCATTTTTACACCTCCTCCCATGGAGACAACGAGCTGGAGATCTATGTCCTGCAGGGAACGAAGCCACCGCTCGAGTGCCATATCATCGGCAAATACGTCGTCTCGGGGATCCGGCACGACCGCAGGGCGAACCCGGCGGTCATTCGGATTCAGTACAGCTACGACGCGAGCGGCATGGTGCACGTCCAGGCGCGTCAGGGGGACGGCGAGGCGGATCTCCCGATCCGCGAGGAGCCCGTCCCCCGGGACATGAGCCGCTTCGGCAGGCCGATCGACCCCGCCGAAAGGACGCCTGCCGCGGAACCGCTCTCTCTCGTGCTGGCGGTCGACGTCTCCGGCAGTATGCGGGGCGGGCCGATCCGCGACGCGCTGCGCGCCATGTGCCATTTCGCGGACAGCTTCGACGATTACCCCGGCGACGTGCGCATCGGCGTGATTGCGGTCTCCGACAAATCGCTGATTGTGCAGCCGCTGACGGACGATCTCAATCGGTGCAGGGAATCCATCCGCTCCATCACCTGCGGCATGACGGGCAACAACAATTATGCGCATCCGTTCGACGACCTGCGGGCGATGCTCGACGACAGGCCGGGCAGGCGGATGGGCATCGTCCTCGCGGACGGCGTCTGGGCGCATCAGGACGAGGCTGTCCGCGCCGCGAAGGCGTGCCACCGCAGGCAGATCGACATCGCCGGCGTCGGCTTCGGCTCCGCAGACGAATCGTTTCTCAGAAAAATCAGCTCCGGCGACGTGCGCTCCATGCTGGTGAAGCAGAGCGAGCTCGAGAGGAGCTTTGGCAGAATCGCGCAGGAGATCGGCGCGGGGAGACAGGGGAAGACGGGCCGCGCCGGGGGCGAGACCGGCACGGCGACGTGGCTCGCCGTCAGCGAGCGCTGAGCACGGCGCAGGAAACAGGAAAGGGGGATGGCCTTGGAGAGGCGGAACTATTTTGAAATTCTCGGGCTGGAGTTCGACCCTCCCGAGCGCAGCCCGAGGAAGATTGAGCAGGCCATCGGGGACTGGAAAAAGAGGACGCAGGAGCTGCTCGCGAACGAGTCCGACAGCGTCCGCCGCGCGGCCCTCTCCGCAGAGCTGGACCTTCATCCGCAGATGGCGGCAGCGCTGAGCGATAGCAAGTCGAGAGCCGCCGAAGCGCGCGCCCTCCGGGATCAGAGAGTCGCCCAGCTCGAGAGTCTCCTCGACATCCTGCTGACGGGCCGGACCGGCACGCCGGAGGTCTCGAACGCCCAGATCCGCGGCGTCCGCGCCAAGCTCGGGCTGTCCGCCGGGACGATCGAGGAAACGTACCGGAAAAAGGGCTTTGCAGTTCGCCGGCGCGGCAGCGGCGCCGATCTGAAGGAGGCGTTCCTCTCTCCGGTGGTTGCGGAGAGCGTCAGCGGGAAGCTCGCCCGCCTCCGCGCGATGGCGAACCCCGGCTTTTCCTGGGCGCCGAAGGTATTCGACCTGTTCGATCTGGCCTGCTATTTCAGCGGCGGCTCGGAGCGGGACGCGGCGGCGTTCCGCAGAAGAAGGACGGCGGAGCTGCGCGGCGTCATGGAGTCCGGCTCCGCGCAGTTCGCGAGCGATATGAGCGAGCAGGGCCACCTGATGGCTGATCTGTTCACCGCCGGAGCGACGCAGGTGTTCGACTCCGAGGAGAGCAGGCGGCGGTACGAGCAGACGCTTGAGCGCGAAAAGCTGAGAGACTTCTTCGCCCGGCTGAAGTCCGCTCCCGACGAGATGAAGCGGGATTCCTACTTTGCGGAGAACTGCGTCAAAACGATTCAGAAAAGCTTTCCCGACTTCGATCTGGCGCTCGCGCTGTACAACCAT
>CASFAA010000072.1 GCA_949292505.1 uncultured Oscillospiraceae bacterium
TAGGAGACGCGTCCCGTCGAGTTGACAAAGACGCCGTACTTCCGGCTGCTGAGGAAGAACGGCACGTTCTTGTACGCCTGCTCGCTGTCGGTGCCGCCGTCGGCGTTCCACAAGTCGACGCTCTGGCCGTTCTTGACGAACGGGCCGAAGCGCTCGCCGAGGCCGTAGATGTTTTCGCCGACGGAGAGCTCGAGCTTTTCGCGCAGGTATGTCTCGCCGGTGCTTTGATCGAGGATGTGCGCCATCCCCTTCGGGCCGGTGAACGTCAGCAGCTTTCCCCTGTGCAGGAATTCGATGCGGTACGCCCGCCCGGGATAGACGCGCGCCTCAAGCTCCCCGGCGCGCAGGAACCAGAAGCCGTCGCCCTGCCCCGTCTCCGGCGTCTCTGCGCCGCGGTCAAGAGGGAAGCGCGGCATCGTATCGAGCGCGCCGCGGTGGTTCGTCAGCCGCACGCTGACGGTATTTTTCCGCCCGGACGTCAGGCGAACGGTGAGGACGCCGCCGTCGAGCGTGTTGCCGCGGTGCTGCACCGCGACGTAGGGGCAGTACAGCGTGAGACCGCCGTCCTCTGCCGTAACTTCATAGATTTCTGCGGGAGACTCGACCGTGTAACCGGCCTTTGTCATCCACATCCCGTCCGTAAATTTCATGAAAATCTCCTCCTGATCGCCCGTCACCTCCCCTATTGGGACTGGAAACGCGCGGCAAATACTGATATACTGAAAACAAACCAGACTGAACTGGGGGAATCCATATGAAGATTTCCGCAACACGCGCCTTTCTCGCGCTCTGCGTGCTGCTGACCGTCCTGCTTTTCTCCGGCTGCGGCCAGCTGATCGAGGAGAGCGAGGTGCGCGAAACCCTCCTTGCCATGTTTCCGGGCGCGTCCGTCTCGGACGCGGAGGAAACCAGGGATGAGGAGGGCTATACGAGCCGCGTCTATCGCGTCGAGATCAACGGCCTCTCCTTCACAGTGGAAAATTATCAATACAGGGAAAACCTTTTCGGGACGACCGCGGCCTCCACGCGCAACGACCTCGCAAAGTCCATCTATCAGCTTCTCCAGCCTGAGCTGACGGAGCTCGCGCAGCGCCGCGGCGTAACGATCGAGGAGCCGTTCGGCAGAAATCTCGTCATCAAGAACCCGATCGAGGCGTATGCGGACACGGAACGGGGCCTCCTCGCGTTTGAGGATGTGCTCGTCCTCGCCGACCCGTATCTGCCGAGGGAAGCCTGCGAATGGTTTTCCTTCCGGCTGGAGCTGGACACACAATGCGAGAAGCCCCTGCAGACGTACGCGGAGACGGCGGGCACGACCTCGCTCGACTACGAGCGCAGGCTTCTGTACTTCAATCTCGCCGATCGCCTGCGCCGCGGCGTCGTAACGGACGTCGCCTTCACCGAGCAGGACCTCGCGTCGCAGCCTGTCAAGACAATCAGCGCGCTGTACATCGACGGGGAGCCGTACGTCTCCGACACGTATGACATCCGGTTCGTCTACCGCCTCGAGGACGGCAAATATTACACCTGCGTCTGCTACGGCACGCAGCTTGCGTACAACGGCGGCGTGAACGACTATTTGCAGCGGGAGATTCTCGAAAGGTACTATCCCGACTGCGGCTACACGATCGAGGATGGCGTCACGCAATATCAGATCGGGGCGGACGAATACGTCGTGAAATCCACAAAGGACGGCTACCGCTTCACGAAGAACGGCGAGGAGCTGTCCATCGTCACCTATCCGGAAATCAACCGCGAGACGCCCGGCGCGACGTACTATGACTGGATGAGCGTGCAGGACTTCGCCCTCCTCATGGGGATGCGCGTCGACCGCGTGACGGAGACGGGCGTCTACCTGCGCTGGCAGGCGGCGTGAAAGCGAAAGCGCTCAGTTTGCGGGCGGACAGGGGGTCAGGTCGCCGCCGCGGCACCATTTGAGGTAGCGCAGCGCGTGCAGCTGGCCGGTCAGCTCAAGCTCGCCGCGATAAACGGGATCGTGGAAGCCCTCGACGCAGATGTCGGACGCGTAGCCGTTCTCGCGCAGGATGGAGAAAATCTGCCGCCAGTCGAGGTCGCCGAAGCCCGGGGTGCGCTGCTTCGCGAAGGGGTACGCGCCGAGGATGCCCCAGCGGCGGACGGCGTCCCAATCGACGGTGCAGTCCTTGCCGTGCAGATGGAGGATGCGGCCCGTCGGCGCCCAATCGCGCAGCTGTGCGATGGGATCGATGAGCTGCACGCTCTGGTGGCCGGGCTCCCACTCGAGGCCGACGTTCTCGTCCGGCACCTCGCTGAACATGGCCTCCCACGCCTTCGGATGGAACGCGATGTTGCACGTCGCGCGGTTCCACACGCCGTCCATCGGGCAGTTTTCAATCGCGATTTTGAGGCCGTTCCCCGCCGCGCGCTTCGCGAGCTCGCGGAAGACCTCGCCGAATTTCGGGAACGCCTTCTCGACCGGCTGCCCCTCATACGCGCCTGCGAATGTGGACACCATCGGCGCGCCGAACAGCGGGGCGGCGTCGATCACCGATTTGAGCGTCCTTCTCTGTTCCGCGTTCTCGATCGGGTTGCAGTAATAGCCGAGCGTCGCGACGGCGACGCCCTTCTCGCGCAGGTACGGCATGACGCGCTCCGCGAGCTTTTTCAGATCCGTCCCCTCGAGCGACATATGGAAATTGAGCGCGACGCACTCATACCCTCCTTCGACGAGCGGCTTCAGCCAGCGGTCGACGGCAGGACCCGGCACGCAGGTACCGACGGGAATCTGTTTCATCTGAACTCCTCCTTTGCCCCTTGGGGGCGTATTCTTCTGTATCATCAGTATAAAAGGTTTTCCCCGCTCCCCGCAATGTCAAAATTCATTCCAACCGTGTCAAAAATTCGCTTTTCCTTTTCTTCGCGCTCCGCCGCATTTTGTTCTTGACTTTTCACGTGAAATTCGGTAGAATGATAAGGCTGAATATTTGGAAGCGTATCGAAGTGGTCATAACGGGCCTGACTCGAAATCAGGTAGTCCGCAAGGGCTCGTGGGTTCGAATCCCACCGCTTCCGCCAGAAAACTGCACGGTGACTAATAACAATCACCGTGCAGTTTTTCAAATTTTGAATACTTTGAATTTGTCGTATATGCAGATTATCCTTTCGAAAATAATGCTACTCAATGAAATGCGCAAATTAATATACATACTGACTCTACCTATCGAAAGGAGTGAGAATTATTTCAAAAATATAAGAATCGAGGATGTACAAATGAAATATTTACCAGAGGAATTGAGAAA
>CASFAA010000073.1 GCA_949292505.1 uncultured Oscillospiraceae bacterium
CCCGTCGTGCCGAAGCCCGGCATGGAGACGGCGAGGATGCCCTCGCGCGGCAGGCCGAGCAGGTCAAAGGCGCGCGCCGCGACGAGCATGGCGAGCGTGGAATCGAGCCCGCCGGACACGCCGATGACAACGTGCGACGCGTGGGCGTTCTCGAGCCTCGTCTTGAGGCCGGTGGCCTGCAGCGTCAGGATCGTCTCGCAGCGGGTCGAGAGGTCGTTTTCCCCCTTCGGGACGAACGGGGCGGGGTCGACCCTCCGGCGCAGCGTGAATGGGGCGGCGGGCAGCGCGAAGGAAACCTCCCGCGCGGCCTGGTATTTCCCGCCGTGCCAGGTGGTGACGCGGCGGCGCTCGCCCTCCATGCGGGCGAGATCGACGTCGGCCTCGGTCAGGCCGGTGGTGAACGGCGCGCTCTCGGCAAGGAGAGTCCCGTTTTCGGCAATCAGGTTATGGCCGGAAAAGACGAGGTCGGTGGTGGACTCGCCGTCGCCCGCGTCGGCGTACACATACGCGCACAGCAGACGCGCGGACTGGTCCTTCACAAGCTCGCGGCGGTAGGCGGCCTTGCCGATCACCTCATCGCTCGCGGAGAGGTTGAGCACCACCGTCGCGCCCGCGAGGGCAAGCTTCGTCGACGGCGGCTCCGGCGTCCACAGATCCTCGCAGATCTCGACGCCGACGGCGCAGTCCTCCCATCCCTCGGGACGGTACAAAATCGAGCTGCCGAGCGGGACGGAAAAGCCCGCGTACGGAACCTCGATGCACTCCGGCGCGGGGGTAAAGTGCCTCGCCTCGTAGAACTCGCCATAGTTCGGCACGCAGCTCTTGGCCGAGAGGCCGAGCAGCTTTCCGCCGCAGAACACGGCGGCGCAGTTGTACAGCGCACCGTTCGCCGCGACCGGCACGCCGACCGCCGCCAGCACCGGCAGGGAAGCCGTGCGCGCCATCAGGCCGGCAAGCTCCCGCTCCGCCGCGTCCGTCAGCGTCCGGTGCAGGAACAGATCGCCGCAGGTGTAGCCCGTGAGGCACAGCTCCGGGAACACGACCGCCTGCACGCCTCTTTCCGCCGCCTCGCGCAGCAGCGCCTCCACGGCCTGCGCGTTCTGCTTACAGTCCGCCACCCGGATCGCGGGCGTCGCCGCCCCTACCCGGAAAAATCCATCGTTTCTCACTGTTGTCTTCCTCCTCACTTGCGGTGCCGATTCACGCGCCGCCGGGCAAGCCCGCCGCCGGTCCCGCTGCGATTTCTTCAGCCGTTTTCGCCGTGCGCCGCCGCCTGTTCGGGAACGGGCGGCTTTGGGGAGCCGGGGCTTCCGGTTGGGCTTATTCGTGCATCCGCATGAAAATGGTCTCGTCGTCCCTCGGCGTGAAGCCGTTGGCGAGATAGTACGGGATCAGCCCGTCGTGCTCGGCGTGCAGAATCAGGTACAGATAATTTTCGTACTTCTTTTTCAGCAGGGACAGGAGCGTCTTGCCGACGCCCTTCCCCTGACAGTCCGGGGCGACGCACAGATAGTGCGCGTATGCCGTCAGCTCGCCGTCGTCGATCGCGTTGACGAGGCCGACGAGCCTCTCCCCCTCCCAGGCGGTGATCACCGTCGCGCAGCCGTCGAGCGCCTTCTTGAGCCGCTCGGGGTACTTCCCCGACAGCCAGCCCACCGACTCGAACAGCTCCCGCAGCTCCTCCGCGGTAAACCTTCGCTCCTCCGTGTAGACAATTTCCAAATTCTTCACCTCAGCGGGACAGGAAAAGGAGGGGCGCTTTCCGCCAGCCCTCGGCAAGCGTGCAAAGCGTCCCTCCTCATCGTTCATCGAATATAATCCTTCTCGAGCTTTCCGGGCATATAGACGACGTCGGACACGACCGACGCGTCCTCCGGCGCGGCAAAGCCCTCGGAGCCATAGTAGCGGAACGCGCGCCGCAGCGCCCTGAGATTGCGCAGGCAGCCCTGCGGGCGGAGCTGACGGGCGTGCATCTTGATGGTATAGAGATAGCAGCAGGTGCTCGTCTTTTTCAGAAGGGCGCGGTAGCTGCGCTCGTGCTGGCCGAAGCGCCCCTCCTCCTCGAGCATCTCGCGCACGAGCACCATCGCCTTCGTGAAATCGTTGATCTTCGACGGGGTGATGCGCGACAGCGCGCTCGCGCCGTGCTTGCGGTAATAGTAGAGCGGCTCGTCGATAACGGCGAGGCGGTTGATGTACGAGAACAGCCGGTTCATGACAATCATGTCCTCGAGACACTTCATCGCCGGGAAGGTGACGTTGTGCTCCGTGAACAGCGAGCGCAGAAACAGCTTGTTCCACATGAGGCCCTGCATCTGCGTGTCGTGCAGCAGCAGGTTCATCGCCTCGGTGCGGTTGAACACGCCATGGCAGCGGAACGGGTATTCCCACAAAAACTCCGGCGCGTCAAACTTATAGAAATAATAGCAGCAGGCGATCTCCGCGCCGGTCTCGACGCAGGTGCGGTACAGCCGCTCGAGGTAGCGCGGCGAGACGTAGTCGTCCGCGTCGACGAAGCCGAGGTACTCGCCCCTCGCCGCTGCCATGCCGTTGTTGCGCGCCGCGGAGACGCCGCCGTTTTCCTGATCGATCACGCGCAGGAAGTCGTACTCCTTCTCGAGGCGGCGCAGCAGCGCGAGGCTGCCGTCGGTCGAGCCGTCGTTCACGGCGATGACCTCAAAGTCGCGGAAGGTCTGCTTTGCGAGCGACGCGAGGCATTCCCCGAGAAAGCGCTCCGCGTTGTAAATCGGGATGACGAGGCTGATTCTCGGCGTCTGATTCATTTCACTCAAAAGGGCACATCCTTTCTCTGCGGCGTCAGTTGAAAACGCCGCGTCGGCTGCTCGCGGTTACTCCTCGGGCATCGGGCCGATCGGCGTCCCCTCAGGGGAGGAGCCGGTTTCCGGCGTGTCCTCCGCGGGCGCGGAGGACTCCGGCGCGCTCGACGGCGCGGAGGAGGCGGGCGTGCTGGATTCCGGCGCGCTCGAAGCGGGCGCGCTCGACGAAGACGCGCTCGACGAAGACGGCGTCATCACGCCGGGATCGTTGCTCACGTCGGTGCCGGGGCCGTAGGAATAGTAGGGGCCGGACGGGCGGTAGTACGAGGTCGCGAGCGCTTCGGTCTTCACCTCGGCGCCGTCCTTGTAGTAGGTGCGCTGCGCCGCCGCGCGGTAGCCCTTGCGGCCCGCCGCGTCGAGCTTGACCTCGCCCGTCTGCAGGCTGTTGTCAAGCGAGTACGTCCCCTTCGTCAGGGCGGGGATCGTCTCGGTGTACCAGGAGGTGACCTCAATCGTGTCCCAGG